>JACCZY010000023.1 GCA_013695685.1 Geodermatophilaceae bacterium | reverse complement strand
GTCCTCGAGCCAGTTCAGGTCGCCGCCCGGGGTGGACGCCATCAGATCGACGTCCTCGACGAGGCTGCGATCCTCCTGGTAGGGAAAGCGCTTGCCCGCGAGCGACTCGGTGTCGATCGCGGTGCCTTCGCCGGGATGCGTGTAGCGCGTGCTGTCAGCCATCCTGATCAGTCCAGTTCCGCGTTGATGCCGGGCTGCGGGACCTGCGAGTGGAACATCTGGTCGGACTGGCGCTCGAGCAGCGCTTTGATCTCGTCCAGCGTGCGCTGTTCGGTTACGCCAGGGATGTAGTTCGTCCCGGCGAGGGGAACCTTGGCCATGGCCGCGGCCTCGGTGGTCAGCGCGCACAGATCCTCGGGCTCGAGGCTGTGGATGTTCGTCTTGCCGCAGGCACGCGCCAGGAGCTGCACCTCGAGCGTGAGCGTGTGCAGGAAGTTGTAGACGCGTTCGGCTGCCTCGTCGACAACCAGTCGCTTGCGCAGTTCCGGGTCCTGGGTGGTGATGCCGACCGGACAGCGGCCGGTGTGGCAGTGGTAGCACTTGCCGGCCGGTACCCCGATCGTGCCCTCGTAGTCGGTGACGCCGGGAATCTCCTTGTTGCAGTTGAGCGCCATCAGTGCGGAGTGACCGATCGCCACGGCCTTGGCGCCGAGGGCGATGCACTTGGCGATGTCGCCGCCGTTGCGGAGTCCACCGGCCACCACCAAGTCGATCTCGTCGGCCAGCCCGACGTCCTCCAGTGCGCGGCGGGCCTCGGGGATCGCGGCCATCAGCGGGATGCCGGTTTCCTCGGTGGCGATGTGCGGGCCCGCACCGGTGCCGCCCTCGGCTCCGTCGAGGTAGATGATGTCCGGCCCGCACTTCGCGGCCATCCGTACGTCGTCGTACACCCGAGCCGCGCCGAGCTTGAGCTGGATCGGCACCTGGTAGTCGGTAGCCTCGCGGATCTCCTGGATCTTCAACGACAGGTCGTCGGGTCCGAGCCAGTCGGGGTGCCGCGCCGGGCTGCGCTGGTCGATACCCGCCGGCAGCGAGCGCATCTCGGCCACCTGCTCGGTGACCTTCTGGCCCATCAGGTGCCCGCCGAGGCCCACCTTGCAGCCCTGGCCGATGAAGAACTCGATGGCGTCGGCGAGCATCAGGTGATGCGGGTTGAACCCGTACCGGCTCTGGATCACCTGGTAGTACCACTTGGTGGACAGGTCGCGCTCCGGCGGGATCATGCCCCCCTCGCCGGAGCAGGTCGCGGTGCCGGCCATGGAGGCACCCTTGGCCAAGGCCATCTTCGCCTCGAGGGACAGCGCCCCGAAGCTCATGCCGGTGATGTAGACCGGGATGTCGAGCTCGATGGGCCGCTTGGCGAAGCGGGCGCCGAGAACGGTCTTCGTCTCGCACTTCTCGCGGTAACCCTCGATCACGAACCGGGTCAACGTGCCCGGCAGGAACATCAGCTCGTCCCAGTGCGGGATCGGCTTGAAGATCGAGAAGCCGCGCATCCGGTAGCGGCCGAGCTCGGCCTTGGTGTGGATGTCGTCGATGACCTCGGGCGTGAAGATCCGGCTGTGCCCGAGGACATGCCGCGGCTTGGTCATCTGGACTCCTGAGTATGTTCGCCCCGGGTCGGGGCGGTCCGTGAGCGGGACGTGATCAGAGGACGAGCTTGCGTTCGTTCGGTTCGAGGTTGTCGTAGTTCCACAACTTCTTGCCGCAGACGAACTTGCGGAACGCATCCGGCCGCTGCATCCGGTAGATGCCGAACTTGCGGTCGATCAACTCGTCGTCTGCCGGGGTCATCTCCGCCTCGATGCAGTCCACGCCGAGCGCGGCGACCTTGCCGCCGACGTAGAGCGCCCCGTCGTACATCGAGTCGCCCAGCCCCGGCCCGGCATCCCCGCAGATGATCTGCCGACCGCGCTGCATCATGAAGCCCGTCATCGAGCCGGTGTTGCCGCCGACGATGATGGTGCCGCCCTTCTGATCGATGCCGGTGCGGGCACCGACATGGCCGCGCACGACGAGGTCGCCCCCGCGCAGCGCCGCTCCGGTGAGCGACCCGGCGTTCTTGTCGATCACGATGACGCCGGACATCATGTTCTCCGCGACCGACCACCCGACGCGGCCGGTGATGTGGATCTCCGGGCCGTCGGCCAGCCCGCAGCCGAAGTAGCCGAGGCTGCCGTCGATGAGAATCCGGCACCGGATCAGCAGTCCGACCGCGATCGAGTGCTGGGCGCCGGGATTGTGGATCGTCACTTCGGTGACGCCCTCGACGTACAGCAGGCGTCGCAGCTCGAGGTTGATCAGCCGCGGAGTGAGCCCAGCGGCATCGAATTCCGCAGCCTGCCCCGTGATCGTCGCGATCTTCGGCGCCTGAGCGTCCGGCTCGGCGAGGCCGCGGTGGTCGACGCGGCGGCCGGTTGTCGCCAGCGGACTGGTCGTCATCGGTTCCACACCAGCACCTCGCGCTCGTAGGGGTCGTACGTGTCGATCTCGCGGTTGACCACTGCCCGGATGGCTACCTCCTCGGAGGCGAGCGCCACCATGTCGTCGGCCTCGTAGAGCACCAGCGGCTTCGCAGCCATCTCGTCCTTGGCGACGCCGAGCTGGTTCTCGGTGACCACCAGGTAGGTGAAGACGCCGTCCAGGTCGTCGAGGCTCTGCTTCATCGACGTCTCCAGTGACAGCCCGTCGGCCATCAGCTGGGCGATGTACACAGCGATGATCTCGGAGTCGCACTCGGACTGGAACCGGTGACCAAGCCGCTCCAGCCGCCGGCGCCACTGGTGGTAGTTGGTGAGCTGGCCGTTGTGGACCACCGCGACGTCGGAGAACGGGTAGGCCCAGTATGGGTGGGCGCCGGCGATGTCCACATCGGATTCGGTGGCCATCCGGACGTGCCCGATGGCGTGCGTACCGCGGAAGTCGTCAAGGCGGTACTGCCGGCACACGGTCTGCGCATCACCGAGGTCCTTGACGATCTCCAGCGAGTGGCCCAGCGAGAGAACCTCGGCGCCCGGGACGTCCTCGACGAAGTCGGCCAACGGCTTGAGTTCGCCGTCGTAACGGAACGTCGCGCGGTAGGCGTAGTCCGACTCACCCTGCACGCGGTCGACGGTGGCGCCGAGCTTGGCCAACCGGGCCTCGACCTTGCGCCGGTTGCGTTCCAGCCGCTCGCTGAAGTCGAAGTCGCGGTGGTCGGTGGGATCGGCGAGGGTGAACCGCATGATCACCATGTCGCTGGTCTCGCCGTAGAGCGCGTAGCCCGTGGAGTCCGGCCCACGGTGCCGCATCGCCTGCAGCATGCGGGTCATATCCCGCCCCACGTCACCGGTCCGGCCCTTGTAGATGATGCCGGCGATACCGCACATGGGTGGCACTCCCTTCTCTGTTGGTTCGCTTCCCTGTTGGTTCGCTTCCGGTGGCGGCTACGGCAGGATGTCCAGGTACTCCTTGACGTCCCAGTCCGTGACGGTTGCGCAGAAGCGCTCCCACTCGTCGGTCTTGTAGTGCCGGAACACCCGGTACATGTCGCCGGGCAGGGCGCTCTTGATGACCTCGTCGGCGTCCAGAGCTTGCAGCGCGTCCCCGAGGGTCATCGGAATCTTGGGAACCTCCTTGCCCTCCGCGAGCGCGTCGTAGATGTTGCGCTCCTCCGGCGGGCCAGGGTCGAGGTTGCGCTGGATCCCGTCGCCCATGGCCTTGATCAGCCCGGCCATGGACAGGTACGGGTTGACAGCTGAGTCGACGGAGCGGTACTCGAAGCGGTCCGGGGAGCTGACCCGCAGCGCGGTGGTGCGGTTCTGGTACCCCCAGTCGGCGTAGAGCGGTGCCCAGAATCCGGTGTCCCACAACCGGCGGTAGGAGTTCACGGTCGGGGAAGTGAGGCAGGTGAGCGCGTTCAGGTGCTCGAGGACGCCGCCGATCGCGGCCAGACCCAGCTTGCTGGGCATCCGCGGGTTGTCGCCCTCAGGCAGGAACACGTTCTCCTCGCCCTGCCACAGGGAGATGTTGTGGTGACAGCCGTTGGCCGAGACGCCCATGAACGGTTTGGGCATGAAGCACGGGAACGCGCCGAACTCGCGGCCGACCTGCCGGCAGATCTGCCGGTACGTCGTGAGCCGGTCGGCGGTGCGCTCGGCCCGGTCGAACTGCCAGTTCAGCTCGAGTTGACCAGGGGCGTCCTCGTGGTCGCCCTGGATCATGTCCAGGCCCATCGCGCCGCAGTACTCCATCACCCGATGGATGAGTGGCTGGAGCTCGGCGAACTGGTCGATGTGATAGCAGTACGGCTTGGTCTTGCCCTCGACGGAGGGTGTTCCGTCCGGGTTGAGCTTGAGCCACATCATCTCCGGCTCCGTGCCCACCCGCATCTGCAGCCCGGTCTCCTGCTCGAACTGCCGGTGGATGCGACCGAGGTTGCCGCGGCAGTCGGAGGTGAGAAAGGCGCCGGGGTCGACCTCCTCCTCCTCGCACCGGAAGAGGGTGCAGAATACCCGGGCGGTCCTCGGGTCCCAGGGCAGCACGCAGAAGGTGTCGACGTCGGGCAGCCCGACCAGCTCCCGCGACTCTGCGCCGTAGCCGATGTAGTCGCCGTGGCGGTCGGTGAACAGGTTCGCGGTGGAGCCGTAGACGAGCTGGAAGCCCTTCCTGGCGAAGCGTTCCCAGTGGGCTGACGGTGCCCCCTTGCCCATGATGCGCCCGGTTACGGAGACGAACTGGTAGTAGATGTACTGCACGCCGCTGTCGTCGATCTCGCGGCGGATCCGCGCTACCTCGTCGTTTCGTCCGTCCTGTGCCAGGAACTGCTGGAGATCTGAGTCCATCGTGCCCTTCCTCGACGGCGAGTGTTGCCCTGGGAGTCGTGCCATCCACAGTCAGTAAACCGTGGCGCGCCAGATGAGACAATGGCCCATGGCCATGGAGCGGTCGGCAGACGCAGAATCCTCGGTGCAGCAATCCCCGGTGCAGCAGTCACCGTTGGAGCAGGCCCCCGAGGCGCAGTCGGCGGACGGCGAGTTCCCCACCAGCGGCCTGGAGGAGTCGCTGGCCGGGGTGATCGCCGAGCGGGTGCGCGAATTCCGGCTCAAGCACGGGTGGACGGTCGGCAGGCTTGCCGAGATCTGCGGATTGTCCAAGAGCATGCTGTCGAAGATCGAGAATGCGCAGACCTCGCCGAGCCTGGCTACCCTGGCCCGGCTTTCCGAGGCGCTTGCGGTGCCGGTGACGGCGTTCTTTCGTGGTCTGTCCGAGGAGCAGGACGTCATCCTCGTCAAGGCGGGTGCGGGGCTGGACATCCAGCATCGGAACTCCGAGCGCGGGCACCGTTATCAGACCCTCGGGACGATGCGTTCCCCACAGGACAGCCTGGAACCGATGCTCGTGACGCTGACCGCGCGCACCGACGCCTTTCCCTTGTATCAGCACGCCGGCACCGAGCTGATCTTCATGATCACCGGCAAGATGGAGTACTGCTACGGCACGACCCGCTACCTGCTCGAGGCCGGGGACACGCTCCAGTTCGTCGGCGAGGTCGCGCACGGGCCGGGGGAGTTGATCTCGCTGCCCGTCCAGTTTCTCGCCGTGAAGTCGCGCGGCTCGCGGGGCTAACCCGGGTGGAGCACCCCTGTTCACCATGGGTGGACCGGGTCCACTCCTGTTGGTGATGGCGCGTCATCACAGCGTTCGCCCTGGCAAATGCTAGATTTTCTTCATTGCCCTGAGGGCAACACCTGGCATGGTCCGACGGGTGGAACGAGCGTCGCGGCGTCCCTCAGCGTGGAATAAGGTGAGACGGTATCTCCACTGGGGGCTATGCAGGCCGCTCTCCGCCCGGCATGATCTGCGCCACATCGGCCGCTCGTCTGCTCGCGCCGGATCTCCCCGTGAGGAGTAAGCCATGCTCGATACCGACAAGGTCCAGAGGTTGCAGGTGGACCACCGCAACCGGCAGGTGCGCTGGGGTTTCATCTGGGCGATCTGGTGCGCTGTGCTCTGGGGCGCCTGGTACGTCCCCGGCTTCGCGATTTATTCGGAGTTCCCGTTCGTCGACATGGCCGACGAGTTTCTTCTTGCCGCCATGGTGATCACGACACTCAACGCCATCGCGGTGCTGCTGGCCATGTTCGTGTGGATCGCCGTGCTGGGCAAGACCAAGGACTACGTACGCACGATCAAGCAGGTCAAGATCTCCCGCTGGTACGCACCCGCCGGTCTGGCCGGCATGCTGGCGATCTTCGGGTCGCTGCTGGCCATCGCCTACGTGGGAGCGGCGTTCGCCGCTGTTGCGGCGCTGATGTATCCGATCATCGGAGCGCTGCTCGCCAAGCTCTGGTACAACGAGCGGATCACGCCACAGGCGGCGCTCGGCATCATCATCATCGTCTCGGGCGGCGTGATCATCTTCGCGCCGGGGATCGTCGGTGAGTTCACCGGCGCCGGCACCGGTGGCCTGTTGGGTTACGTTGGCGGCGCCCTGGCGTTCGTCGGCTGGGGCGTCGAGGGGGCCATCGCCGGCCGGGCCCTCGACGTGAGTGATCCGGATGTCGGCCTGACGATCCGGTTCACCGCCGAGGTGGCGCTGTGGATCGTGGTGGCCGTGCCGGTCACCTGGATGCTGGCCGGTGGCCGGCTGTTTGAGGTCACTGCGGACACCCTGACCAACCCGAACAACCTCCTGCTGCTCCTGCTGCTCGGTCTGACCTTCGGATTCTGCTACGTCGCGTGGTACAAGTCCTTCCCGCTGATCGGGGTGGGACGCGGGCAGGCCATCGCCTCGCTCTACGGGCCGCTGGCTCTCGTCTGGCTCTACCTGTTCACCCTCGAGGTGCCCGGCATTCAGTTCGTCATCGGCGGACTTCTCGCCGTGGTCGGCAGTTTCGTGCTCTTCACCGAGCGCCGCGACGTGCTCGAGGTGATCCGGGCCGTCCCCGGCGTCCGGTCAGACGCCCCGTCCCCGTCCCTGCAGAAACCGACTCGGTAGGAGGCTGTCGTGTCCGACCTGCACATGAAGGGCTACATGCTGGAACTCATCGCCAGCAGCGAGGGGATGTGGGACTACGACATCGCGGACCGGGTGATGCACGAGTACGGGGTGTCCGGCGACTACTGGTACGGCACTGTCCGGCTCACCCTGACCGACCTGTACTCCGGCGGCCTGCTGGACCAGCTCGAGACCACAATCGACCCGGCGAAATCCATGGGAAAGGAGAAGCTGTTGATCAAATTCAGGCTCAACGACTTCGGTCGTGAGCGCATGCGGCAGTCCGGACTGGCGGTGCGGTCATGAGTGACTTCTTCGCCTACGACGCTGGTCCGATCCTGATGACGATCCTGATGATCGGGCTGCCGGCCCTGGCGCTGTATCAGGCGCGGACCTTCGTCAAGAAGCTGTGACGGCGGATCACACCGACTACGCCTCGACGGACGGCGCCCCGACGGACGGCGCCCCGACGTGGGGCGGGCAGCCGTTCTGGGGCCTCGGCCACGACTGGGACCCCGACTGGTTGCTCACCCCGGGCCAGAAAGCCCTCCGCGCCACCCTGATCGACCTGTGTCAGCAGGAGATGCGGGCCAACGCGGAACGCTCCGACGACGAGCTGCGGTTCCCGCGCCGCAACCTCGAACTGCTCGGTGAGCACGGCTTCCTCAGCCTCACCGTCCCGGCGGAATACGGCGGGCTCGGCGGGGATCACCTCACGTTCGCGGTGGCCTGCGAGACGATCGCCCGCTACGGCTGCGCCTCCACCGCGATGTGCTTCGTCATGCATACGGCGGCCGTACAGGCGATCATGCTCCGCCCCACCCGGGCATTGGTCGACACCTACATCCGCACCCTCAACTCGGGCCGGATCGGCACCCTGTCCTACTCCGACCCGCAGACCGGCGGTCACTTCTGGTACCCGATCTCCTCGGGCGCCGAGCGCGTCGACGGGTCATTCCGGGTACGCAAGAAGTCGTCGTGGACCACCTCGGGTGGCTTCGCCGACTTCTACGTGGTGCAGACCACGAGTCCGGACTTCACCGGGTACGACGACCTGTCGGTGTTCGTCGTGGACGCCGCCGACGTCTCCGCCCAGCCCTCGCTGTGGGACGCCCTCGGACTGCGCGGCAACCAGTCCGGCGCCGTCGAGGTGGCCGGGGCGGTGGTGCCGGCGGACAACCTGGTCGGACCGGTCGGTGACGGGGCCGAATCCAACGACGAGGTGGTCGACCCCTGGTTCCTCACCGGCTCCTCCGCGGTCTGGAACGGTATCTCGATGGGCGCGATCGACATCGCCAAGCGGCACACCACCGGCAGGGAGCATCGCGACACCGGACGGCGGGTGTGCGACTACCCCACCGTCCAGGATTACGTCGGCGAGGCGGTGATCGACACCAATGCGAGCCGGCTCGGGGTGTTCTCGGTGGCCGGAGCCCTGGATCGGGTGACCGACGGCAACCGGCGAGTCCTTACGCCGGGTACGACGGCCCGGGCGCAGTACCTGAGCTGGTGCTGGCAGCTCAAGTTCACCGCGGCGAAGAACGTGACCGGGGTGGTGGACCGGATGCTGCACGCCTGTGGCGGCTCGGGCTACCGTCGCGACCTCGAACTCGAGCGATACCTTCGCGACGGCAAAGCCGGCTGGGTGATGGGCCCGTCCAACGAGGTGCTCCGCCAGTTCGTCGGCCGGTCGGTGCTGCTGGGTCCGGAGTCCGTCGACTACTGGAACCAGACGGTGGACGAGCGCTCGATCACCAACGAGACCGCCAAGCTCGACCCCGCTGCCAAGCGGGCGCTCGCCGCGAAACTCCTGGCGCAGGCCGACGAGGCCGACGAGGCCGGTGCCGCCCGGCGCCGATCACGGGACCGGAAGGTGGCCACCGCATGACCCTCGCCCTCCCGTCCCCCCGACTCCTGCTCCCGGGGCTGGTGCCGCGTGAGCCCGGCCTGGAGACGTACTGGGTTCGACCTGGCGGCGTCACTGCCGTCCGGCTCGGGGGAGGCGATCGGCTGGAGGTCGTCGACAGGCAGGGCCGCCAGCCGGCCGAGCTCACCGTGCTCGACGAGCACGGCATCGACGGCCGCGCGCTCGGTGTGGCGATGGACGCGCCGGCGACCGTGCTCCGCGGTTTGCCCGCTCGCGGGAGCGGCGACGGGGCCAGCGCGGTGCTCACCGCGCTGGCGGAGCGGGGTGTCGCTCCGTCCGGCGCCACGGCGGCCCGGCTCTTCGGTGAGTGGTCACCCGCCGGTGCCCGGGAAGGCTTCAGTGCCGACGCCGAGGTCGTCGTACTCGTGGCGGCCCCGGCGGAGCAGATGCCGGTCGACGGTGCGTCGGCCAACCCCCCCTCGGACCTGCTGCTGGAACTGCGTCGTTCGGTGCTACGCCCGGAGGCCGAGCCACGGTTGCCCGAACCGCTGGCGGAGCCGTTGCTGGACATGCGAATCGACGCCGCCACCGCCTGCAGCTACGAGGTGCGAGAGGGCCAGTACATCCAGATCATCGACGTCGAGGGCCGGCAGTGTTCGGACTTCCTCGCCTTTGGCTCGCGGCAGCTGGAGGAGGGCGTGGAGCGGGGGCTGGACTCGACCACCACCCGCTATCTGATGGGCAATGCCTACCCGCAGCCGGGCCTGTTCGGGAAGTTGTTCGACCAGGACGCGCAGCCGCTGGTGGAGATCGTGCGGGACATGGTGGGCCGGCACGACTCGTTCGGGCTGGCCTGCAACCCGAAGTACTACGAGGACATGGGCTATCCCGGTCACGTCAACTGCACCGACAACTTCAACCGGCAACTGGCGGCGTACGGCGTCGCCCCCCGCAAGGGCTGGCCCGCGCTCAATCTCTTCTACAACACGATGTTCAACGACCACAACCTGCTGGTGTTCGACGAACCCTGGTCACGGCCGGGTGACTACGTGCTCATGCGGGCGGCGACCGACCTGGTGTGCGCGTCCTCGGCGTGCCCGGACGCCATCGACCCGTCGAACGCGTGGGTGCCCACGGACGTGCACGTCCGCGTCTACGACGGGAAGAGGAAGTTCTCCATGGCCATCGCGCATCGGGTGACCCCCGAGTCGGAGGTGACCCTGTCGAAGGAGACGGCGTTCCACCCGCGCACGTCGGCGTTGACGCGGCAGTTCACCGAGTACCGCGGGTACTGGCTGCCGACCAGCTTCGACCAGCACGGCCCGCAGGAGGAGTACTGGGCCTGCCGCGAGCGGGCCGCGGTGATGGACCTGTCGCCGCTGCGCAAGTTCGAGGTGCTAGGCCCGGACGCGGAGGCGCTGCTGCAGGCCACCGTGACCCGCAACATCCGCAAGCTTTCGCATGGCCAGGTCGTCTACTCCGCCCTGTGCAACGAGACCGGCGGCATGATCGACGACTGCACGGTCTTCCGGCTGGGGGACACCAACTTCCGGTTCGTCGGCGGCGACGAGTACGACGGCGTGTGGCTTCGCGAGCAGGCCCAGCGCCTGGGCCTGGACCGGGTGTGGGTCAAGCA
>JACCZY010000007.1 GCA_013695685.1 Geodermatophilaceae bacterium | reverse complement strand
TCTTGATCACGTCCAACTCGCCGGCGTCGGCCATGGCCTGCAGCGTTCGGTAGACAGTGCTCAGGCCCACAGTGTCGCCTTGGGCGCGCAGCAGCTGATGGATGTGCTGCGCGCTGCGGAACTCCTCCAGGTCGCCGAGCAGCGCCGAGACCGCGGTGCGCTGCCGGGTGGTTCGCAACGGTGTACTCATTGTCGGCCGGCCCCGTGCGTTACGCGCACCGGTCGCACTCGACTCACCGGTCCTCCTGAACGTGCGCGACGGCGTCGGCGACGATGTGCGCTACGTGCTCATCGACCAGCACGTAGACGACCTCGCGTCCACGACGGCGGCCCTCGACGATCGACGCCGAGCGCAGGATCCGCAGGTGCTGGCTGACCAGCGGCTGGGCGACCTGGAGCGTGTCGACGAGTTCGTGGACACACAGGGGGCCGCTGCTGTGCAGGTGGGTGACGATGGCGATCCGGACCGGCGCGGACAGCGCCTTGAGGAGCTCGCCCGCGTCGGCGAACGGGTCCGCTCGGGTAGCCGCGGGCGCTGCGTTCACGGCGACCACTGTACGCAGCGCAGTCACGCCGGCTGCCGTACGCGCCGGGTCAGCACGGCAGACACCAGCGAGGTGACGCCGAAGACCGCTATCGCCAGTACGACGATCAGCGACCCGGGGCCGACGTCGAGGGGATAGGAGACCAGCACGCCGCCGACGGCGACGAGAACCCCGATGCCCATCGCGGTGGCCATCGTCGCCGCGAACCCACGGGTCAGCTGCTGAGCCGCGGCGACCGGCACCACGAGTAGGGCGCTGACCAGCAGCAGTCCGACGACCCGCATCGCGACGGTCACGGTGAGCGCCGCAGTCACCGCCAGGATGATGTTGAGCAACTGGACGGGAAGACCCGAGACGCGGGCGAACTCCTCGTCCTGGCAGACCGAGAACAGCTGGCGGCGCAGGCCGACCGCGACGACGAGGACGGCGGCGGCGAGTACGCCGATCGTGACGAGGTCCTGGGTGTCCACCGTCAGGATCGATCCGAACAGGTAGGTGAGCAGGTTCGTGTTGCCCCCTGGCTCCAGGCTGATGAGCAGCACCCCGCCGGCGATACCGCCGTAGAACAGCATTGCCAGCGCCACGTCGCCGCTGGCCTTGCCGTGAGCCCGGACCAGCTCGATCGCCACCGCTCCGAGGGCCGCCACTATCACCGCGGTGAGCACGGGTGAGGTGCCGAGCAGGAACCCCAAGGCGACGCCGGTGAGTGCGACGTGGCCGAGGCCGTCGCCCATCAGTGCCAGCCGGCGCTGTACGAGGTACGTGCCGACGGCAGGGGCGGCCAGCCCGACGAGAACCGCCGCGATCAGGGCCTTCTGAATGAACGGCAGGGCCAAGTAGCTCACGGCCGCACCGGCGCGCCCAGCGGCGAGGAGGACAACCCGAAGCCGCCAGTGGGCGGGGGGAGGAAGTCGTGATCGGCGTCGCGATGAGCATCGGAGGCCGGCGGACTCGTGCCGACGTAGACTACCCGGCCCTCACCGAGCACCACCGAGCGGTCGATCATCGGGGCGAGTTGCCCCGGCTCGTGGAGGACGAGCAGGACGCTGGTGCCCTCGGCGACCATCCGCTGCAGTGCCGCCGCGAACGCCTCCTGGCTCTCCTGGTCGACACCGGACATCGGCTCGTCCAACACGAGCAGATCGGGCCGACCGGCCAGCGCTCGGGCGATCAGCACCCGCTGCTGCTGACCACCGGACAGGCGGCCCACTCCCTGGCCGGCATGCTCGCGCATTCCCACGAGGTCGAGCGCGTCGTCGACTGCGGCGTGATCCGTGGGGCCGAAACGGGCGAGCAGCCCCCGACCGGAGAGTCGTCCGGCCGCGACCACCTCCCGCACAGTGGCCGGTACGCCGCTGGCAGCGGTAATGCGCTGGGGCAGGTACCCGAGCCGGTTCCACTCCCGGAACCGAGGCAGCGGCGTACCGAACAGCGACACCGTGCCGCCGGTCAGCGGGGCCAGGCCGACCATGGCCCGAACCAGGGTGGACTTGCCCGAGCCGTTCGCGCCGAGCAGGGTGACGACCTCACCCGTGCCCAGCCGCAGGCTGACGTCATGCAGGACGCCTCGGCCACCCAGGGCGACCGAGGCGTTCCGTACGTCGACGACGGGTTCGGGGAGCAGTTCTGTCACGAGCAGCCGAGCGCCTCTTGCAGAGTCGAGAGATTGGCCTGCATCAGGGAGAAGTAGTCCTCGCCCTCGTCGGCCACCTCAATGGGCGAGAGTACCTCGGTGGCAGCACCGACCTCGTCGGCGACCGTCTGCGCGTAGTCGGAGCTGACGGCCTCCTCGTAGAAGATCGTGGTGACGTCGTTGTCGGCGGCGAACTCCTGGATCTCGGCCAGGCGCTGCGCCGAGGGCTCCTCCTCCGGTGAAAGCCCGACGATGCCGACCTGCTCCAGGCCGTAGCGGTCGGCCAGATATCTGAACGCGTTGTGCGTGGTGACGATCTCGTTGCGGTCGCAGTCGGCCAGCCCGGCCGCGAACTGCTCGTCGAGGGCGGTCAGCTCGCCGACCAGAGCCTCGCCGTTCGTCGTGTAGGTGTCGGCGTTGTCCGGGTCGGCCTGGGCCATCCGGTCGGCGACGGCGCCAGCTAGTGCGGCGTACCTGGTGGGGTCGAGCCAGACGTGGGGGTCCGGCGCGGACTGCTCGCGCTCCTCGGCGTCCCTCTCATCCTGGTGGTCAAGTTCCTCGTACCCCTCGGCCAGGTCGGTTGCGGTGAGCAGGTCCAACGAGCTGTCCTCGGCGTTCTGCGTCACCGCGTCGTCGATGGCGGGCTGGAACGCCGCGAGGTACAGCACGAGGTCTGCCTCGGCAACATCCTGGACCTGGTGGGGGCTCAGTTCGAGGTCATGCGGCTCGGCGCCGGGCTGAGCCAGGCTGCTGACCTGCACACCGCTTCCGCCGATCCGCTCGGCGAGGTACTGCAGGGGATAGAAGCCGACCACTACCTGCGGCGTTCCGTCGTCGGCGCTGCCCCCGGCGGACGCACAGCCGGTGCCGGCCAGGGTGAGCAGAACGCATCCAGCCAGGAATCTCGGTATCTTCATGAGAACAACTCTCAACTACGACGACAATCATTGTCAAAGCCGCATGGAAGCGCGGAACGCTGACAGGAGGTCCGATGCCACACCAGCACGGTCACACCCAGGATCTGGACTGGTCGAAGATGCTCGAGGCGTTGACCTCGGCCGACGACATCGAGGCAGGCGTGGATGCCCAGATCGCCGAGTGGTTGCTGACCGGGCGGGAGCGGCTGGTCTATGACCTCGGCTGCGGGGCCGGAGGCATGACTGCTGCGCTACGTGCCGCTGCGGCAGCGGGCGCGCGGATCGTGGCTGTGGACGGCGAGCGCGCGCTCTTGGACGCGACCCGCCGCCGTGCCGAGGTCGAGACTCAGCTGGCCGACCTCGGCGCGGAAATCCCGATCGCGCCCGCAAGCGCCGACCTGATCTGGGCGAGTGGCGTCATCCACCATCTCCCGGACCAGCAGGCAGTGCTTAATGACCTGGCTGCCCGCCTTGCGCCGGGCGGGTTGCTGGCCCTGGGCGAGGGTGGTCTGCACATGCGCAGCCTGCCCCGCGACCTCGGTATGGGAGAGCCGGGCTTGGAGATGCGCCTGGATGCGGCTCAGGATCGGTGGTTCACGGCCATGCGCCGCGACCTGCCCGGATCGTTGCCGATGCCCTACGGCTGGTCCACCGCTCTACACCGGGCCGGGCTGGACGAGGTCACCTCGAAGTCTTTCCTCCTCGACCTGCCGGCTCCGTTGGGTGCACCCGCGGCCGAATACGTCATCAGCCGCCTGCGCGGTCTGCTCGAACGCGACAACGTCATCGGGCTGATCGGAGACGAGGACCGTGACCTGCTGCGCCGGGTGACCGATCCAGCGGACGCGGTGAACCAGGCCGTTCGGGCGGACCTGTTCCTGCTCGCGGTGAAGACGGTGCATGTCGGCCGCCGCCCGGTCGGCTAGTCGCCGCTGCGGGCAGCGCGAGGTCGGTCAGGCGCCGAACCGGGCCAGCGCGGAGGCGGCGACAAGCACCACCGTCAGCAGCCGCAGCAGGCGCTGGCCGGGCTCCAACGCCGGCCACGCGAGGTAGGCCAGCCACCCCAGCAGCAACGCCAGGCCACCAAGCAGCAGCAGGGCGGGAAGGCCGGTCAGCAGCAACCCGCCGACGACGACTGCGAGCACGGCGAGGAATACCGCCCATTTCGGGACGGCGCTGAGTGCCTGCAGCGCGGTGACGCTGCGGGCTTCGACCGACTGCCGCAGTGGGCTACTCATCCCGTCCTCCTCGCTACCGTGGGGGCACCAGTCTGACAGTGCGAGGAGGCACGCCGGTGTTCGTGGTCGCCCGCTTCGACATCCCAGCCGAGGACGCCGAGGACTTCCTCGGGCAGGCGCGGGAGGCGCTCGCCGCATTGGGGGCCCGCGCGGGCTTCCGCAGCGGCCGGGTCGGACGGAGTGTGGACGAACCGGGTGTGTGGACAGTTCTCACCGAATGGGAGGGCGTCGGCGCCTACCGCCGGGCGCTGTCGGCGTACGACGTCAAGGTCCGGGCCACCCCGCTGCTCGCGCGGGCCCGGGACGAGGCGAGCGCCTTCGAGACGCTGCTCCACGACGACGGCGTACGGGCGGTGACGACGACGAGCGACCGCCAATCCGACGTGACCGGACCAGGAAATCGCGGTGGCGACGGCCGATAGGCTGGTGACGACACCGCCGACCGCCAGCCGGATGGAGCAATCGGGTGCCCGCAGACCGCATCGAGACGATCGTCAGCCTCAGCAAGCGCCGGGGCTTCGTCTACCCGTCCAGCGAGATCTACGGCGGGCAACGCTCGGCGTGGGACTACGGGCCGCTCGGTGTCGAGCTCAAGGAGAACGTCAAGCGGCAGTGGTGGCGCTCGATGGTCACCGGCCGCGAGGACGTCGTGGGTCTGGACTCCAGCGTCATCCTGGCCCGCGAGGTGTGGGTCGCATCCGGACACGTCAACGCCTTCGTCGACCCGCTGACGGAATGCCAGAACTGCCACAAGCGGTTCCGGGCCGACCATCTGGAGGAGGCACACGAGGAACGGCACGGGAGCTCGCCGGCGAACGGCCTGGCCGACATCAGCTGCCCGCACTGCGGGACGCGGGGCGCCTTCACCGAGCCGAAGATGTTCAACGGCCTGCTGTCCACTCACCTCGGCCCGGTCGAGGACGAGTCAGGCCTGGCGTACCTGCGCCCGGAGACCGCGCAGGGCATCTTCGTGAACTTCCTCAACGTGATGCAGTCCGCTCGCAAGCGGCCGCCGTTCGGCATCGGCCAGATCGGCAAGAGCTTCCGCAACGAGATCACGCCGGGCAACTTCATCTTCCGCACCCGCGAGTTCGAGCAGATGGAGATGGAGTTCTTCGTCGCTCCCGGCGCCGACGAGGAATGGCACGAGTACTGGCTCGCCGAGCGGATGCGGTGGTACGTCGACCTGGGCATCGACAAGGACAACTTGCGCTTCTACGAGCATCCCAAGGAGAAGCTGTCGCACTACTCCAAGCGGACCGTCGACATCGAGTACCGCTTCCGGTTCGCCGGCTCGGAGTGGGGCGAGCTGGAGGGCATCGCCAACCGCACGGACTTCGATCTGAAGACGCACTCGCAGCACTCCGGGGCGGACCTGTCCTACTTCGACCAGGAGAAGGGCGAGCGTTGGGTGCCGTACGTCATCGAACCCGCCGCCGGTGTCGGCCGGCCGATGATGGCCTTCCTCGTCGACGCCTACAGCGAGGACGAGGCGCCCAACGCCAAGGGTGGGATGGACAAGCGCACGGTGCTGCGGCTGGACTACCGGCTCTCGCCGTTCAAGGCAGCGGTTCTTCCGTTGTCCCGGAACGCCGAGCTGTCTCCCAAATCCAAGGACCTGGCCACGCAGTTGCGCCAGCGCTGGAACGTCGACTTCGACGACGCGGGCGCCATCGGCCGTCGCTACCGTCGGCAGGACGAGGTCGGTACGCCGTACTGCGTGACCGTCGACTTCGACAGCCTCGACGACCACGCGGTCACAGTGCGGGAGCGGGATTCGATGCAGCAGCAGCGGGTGTCGATGGACCAGCTCGACACCTACCTGGCCGCCCGCCTGGTCGGTGCCTGAGCCGCTGATGTCCGGGAGGTTGGGAGATTGGCTGGAGCACTCGGGCGTCTGGGTCGCCGTGCGGGTGCTCTGGGTGAGTGATCCGGCCGACGAATTCTTTGCGGCGGAGGGCATCGGCGTACCCGCCGGGCAGCGGTCCGTCATCGTCGCCAGCGAGCTGGTCAACCTGGCGGAGGAGGACTTCCTGGCCCCGCCCGACCTCGGGCTCGTGCTGGTGGACGGCGACGGCGACCGGCACGGCCGGGCGATGGCGACGCTGACCGCCTACCCGCGCTTCCGGCACGGACCGGTCGGTTCGGAGGAGTCGGACGGGTCGGTGTCGGGGCACACCTACTTCGTGCTTCCCCGTGCCGCGACGCTGCGCCACGTCGAGTGGACGGCCTCGGGTGCCGATGACGAGCCGGTGCTCACATGGCTCCTCTGACTGTCGTCCCGCCCGCGTCCGGGACGACGACGGCGCCGCCGCTGCGGATCGGGTCGATGACGCTCGACTCGCCGGTCGTGCTCGCCCCGATGGCCGGGATCACGAATCCGGCGTTCCGGCAGATCTGCCGTGAGTACGGCGGCGGCCTGTACGTCTGCGAGATGATCACCAGCCGGGCGCTGGTGGAACGCAACGAGCGGACGATGCGGATGATCCGGTTCGCTCCCTCGGAGTCGCCGCGCTCACTGCAATTGTACGGCGTGGATCCCCCGGTGGTCGCCGATGCGGTCCGGATGCTCGTCGCCGAGGACAGGGCCGACCACGTCGACCTGAACTTCGGCTGCCCGGTCCCGAAGGTGACCCGGAAGGGCGGTGGCGCTGCACTGCCGTACCGGCGCGGGCTGCTCCGCGACATCCTGCGAGCGGCGGTCCGAGCCGCTGACGGACGGATCCCGGTGACGATGAAGATGCGGATCGGAATCGACTCCTCGCATACCACCTTCATCGACGCCGGCCGGATCGCCGCGGGCGAGGGCATCGCCGCGATAGCGCTGCATGGCCGCACCGCGGCCCAGATGTACGGTGGGCAAGCGGACTGGTCGGCGATCGAGACGTTGAAGTCCACAGTGGACATTCCAGTGCTCGGCAACGGTGACATCTGGGAAGCCTCAGACGCCCTCCGAATGGTCGCGGAGACCGGTTGCGACGGCGTCGTGATCGGGCGCGGCTGCCTCGGTCGGCCATGGCTGTTCGCGGACCTGGCGGCGGCGTTCGCGGGCAGGCCGGCGCGGCACCTGCCTGGCTTGGCGGAGGTGAGTGCCGTGATGCGGCGGCACGCATCGCTGCTGATCGAGGTCATGGGCGCGGACCGGGGGATCCGGGACTTCCGCAAACACGTGGGCTGGTACCTCAAGGGCTTCGGCGTCGGCGGCCCGGTGCGCGCCGCGCTGTCGACGGTCGACAGCCTCATCGAACTCGAGGATCGGCTGGGCTCGCTGCCCGACCAGCCATACCCCACTCAGATCCTCGGCACACCACGCGGTCGTGGCACCGGCACCCGCCACGTCGTACTTCCGGAGGGCTGGCTGAGCGATCCGCAGTCCCGGGCGGTTCCGTTCGGCGCCGAGTTGGATGCCAGCGGCGGCTAGCTGCGACCTGCACACGCTACCGTCTGCCCATGTTGACGCGGCGCACGCAGTTGCGGCTCGATGAGGAGCGATATGCCGATTGCAGCGCCGCTCCCCGCATCTCATGCCGTCAGGGCGTTGCGGATCGCCGCCAGGATCGGCTCGAGGTCATACAGGTCCGCCGCGGTCACATGGATCACTCGCCAGCCGGCAGCATGCAGAGCATTGAGGCGGCGCCGGTCTCGGGCGAACTGGCCGCTCTCCTCGTGCCAGCGCCCGTCGTACTCGATTGCGAGCTTCGCCTCGGGATAGGCCAGATCGACCCGGGCGACGAACCGGCCACCGGCCCGGACGATGAACTGCGGCGTCGGCGGAGGCAAGCCGGCCAGGATCATCCGCACCCGCAGCCGGGACTCCTGCGGCGACTCGCTGCGTCCATCGGCCAGCCCGGCAGCCGCGGGCACCCGCCCGCATCCGGTCCGCCGCAGCGGAGTGCTCAGCAACGGCAGGTGCAGCGGTCGTAGCACCCCGGCGCGGATTAGGCCGTCGAGAACAACTACCGCCTCGACAGGGTCGGGTGCCGCGGCGGCAAGATCCCAGGCGGTCCGCGGCGGTGACGTCACGACGTAGCCGTTCACGTCTTTGACGTGGCCGGCCGGGATACGCCGCTCGGTGCGGATGGATGCGCAACCCTGACACTGGACCGAAGCGATGCGCCTCGTCGACCAGGACCTCGACTGGATCGTCCGGCCCGGCTATCTCGTCCGCGCCGTACAGCCACGCGGCGCTTGGCCCTGCGAAGGCCGCCGTCTCGGGAATCATGAGCCGGGCGGCGGCCACGTACAACCCGTGCGTGAGCGCCAGTTCGGCGTCGGCGTACACGCCGCGCAGGAGTCGGCGCCAGCAGGGTGACCGGAGCTGACGGCGGGTGAGCAGACCGCTGGCGACGGCATCACACGAGCGGAAGACGCGGCCGCGCAACGGGTCTGGACAGTGCGGGGTGGTGGACACTCAAGCAGCCTGCGTGCCAAACAGATGAACGCGCTGTGGCCGTCCACAGGGCCCGGCCCTGTCCACAGCCCCCGAAATGCGGGGAAGTGGACCTCGCGCAGCCGCTCGAGACGTCCACTTTCCCGCATTCCGACTCTGCCGGCGGTGGGTAGGCTCCCGCCATGAGCGGCCCCAAGTACGTCTATGACTTCGCCGAGGGGAACCGAGACCTCAAGGATCTGCTCGGCGGCAAGGGCGCGAACCTGGCCGAGATGTCAAGACTCGGTTTACCTGTTCCCCCCGGCTTTACGATCACTACAGAAGCCTGCCGCGTTTATCTGGACACCGGGGAGCTTCCCCGCGGGTTAGCCCAGGAAATTGCCGAACATTTGCTCGCGATGGAGCAGGCGATGGGCAAGACCCTCGGCAACGCCGAGGACCCGCTCCTGGTCTCGGTCCGGTCCGGGGCGGCGTTCTCGATGCCCGGGATGATGGAGACCGTCCTCAACGTCGGGCTCAACGACGAGTCGGTGAACGGGCTGGCGGCGCGCAGCGGAAACGAGCGGTTCGCCTGGGACTCCTACCGACGTCTCATCCAGATGTACGGCAAGACCGTCCTCGACATCGAAGCCGCCCGCTTCGACGAGGCGCTGGACGCGGCGAAGAAGGCGCGGGGCAGCGACGACGACCTTGACCTCGACGCCGACGACATGCGCGAACTCGTGTCGACGTATAAGGAGATCGTGGCCAAGGAGTCGGGACGGGACTTCCCGACCGACCCCCGCGAGCAGATGGACCTGGCGATCAACGCGGTGTTCTCCTCCTGGAACTCCGACCGCGCCGTGCTGTACCGCCGGCAGGAGCGGATCCCCGGTGACCTCGGTACGGCGGTCAGCGTGGTCTCGATGGTCTTCGGCAACCTAGGGATGGACTCCGGGACCGGCGTCGCCTTCACCCGTGACCCGGGCACGGGCGCCCAGGGCATCTACGGCGACTACCTGCAGAACGCGCAGGGCGAGGACGTCGTGGCCGGCATCCGCAACACCTTGCCGCTGTCGGCCATGAAGGAGGTGCAGAAGGACGCGTACGACGAACTGCTACACACCATGGAGAAACTCGAACGGCACTACCGGGATCTGTGCGACATCGAGTTCACCGTCGAGAGCAACAAGCTCTGGATGCTGCAGACCCGGGTCGGGAAGCGGACTCCGGGCGCGGCGTTCCGGATCGCCACCCAACTCGTCGACGAGGGGCTGATCGACCTCGACGAGGCGTTGAGTCGGGTGACCGGCGCGCAGCTGATGCAGCTCATGTTCCCGCAGTTCGACGATCGGGCCGACAAGGAGCAGATCGGCAAGGGTATGTCCGCCTCACCCGGTGCGGCGGTGGGAAAGGCGGTCTTCGACTCCGCGACCGCGGTGGAGTGGGCCGGCCGGGGGGAGGACGTGATCCTGGTACGCCGGGAGACCAACCCGGACGACCTCGACGGGATGATCGCCGCTCGCGGGATTCTGACCAGTCGCGGCGGTAAGACGTCGCACGCGGCGGTCGTCGCCCGCGGCATGGGCAAGACGTGCGTCTGCGGCGCGGACAACCTCGACGTCAACGTCAAACGGCGGTTCTTCCGTGGTGCCGGCGATGTCAGTGTTGCCGAGGGTGACGTGATCTCGATCGACGGCAGCACCGGCATGGTCTACCTCGGTGAGGTGCCGGTCGTGCCCTCGCCCGTGGTGGAGTACTTCGAGGGCAAGCTGGACCCGGAATCCGAGCAGGCCGACGATCTGCTGCGCGGTGTGCACCGGCTGATGAGCCACGCCGACGACGTACGTCGACTGAGGGTGCGGGGCAACGCCGACACCGCCGGGGATTCCCGTCGGGCCCGCCGGTTCGGCGCCGAGGGGATCGGGCTGTGCCGCACCGAGCACATGTTCCTGGGGGAGCGCCGCGAGCACGTGCAGCGGCTCATCCTGGCCGAGTCTGGGGAGGAGACCGAAGCCGCGCTGGCCGCGCTGCTGCCGTTCCAGCGCTCGGACTTCGTCGAGATCCTCGGTGCGATGGACGGCCTGCCGGTGACGATCCGGCTGCTGGACCCGCCGCTGCACGAGTTCCTGCCCGATCTCACCGACCTGTCCGTTCGGGTGGCGGTCGCGGAGTCCGCGGAGGCGCCGGACACCGAAGCGCAGACGTTGATGGAGGCGGTGCAGCGGCTGCACGAGGAGAACCCAATGCTGGGCCTGCGCGGCGTACGGCTCGGCCTGATCGTGCCGGGCCTGTTCAAGCTGCAGACCCGCGCCATCGCCGAGGCGACCGCGGAACTTCTCAAGGCGGGAAAGAACCCGATCCCGGAGATCATGATCCCGCTGGTCGGAGCCGTGCAGGAGCTGGAGATCGTCCGGGAGCAGACCGAGCAGGTCCTTGCCGAGGTCGGTGCGGAGCAGGGCGTCGAGCTGCCCGCCTTGATCGGCACGATGATCGAACTGCCCCGTGCGGCGCTCACGGCCGACCAGATCGCCGAGGCGGCCGACTTCTTCTCCTTCGGGACGAACGATCTGACGCAGACCACCTGGGGATTCTCCCGGGATGACGTCGAGGCGTCGTTCTTCTCGCAGTACCTGGAACTGGGGATCTTCGGGGTCAGCCCGTTCGAGACGCTGGACTTCGAGGGGGTCGGCGAGCTGGTACGGATCGGTGTGCGCAAGGGCCGTGGAGCCCGCCCGGACCTCAAGATCGGGATCTGCGGTGAGCACGGCGGCGACCCCGAGTCGGTGCACTTCTTCCACGAGGTCGGTCTGGACTACGTGTCCTGCTCGCCGTTCCGCGTGCCTGTCGCCAGGCTCGAGGCCGGTCGCGCGGCGCTGCTCGGCGGGGGCAGCGACTCCCGGTGATCCGGCGCGCCGACGTACTTCCCGCCGCGGCAACGCTTCCCGCCGCCGACGTACTTCCCGCAGCGGCAGCGCGTCGCGCAGCGGCGGCGCGGTGATGCGCTGGGTGCTGCGTGTCGTCGCCGCGGCCGTGATCGCCGCGGTGCTCGTCGTCGGCGGTACGGCGTACGCGGTCTGGAAGCAGGCCCGCGCCGATGAGCAGGCCCCGGCCGATGCCATCCTCGTGCTCGGCTCCGCCCAGTACGACGGCGTACCGTCCCCTGTCTTCGAGGCTCGGCTGGATCACGCGCTCGCCCTCTTCGAGGATGGCCTCGCGCCGACGATCGTGACGGTGGGCGGCAAGCAGGACGGCGACCGGTTCACCGAGGCCGAGGCCGGATCGCTGTGGTTGCAGGACCTCGGCGTACCGGCCGAGGCGATCGTGGCCATTGGGGCAGGAACGAACACGCTGCGAAGCATGGAAGCGGTAGCCGAGGTGTACGACGACCGCGGCTGGTCGAGGTTGATCATCGTGACCGACCCGTGGCACGAGCTGCGAGCCAACCGGATCGCCGCGGATCTCGGCATGACCACGCTCGCCTCACCGACCCGGCAGGGTCCGGCGATCTTCACCCGCGAGACGCAGCTGCGCTCGATCGTCCGGGAGACCGCGGCCTACCTGTACTACCGGCTGACCGGCTCGACCCCAGAGACCCGGATGGGACTCGGCTGAGCCGCCCGGGACCATGATCGTGGCGCTGGATTGCACCGAAACCGCTCAATCCAGCCTCACGATCATGAAGGGTGCTACCGGCGTTGCAAGGCCGCATCGATCTCGAGGTCGACCAGCCTCCCGATCAGGAACCGTGGCGCCTTGACGCCGTAGTGCCTGCGATCCAGCTGACCGGTTGCCCGGACCCGCATGGTGCCGTCGTTCTGCTCCTGCGCGGTCGCGGTGAGGATGATTCCCCGGGTCGTGCCCTTGGCGGTGAGCAGGCCGGTGATCCTCCATCCGCCTTCGTACGGCGTGACCTCGGCGCCGCTGAAGGTGAGCCGGGGGTGGTTGGCCAGGTCGAGCAGGGAGGGCTTGCGCAGGTCCTTGTCGCGTCGGGCGTGGCCGGTGGCGATCGCGTCGATGTTCAGTACGGCGCTGACACCGGCGACGCTGCCGTCCTCAGCGACGTCGACCTGCGCCGACGTCACCGGGATCGTGCCGCCGACGCGCCTGCCGAGGTTGCCGACGCTGAAGCCGGCGGTTGTGGGGCCGGCCAACGTCCACGTGCCGACTGCGTGGTGCAAGGCGGTGGCCGAACCAGAGAAAGGGGGCATGACGAGCTCCTCATAGAGTTGTGGTGCGCGATAGGGGATGTCAGACAGTGAGCGGGGTGGTGGGAAGGGCCGCCAGGACCCAGGCGAGCTGGATGCGGTCAGGTCCGGTGAGCAGCGCCGGGTCCTCGCCCGGCAGCAGTTCGGTCGACATGATCGCCCGCTGGGCGTCTTCGACGGCCTGCAGCGAGGTCGTCAGGGCCACCACCGCGAACGAGCCGTCCGGGTTGCGGCCGGCGTAGGCACCCAGGTTGCCGGGGATCGCGCGGACCGCCGGCGCGATGCGTTCGCGATTGGCTCGGTCGATCGCGGCGGACTCTGCCTGGGTACGCGCGCCGTCGAAGTAGACGATCTGCCCGTACGCCGGCCGCTCGTCGTTGTGGCCGGTGCCTTCGAAGCTGCAGTCGGCGTAGTCCTCGCCACCTGCGGTGATCGGCGCCCGGTCCGCGTCGTCGACGGCTTCCCAGACGGTCACGAGGACCGGCTGCGGCTTGTCCATCGGCCGCAGCGCGTACGCCGAGACCAGGCCTGGCTGCTGCTCCAGCTGGGCGATCGCCTCCTCGGCCGGGGCGTCGAGGGGGGTGATCCGGATATGCATGGCGACTCCTTGGTCGGGGTGGGCTCAGCTTCGAGATCGCCGTGACGTCCTACATCGGTGCCAGTACGGATACGCAGTACTGATATCTGCGGCCGGGCCGGATACTTCGGGCATGAGCGGCCGGGCGAGTCGATTCGTGGGGCGGCGACGCGAGCTGGCAGAGCTGCGCGAATGGCTGGCCGGCGCACACGCCGGTCACGGTCGGTTGGCGGCGCTCAGGGGTGAACCCGGCGTGGGCAAGACCCGGCTGGTGGAGGAATTGGCTACGGCGGCGAGCACGGGAGGAGTTCCGGTCGTCTGGAGCCGTTGCTCGGCCGACGCCGGTGCACCGCCGCTGTGGCCACTGCGGCGGATCGTCGACCAGCTGCCCGGTGATCGCGGGCGGCTGCCGGCGGCGGGCGGCGGCGGCTTCGGCAGCTCCTCGGAAGGCTCCGCCGCCGCGCGGTTCGCGCAGTCCGTGTGGCTCGCCGACACGGTGGTCGAGGCTGCGCGACCGGCCGGGCTGCTGGTGATCGTGGAGGATCTGCACTGGGCCGACTCGGGCACGGTCGCGGCGCTCGGGCATCTGGCCGCCGAGCTGCCACGTTCCCGGGCGCTCGTCGTGGTCACCGCCCGGCTTCTGGTCGACTCCGACGCCGTGACGGCGCTGCTCGACCGCCCCGGTGTCGAGCAG
>JACCZY010000255.1 GCA_013695685.1 Geodermatophilaceae bacterium | reverse complement strand
CGCGGAAGGCTCACAGGAGCGGAGCGTGAGCTGCTCTGCAGTCAGCCCCTGGCACTTACGCAGCAGCGTGTCGCGGTGGTAGTCCAGCCAGCCGTCCAGCATCGGACGCTCCGCGCCGGACAGCGGGGGGTCCTGGCGATCGGTCGAGAACAGCTCGTCGGAGGTCATGGTTGTGACCGTAGACGGCGCCACCGACGGATCGCGGGCCGACGGCAGGGTTCGGCTGCACTACGAGCGCGGCGGCGCCTCGTTCTGCTCGGCCTCGTCGGTCTCCGCGTCCTGCGCGGCCTTGATGCGTTCCTCACGGTTGGCGTCTACCCGGCTCATCACCGGCTGCGTACTCACCCCGTGCACCACCACCGAGAGCGCTACCACCAGCCCGACGATCGCCCACAACCGCTCCGCATTCGGGAAGCTCTCCAGATTCTCCAGCCCGAACGCCAAGTAGTAGATGGAACCGACGCCTCGTACGCCGAAGAACGCGATGGCAGCCCGCTCGCGGCGCGTGCCCGTGGCGCCAGTAAGCCCGAGCCATCCGAAGAGCGGGCGGATGACGAAGATCACCGCGCATGAGACCAGGATGTCGCCCACCGTCAGTGCGTCGAGCAGACCCCGGGCGATGGCTCCACCGAGCAGGACAAGAACCACGACGGTGACGAGTCGCTCGACCTGCTCGATGAAACCGTGCATGACGGCGTGATAGCCGTGCTCACGCTCGGATGCGCGGATCGAGCAGGCACACACGAACACCGCGATGAAACCGTAGCCATGGATCAGCTCCGCGACCCCGTAGGCGAGGAAGGTGGCTGCCAGCGCAACGAAGCCGTCCGCCCGGTCGGCGAGGCGGCTACTTCTGGCCTGGATGAAGATCAAGCGGCCGAGCAGCCATCCGACGACAAGACCGACGGCCAATCCGACCGTCATCCGATAGGCGACGTCGAAGGCCAGCCAGCCGAGAAACCAGCCTCCTGGGTTCATGCCGGCGGCAGCGATGGCGATGGCTGCATAGACGAACGGAAAGGCCAGTCCGTCGTTGAGCCCCGCCTCGGAGGTCAATGCGAACCGTACGTCGTCCTCGTTGTCCGGGTCGTCGGTCGGCTCGCCCACCTGGACATCGGAGGCGAGCACAGGATCGGTCGGCGCGAGGGCAGCACCGAGCAGCAGCGCGGCGGCGGGAGCCAGGCCGAGCGTCCACCAGCCGAGCACCGCCACCGCAACGATCGTCAGCGGCATGGTGATGGCGAGCAGCCCCCAGGTCGAGATCCACCGCCGCCAGCCGATCGGCCGGTCGATGGCCAGCCCCGCCCCCATCAGCGCGATGATCACGCACACCTCGGTCAGGTGCTCGGTGACCGCGCCCTGGGCGAGCGGGTCGGGGGTGAAGAGGCCGTCGAAGATCCACCAGCTGGCGATGCCTGCCCCGAGAAAGACCATCGGCATGGACAGCGGCAACCGGTGCAACGCGCTCGGCAGCAGCGCCGCCATTAGCGCTGCGATACCGCTGACGGCGAAGAGCCACGCGATGAGATCCACCGGCGGATCATCCTTGCCTGGTCACCGGTCCCTGCAGCCGGGCCAGCGCCGGACTTTGTCGGGCAGCACGCGCCGGGGCCAGCGCCCGGCCTCCGGGCAGCACAGCGAAGCCGGTTGCGTCAGACGTCCGCGGTTTCCTGGGGAGCAGGGGCGAGGCTCTCCCGCCCCAGCCGGCCGGCCACATGTACGCGACGTCCGGCGTACGCCGGATCGGGTACGTCACCAGCGCCAGGAAACCGAAGAGGAGGTACGCCGCGGCGAAGGACACGAGAAGTGCAGCACCGACGAAGGCGGCGCACACCTTGATGCACCATTCGACGGCACCGTCACCGACACTGTCCTTGACCGCCACCCGAACGTCTTCTTGATCCATGAGTCCCGTGGTCTCCTACTCCTCCGACCGGGCTGTTCTGTGCATCGGCACGGAAGGGGGCCCGCTTGAGGGGAATCACCATCATTCAGCAGCAGTCGATCGGCGCGCTGTCGCCCTACTGGAGCTCGGCGGGCAGCGGCTCGGCGTGGACGACCACGAGGCGGCTGACCGCTCGGGTCAACACGACGTAGAGGCGGTTCAGCCCGCGCGGCTCGGCGGCGACGATGTCGGCCGGTTCCACGACGAGCACCGAGTCGAACTCCAGGCCCTTCGCCAGCGACGCCGGTACGACGGACAGCCGCGGGCCGGCCGCCTCGTCGGTGAGCACCTGCGGGTCCAGGCCCGCCCGGGCCAGACCCGCGGTCAGCCTGGCTACTGATGCATCGGAGCAGATCACGCCGACCGAGCCCTCGAAGCCGAGCAGCCGGTCCGCCTCGTTCACAGCAGCGCCGTCCACTCGGGACACACTGCGGACGGCCAGCGAATGATCTCCGTGGCGCACCGAGGTGACGGCCTTGAGTGAGACGCCGAGATGCGGCAACAGCCGGTTCGCGTACGCCAGCACCTCCCCCGGCACCCGGTAGCCCCGGGTCAGCGGCTGCACGACGGCCTCCGGCTTGTCGAGGTGGCGCAGGCTCGTCAGCCAGTCGGTGCTGGACCAGGGCGACGTCCCCTGCGCCACGTCACCGAGCACCGTGATCGAGCCGGTACTCGACCGGCGGGCGATGGCACGGTACTGCATGGGTGACAGATCCTGTGCCTCATCCAGGACGATGTGCCCGTACGACGGTGTGCGCTCCAGCAGTCCGGCAACCTCGTCCACGAGCACCGTGTCGGCGGCCGACCAGCTGGCTGATGCGACCGATCGGGGTGGCCGCACCCACCGGAGCAGCGCCTGCTCCTCGTCGGTCAGGATGCCGCGGGCGGCGCGGGCCAGAGCGGCCGGCGTACCCAACAGGGACGCGATCAGGGATGGAGCGTCGACGGCCGGCCACACCTCCGCCAAGAAGGCGGTCACCTCGTCCGAGCGCGCGGCGCGGCGCATCTCGGCGTCCGTGGGACTGCCGCCGCCGGCCTCCTTCTGCCGCCGGGCGTTCTCGGCGATCGCCAGGGCGAGCCGCTCACGGCCGGCGGAGTACCGCACGTCCGAACGCCGCAGGTCGTCGACGCAGCGACGCAGCGACTGCTCCGACACCCGGTAGCGCCGCCCAGCCAGGGGGACGGCGAGGGAATCCGTCGGCTTGCGTATCCCGCCGTACACCGCCCTGCGCAGCACCTCGGCCATCCGCGCGTCGCCCTTGAGCGTGGCGACCTCCGGTGTGTCCTCGGCCCGGACGGGGACGGAGGCGGTCAGCTCGACGATGCTCGCTTGCTCGACCCCGCCCTCACCGAGCGCGGGAAGGACGGCGGCGATGTAGCCGAGAAAGGCCCGGTTGGGCCCGACGACAAGGACGCCGGCCTGCCGGAGCCGCTCGGGGTAGGTGTAGAGGAGGTACGCCGCCCGGTGCAGGCCGACCGCCGTCTTACCGGTGCCCGGCGCGCCCTGCACGCAGATCGACACCTCGATGGGTGCGCGGACGATCTCGTCCTGGTCCGGCTGGATGGTCGCGACGATGTCGCGCATCGGGCCGACGCGAGGACGTTCGATCTCAGCCAGCAGGATCTGCGATTCCCCGGGGCGCCCCCCGAGCTCGAGCAGTTCGTCCTCGTACGACGTCAGAAGCGGGCCTGCGAAGCCGAACCGTCGCCGCAGTCGCACGCCCTGCGGGTCTGCGGATGTGGCCCGGTAGAAGGTGGTTGACATCGGCGCCCGCCAGTCGATGACCAGTGGGTCGCCCTGGTCGTCCCGAACATGCCGGCGCCCGATGTGGAAGGTCTCGGCGGTGTCCGAGCGGTCGGTGCGGCCGAAGAACGGCGGCACCGTTCCGTCGTCGGCCAGCGCCTTGAGCCGGCGCGAGCGAGCGGCGCCGAGAGACTCGCTGGCGAAAGCGTCCACTCCGCCGTCGGTGATGGCCTCGGCGCTGCGCCGCATGTGCTCCAGCGCGGTGGTGGACTTCTCTAGGTGGTGGCGTTCGGCTGTCAGGATCGGATCAGCAGACACGGTCGGATGACAGTAGTAGTCATCCGCGACGAGCGCATCTGGTTTTTCGACGCTGTGCGCGTCCAGGGCGGCGTGGACAACGCCCAGGCGCCGTGGCGCCGGGGAAGGGGTTGCCGAAATTCTTCCGCGGAAGAATCGCAGCGGTTACCCGCCGCCCCGCTCCTCGAAACCCGGCACATGGTGCTCGTTCCACCAGTCCTAGATGCGCTCGCGGCACTCGTCGTCCTCCTGACCGGTCGCCGGGTCGCCGCTGATCTCACCACCGCGCCAGCCGCATTAGCACAGTCCCCGCCATGCCACACCGTCTGCTGCGTTGCCTGAGTCCAGTCGTCGACCCAGCGCCCGTCGGGCAGCTGACGCTCGACGCCGAACGCATGTCCGCCCTACGGCTGCGCCGGTGGCTCTGGCTGGTCCGACCACACGGCGGGATCTATGTCTGGCGAGGCCTGGACACCGGCGGGACGGACGGCCTCCACACTGTGCTGGATCATCCGGCTGTCGGGAGGTGCCGTCGCTCGCTCCAGGCGCCAGATCAGCTCTCCGACTCTGCGGCGGATCTCCGCGTGCTCGTCCTCGGAGTGCGTTGCACCCCCATCCTCCTCGACGTGCCGCTGCCAATACTTGAGGTACTGCAGCAAACCCGCGCGCAGCATCATGACGTCCTCGACTGTGAGGGCAACGTCGACCGGCTCATTCGAGCGGTGGATCACGGGACCAGTGTGCCGCAGCGGCCCGGCGTCCAGGGTGTCGGGAACGGCGACCAGACGATCGCCTGCGCTGGTCTATCGGCCTAAGGTGCTCGCATGCCCGGGACAGGTCTGGCGCAGGCCCCTCGGGGCAGGCGCCGCGAGGTGCGCCAGTGAGCGTGCTGCCGGCGGCGCTGCGGCAGCGTCCGCACCGGGCCTGGATCGTGGCCGCGGTCGCCCTGGTAGCCCTGGTCGGCGCGGCCGGGTTCCGGTCCACGCCCGGCGTACTGCTGGTGCCGCTGCGGGAGGAGTTCGGCTGGTCCACCGCGACGATCTCCTTCGCCGTCTCTGTCAACCTGCTCCTGTACGGCCTGACCGCGCCCTTCGCGGCGGCGCTGATGGACCGCTTCGGCCTGCGGCGCGTCATCTCCTCCGCGCTTGTCGTCGTCGCCGCCGGAAGCGGCCTCACCGTGTTCATGACGGCCAGCTGGCAGCTGGTGATGTGCTGGGGTCTGTTGGTGGGGCTGGGTACCGGCTCGATGGCGTTGGTCTTCGCCGCGACCGTGGCCAACCGCTGGTTCACCCGCTCCCGGGCCTCGTCACCGGCATCCTCACCGCCGGGGGCACCGCGGGCCAACTGGTCTTTCTGCCCGTCCTCGCGTTGCTGGCCGAGGAGACGGGCTGGCGCGCTGCCTCCCTCGTCGTGGCCGGCGCCGCAATCGCCGTGATCCCACTGGTCCTCGCCTTTCTGACCGACCGCCCGGAGGACATCGGCGTCGAGCCGTACGGCGGCGCCGCACCGCCGATGGTGTCCCTGAACACACGATCTGTGGGGCCGGCGCGGGCCGCGATCGACGCCCTGCGACGGGCATCGCACCGAACGGCCTTTTGGTTGCTGGCCGGCGGTTTCGCCATCTGCGGCGCGACAACGGTCGGCCTGGTCGGCCCCCACTTCATCCCGGCCGCCCATGACCACGGCATGCCGGGGACGACCGCCGCCGGCCTGCTGGCTCTCGTCGGCTTCTTCGACATAGTCGGGACCATCGCATCCGGCTGGCTGACCGACCGGGTGAACAGCAGGCTGCTCCTCGCCTGGTACTACGGGCTGCGCGGTCTGTCGTTGGTCGCGCTGCCGTTCCTGTTCAGCGCCGTCCCTGACGCCAGCATGCTGCTGTTCATCGTCTTCTACGGCCTGGACTGGATCGCGACGGTGCCGCCCACCGTCGCGCTGTGCCGCGAGGAGTTCGGCGCCGACGGGACGATGGTGTTCGGGTGGGTGTTCGCCAGCCACCAGGTCGGGGCAGCGATCGCCGCCTCGGCGGCGGGCATCCTCCGCACCGAGCAGGGCAGTTACGACCTTGCCTGGTTCGCCGCCGCGGCGCTGTGCATGGTCGCGGCCGGGTTGTCGCTCGCCCTGCTGCGCTCAGACAGCCGGCGTGTCGATGGCGACGCTACGAACGACCCGTCCCTCGTCTAGCTGCTTCTGCCCGACCAGTACGACGAGAGCAGCTGCCCCTGCCGCGACCGTGGCGACGCTGAAGGCTGTGTTGGCACCGGACAGGTCGACTAGCTTGCCGCTCATACCGGCGCCGAGGGCGACGCCGAGGCCGACCGACGTACCCAACCAGGTGAACCCTTCGGTGACTACCGCGGAGGGCACGAGTCGCTCGGTCAACGTGAACGCACCGATCAGCGATGGCGACACGGCGGTTCCGGCGATGAACACGAAGATCATCATCAGCCAGAGGTTCGAGACCAGCAGCAACGGGATCGTGCCGACGGCCAGGACCGCCAAGCTGTAGACGAGCCGGCGGCGCAGTTCGTTGTGCCAGTGCACCAACCCCCACAGCACGCCAGACAGCATCGAGCCGACCGCAAGCGCGGCGATGAGCAGTCCGGCGTACGCCTTGCGGTTCACCTCGTCCGCAAACGCGACGAGAGAGACCTCCAGGACCCCGAGGATTGCCCCGAGCGCAAGCCCCACGGGGCAGAGCACCCACAATCCCGGCGTGCGGATAGCCAGCGGTCCGTGCCGAAGATGCAACCCGGTCGGCGGCGGCTCGGTGTGGAACTGTGCGGCGAAGAGCAGGCTGCCCACGACAGCCAGCACGAAGGCGGTCACGATGCCCGAGGTGGTATGCCCGGTGGTGGACAGGAACGTGACGAGCACGGGGCCGATGATGAACACCAGCTCGTCGGTCACCGACTCGAACGCCAGGGCGATCTGCAGCCGTGGGGAGCCCTTGAGCAGGTAGCTCCACCGGGTGCGGATCATGCTCGAGATCGGTGGGAGCGCCGCTCCCGCGACTCCGGCCGCGACGAACATGACCCACAGCGGCCACGGCTGCGCGTCGGTCTGGCTACGTACGGCGAACAGGAAGACGAGGCCGCCGACGATGTGCACCGCCACCACGGGCAGGAGCACCCGGCGTTGACCGAGGCAGTCCGCCAACCGACCGATCAGGGGCCCGAGCAGCGCCGTCGTCACCGCGCCGGTCGCCGCCACGCCGCCACCGAGGCCGTAGGAGCCGGTGTAGTCCTCGACCAGCAGGACGCTGCCGAGGCCAACCATGGACAGCGGTAGCCGGCCGATGAAGCCGAAGAGCACCATGCGCAGCGCGTACGGCGTACGCAGGACGTCGACGTACGGCGTCAGGGCACCCACACCCGAGGAGGTAGCCACACCTCGGCTTTCCTTCACGCAGGCACGGTAATGGATGCGGCCCGCCGGCCACCGCAGGCGAGCCGTCGATCCCCGCCGAACTCAGCCGCCGAGCCGCTGCTCCAGAGCGTCCAACTCATCGCGCATCGTAGTCGGCAACGAGTCGCCGAACTTGTCGAACCACTCCCGGATCAGGGGCAGTTCCTCGCGCCACTCCGCCTCGTTGACGGCCAGGGCGCCGGCTAGATCCTCAGCAGGCATGTCCAGGCCGTCGGTGTCGAGGGCCTCTGGCGCGGGGACGTAGCCGATCGCCGTCGGGTCCGCCGCCGCAGTGCCCTCGATCCGCTCGATGACCCACTTGAGAACCCGGCTGTTCTCCCCGAACCCCGGCCAGAGGAAGCGGCCGTCCTCGCCGCGGCGGAACCAATTGACGTAAAAGATCTTGGGTAGCTTGGCCGCGTCGGCGCTCTTGCCGGTTTGCACCCAGTGGTTCACGTAGTCCCCGGCGTTGTAGCCGGTGAAGGGCAGCATCGCCATGGGATCCCGGCGTACGACGCCGGTCTTGCCGGCCGCGGCCGCAGTCGTCTCCGACGACAGCGTCGCGGCAAGGAACACGCCGTGCTGCCAGTCGCGGGATTCGGTGACCAGCGGGACGGTGGTCGCCCGCCGGCCGCCGAAAAGCATGGCGGAGATAGGAACGCCGCTGGGGTCCTCCCACTCCGGCGCGATGATCGGGCACTGGCCGGCCGGCGTACAGAACCGGGAATTCGGGTGGCTGGAGGCCTCCTCGGACTCCGGCGTCCAGTCCCGGCCCTTCCAGTCGGTCAGGTGTGCCGGCGGCTCCTTGGTCATCCCCTCCCACCAGACGTCGCCGTCGTCGGTCAGCGCGACGTTGGTGAAGATCGAGTTGCCCTGGTCGATGGTCCTCATCGCGTTAGCGTTGGTGTGCCAGCCGGTGCCGGGAGCCACGCCGAAGAAGCCGAACTCGGGGTTCACCGCGTAGAGGCGGCCGTCCTCACCGAAGCGCATCCAGGCGATGTCGTCACCGAGCGTCTCGACCTTCCAGCCCTCGACCGTGGGATCGAGCATGGCCAGGTTCGTCTTGCCGCATGCGCTCGGGAAAGCGCCGGTCACGTAATAGACCCGGCCCTCGGGGTTGGTGAGCTTGAGGACCAGCATGTGCTCGGCCAGCCAGCCCTCGTCGCGGGCCATGACGCTGGCGATCCGCAGCGAGTAGCACTTCTTCCCGAGCAGGGCGTTGCCGCCGTAGCCGGAGCCGAAGGACCAGATGGCCCGCTCCTCGGGGAAATGGCTGATGTACTTGGTGTCGTTGCACGGCCAGGTCACGTCCTCCTGTCCGGGCTCCAGCGGGTAGCCCACCGAGTGCAGGGCCTTGACGAACGGCGTGTCGCTGCCCAAGGCAGCCAGCGCATCGGCACCGATGCGGGCCATGATCCGCATCGAGACGACGACGTACTCCGAATCGGTGACTTCCACGCCGTACAGGGAGTTCTCGCCGCCGACCGCACCCATGCTGAACGGGATGACGTACATCGTCCGCCCCCGCATGCATCCGCGGTACAGATCGGTCATCGTGGACTTCATCTCCGCCGGGTCCATCCAGTTGTTGGTGGGGCCGGCGTCGGCCTCGAGCAGCGAGCAGATGTAGGTGCGGTCCTCGACCCGGGCCACGTCGCTCGGGTCGGAGGCGGCATGGAAGGAATTCGGCTTCTTCGTCAGGCGGGTGAACGTGCCGCTGTCGACGAGGAGGTCGGTCAGGCGGGTCCACTCCTCCTGCGACCCGTCGCACCACTCGACCCGCTCGGGTGTGGTCAACTTGGCCACCTCGCTGACCCAGGCGGTCAGCTCGGCGTGCGTCGTGGGCGGGTTGTCCAGTCCCGGGATCACCGAGGTCGTCATCTGCTCACTCCAACCGGTCAGCCGTGGCGTCGTCTTGGGTAGTTCCTGCCGCCGCGATTGCCTTGAAGGCCACCACGAGTCGAACGCTCGGGCGGCTGGGCAACGTGAGGTCTGCCCAGGTTAGCGAACGACTAAGCTCCCGTCTCCCCAACCGCTTGCGAAATGAATCACAAAGTCGCGCCGCTCGGTTGGTTGACCCGGCGTCGGCATCTTGGAACGCGGCGGAATGCGCTACGAAGCGGCGGTGCGCGCTACGAGGCGGGGGAGACCGAGCTCATGTTGAAGTCGGGGATGCGCAGGGTCGGCATCGCCGCGCGGGTGAAGTAGTCGTTCCACTCCCGCGGCAGGGTTCGCTCGCTCTGCCCGACCTCGGTCATCCGGCCGAGCAGGTCGACCGGGCTCTCGTTAAATCGGTAGTTGTTCACCGCCGCAGTCACCTCACCGCCCTCGATCAGGAACACGCCGTCACGGGTCAGCCCGGTGAGCAGCAGCGTCTGGGGATCCACCTCACGGATGTACCAGAGGGTGGTCAGTAGCAGCCCGCGCTCGGTACCGGCGATCATCTCCTCGGTGGACCTGCCGCCGGCGGGATCTTCCAGGATCAGATTCTCGATGTACGCCGTCGGCGTCGCCTCCGACTTGGCCGCCCACCAGCGCGGCGTCACCAGATTGCGCAGTTCGCCGTCGCGGATCCAGTCGATGCGCCCGGTTGGCATGCCGTTGTCGAACACCGACGTACCCTGCCCGGACACCGACGTGGCGAGGAACGGTGCGGTCTCCAGGCCGGGCTCGTGCGGGTCGCTGCGCAGGTTGACCGGATGTGAGGCGAGCTTCTCGCCGATCCGGGTACCGCCCCCGCGCTGGGAGAACACGGTCCTGCCCTGCTCGGCCTCCCGCATCTCCGCCACCCAGTACAGGTAGACCATGAGGTCGGCCACGGCGGTCGGTGGCAGCAGCGTCTCGTACCGGCCGGCCGGCAACTCCACCTGGCGGGAACCCCAGTCGAGCTTGCCCGACACCTGCTGTACCAGCGCCGCGATGTCGACGTCGGAGAAGTCGCGGGTCCCGACCCCGGCCCACACCGAGCGGGCCCGATCACCGGTCTTGCCGTTGAGCTCGACCCGCCCGGTCGGCTGGTCGTAGCGCAACCGCAGCCCGGTAGACGTCCCGAGGAACGTCGTCGTCATGATGTGCTCGGCGAACCCGAACAGCAGCCGGTCTGCCGCCTTGGCCTGGCCGAAGGCCTCACCCAGCGCCGGCGCAAACTCGCGGAATACCCCGATCGACGTCTCCGCCGGTGGCTCGTCCCACGCACCCGCCGGGTCGCCTGCCTCCACCAGCGGCATCACGTCCTCAGCAGGGCTCGCCTCACGCGCCGCCCGCTCCGACGCGCTCACGAGCAACGCCAACTCCTCCACGCTGGACACACTTCGACCGACCGAGCCGACAGCACCGTCCACGATGCTGACGACCGCCACGTTCCGCGACCGCATGGCGCCGTTCGTCGTCAGGCTGTTACTCGCCCACCGCAGGTTTGCTTCGGTGCGGTCGTTGACGATGACGATGCAGCTGTCCGCGCGCGAGATCGCCAGGGCCCGCTCGACGATCTCCTGCCCCCGCAGGATGGGAGCGAAGCCGGTCATAGCTGTACTTCCGTTGCGGGAAACGCGTCCGCAGTGGCAGGTTCCTCCGCAGCGGAAAACGCGTTGTAATTCATCGGCCCGCCTCGGTCACCGTGTTGAGGATGTTGATCCCGCGGAACAGCGCCGATGGGCAACCGTGGCTCACCGGCGCGCCCTGTCCGGGTTGCGCCTTGCCGCAGGTGAACGAGCCCTGCAGTTCGTAGGTCTGTGGCCCGCCCACCGCCTCCATGGCTCCCCAGAAATCGGTCGTCGTCGCTTGGTACGCCGCATCCCGCACCTGTCCGACGAGCCGGCCGTTCTCGATCAGGTAGAAGCGCTGCGCGGTGAACTGGAAGTTGTAGCGCTGCATGTCGATCGACCAGCTCTTGTCGCCGACGACGTACAGGCCCTTCTCGACCCCGGAGATCAAGTCCTCAGTGGACGGTCCGTCCGTCGCGGGCTGCAGCGACACGTTCGCCATCCGCTGCACCGGCACGTGTCCGGAGGAGTCGGCGAACGCGCAGCCGTTGGAGCGGCCGAGGTTCATCAGGCGTGCCATGTTCCGGTCGGTCTGATAGCCGACGAGTACGCCGTCGCGGACGATGTCCCACTGTTGCCCGGCCACCCCCTCGTCGTCGAACCCGATGGTCGACAGGCCGTGCTCGACCACGCGGTCACCGGTCACCTGCATGACCGGCGAGCCGTACTGCAGCGAGTTCAGTTTGTCGACGGTCGCGAACGACGTACCGGCGTACGCCGCCTCGTAACCGAGGGCCCGGTCCAGTTCGGTGGCATGGCCGATCGACTCGTGGATGGTTAGCCAGAGCTGCGACGGATGGATGACGAGGTCGTAGCGTCCGGCCCGGACGCTCGGCGCCTTGGTGCGCGCGGCGAGCAGTTCCGGCAGTTCGGCGAGTTCGGCCTCGAAGTCCCAGCCGGTGCCGGTGAGGTACTCCCAGCCCCGGCCGACCGGCGGGTTGACCGTCCGCATGGTCTCGAAGCCGCCCTGCGCCCGGTCGACGGCGACCGCGGTGAACTCCGGCACGATCCGCACCCGCTGTTGGGTAGTCGTCGTGCCGGCGAGGTCAGCGTAGAACTTGTTCTCCTTAACTGCCAGGAGCGACGCGTTAACGTGGTCGACCCCGTCCGCCGCGAACAGCCGCTCGCAGAGATCGGTCAGCAGGGCGAGCTTCTGCGGGTCCGGCACACCGAAGGGATCCACGTCATACGCCGAGACGTGGGTCGCGTCGGCGTACACCGGCTCGTCGGCGAGTTCGACGCGATCGGCGTTGACCGGGGCGCTGACCCGGGCGACGTCGACGGCCTGCTCGGCCAACCGGACTGCCTCCTCCGTGGTCATCTCCACGCCGGCGGCGAATCCCCAGGTTCCCTCGTGCACGAGCCGCACCGCCAAGCCGACCTCCTCCCCGTCGCGGGAGTACTCCACGCGGGCGTCTCGCAGGCCGACGTTCTGGGAACGAACCCGCTCGACCCGGAGGTCCGCGTGCTCGGCACCGAGTTCCCGGGCTCGACTCAGCGCGGCATCGGCGAGTTGGCGCAACGGAAGCGCGGTGAACTCGGCATCTACTTCGGGCACGTCGTGTGGCCCCCTCCGGACGGCTGTCCCGACCCTATCCAGCCGGGCCAACCACATTGTCAGCGGTGTCGCGTCACCGGTGACGCGAAACCGCTGACAACTCGGAACGGGCAACTCGGAATGGGCGTGCGCCGTAGGCGAGGATGGGCGCATGCCGCCGTACCGGATCTGCTTCGTCTGCCTCGGCAACATCTGCCGCTCTCCGATGGCCACCGTCGTCATGCGCCGGTTGGTCGCCGATGCCGGCCTGCGGGTGCAGGTCGACAGCGCGGGGACCGGTTCGTGGCACATCGGTGGCGGCGCCAACCCACCCGCAGTGCAGGCGCTCAAGCGGAGGGGGTACGACGGGAGCCGGCACGTTGCCCGCCAGTTCGGGCCGCCCGACTTCGCCGACTACGACCTCGTCGTCGGCCTGGACCGGTACAACGTCGACGACCTGCGGCGGCTCGCCCCGGACGACGAGCAGGCCGCGAAGGTCGTGCTGCTGCGCGACTTCGACCCTGCCGCCGCCACCGGTGACCGCGACGTCCCCGATCCATACGGCGGACCGGACCACGATTTCGACCATGGTCTCAACCTGGTGACGGCGGCCTGCGAGGGGTTGCTCGGCAGGCTTCCGGTACGCCGGTGAGGCAGCACATCCTGCTCGAGCCGGACGACACGCTGCCGCTGCTCCAGGCTCCCGTCTCGGCGATCGCTCCTGCGGCTCTGCTGGTGGGCGACCCGGGTAGGGCGCAGCGGGCCGCCGATCTGCTGGACAGTCCTCGCGAGGTCGGCCGCAACCGGGAGTACGTCACCTTCACCGGCCGGTACGCCGGGCAGCCCGTGACGGTCAGCTCACACGGGGTCGGCTCGGCAGGAGCCGCGGTGTGCATGGAGGAGCTGTTGCGCGCCGGCGTACGGCGGATCATCAGGGCCGGGACAGCGGGAGGACTGCAGCCCGACGTCGTGGACGGCGATCTGGTCATCGCGACCGGCGCGGTGCGTGACGAGGGGACGTCGTTGCGGCTTATCCCGTTGGAGTACCCCGCCGTTGCGGCGACCGGCATCGTCACCGCGTTGGGTGACGCCATCGAACCGGAATCCCGGGTGCACCGCGGCGTCGTACTGACCAGCGACCTGTTCTATCCGATGCCCATGCTCGGGTCGTCGCTGCAGCAGTGGGCCGATGCCGGGGCGGTCGCGGTGGAGATGGAGCTGTCGGTGCTGCTCGTCCTCGCCGGGCTGCGGGGGGTGCCGGCCGGCGGCATCTTCGCGATCGACGGCAACCCGGTCGCCTCGGCCGACATGAAGGAGTACTCGCCGCACCGCGACGTCGTGCGGCAGGCAGCTGATGCTGCCGTCCGGGCCGGTTTCACCGCCCTCACCGGCTGACGTTGCCGATCAGGCTTGGCTGCTGCCATGTGCCGTCGGTCACGAGCGGGTCAGTTCCGTGATCCGGTCGGCGGACGCCGGCCAGCCGCGACACAGCTCCTCCCGGTCGGCGAGTTCGACGTCCTCGTCCCGGTACGGCGGAGCCATCGTCGTACCCCACCAGCGTCCACGCCCCGGCCGACGTGGCACCCTGCCAGACCCCACCGGGGACGACGAGCTGCGGCTGCTGCAGCGGGTCCAGGACGGCGACCTCGTCATCGCCACGGCGGCGGTCCGGGACGAGGGAACGTCGGTGCGGCTGGTCCCGGCCGGCTACCCGGCGTTCGCCGACGCCGGCCTCGTGGTGGCTCTGGCGGCGGCGCTCGGCCAGTCGCCGGTGCACCGCGGAGTCGTCCTCACCTCGGACCTGTTCTACCCGCTGCCCGGGCTCGGCTCCTCGCTCCAGCAAGCTGTCAGCGGGTGTAGAAAGCGGCGACTTGCGCCCGGCGTGCCCAGGCCACGACGCCCGCGACCAGCATCAGCCCGAGGGGTAGCGCGGGATTGGCGTCCAGGACGAACACGTTCGTGACAGTCGCACCCACCATCAGTGCGGCCAGTCCGAGTGCGGCCAGGCCGGCCAACCGCGGGATCAACAGGCCGATTGCACCTGCCAACTCCAGCCCGCCGACCAGGTACCGGAACCACTGACCGGCGCCGATGTCGGCGAACATGTCGACCATCTCGGGGCTGCCGCCGAGCTTGGCCAGGCCGCCGCCGGCGAACAGGGCGGCCAGCGCCGCTTGGAGGGTCCACAGGCCGATGGTCAGGGCACGGGCGGACGTGGTGCGGACTGGGGCAGAAACGGTGGTGGTCATGCGGTCCTCCTCGAGGTGTTGGTGGGTGTGGGTCAGCGGGCGAGCAGGTCGTCCAGACGCTCGTAGCTGTCGTGGACGCCCTGCTCCATCCCGCTGGCGACAAAGGCGTCGCGGTCTGCGAAGGAGTCGACGAGCGACGTCGACGTCAGGCGGGTGCGACCGCCGCCGAGGTCTTCGAAGGTGAGGCGCTCGAGCGCGACGCCATCGGGTATGCCCTCGAACGTGAACGTCTGCACGATCAGCTCGGCGGGGCGCACCTCGTGGAAGCAGCCGCGGAAGCCGAACTCGTTGCCGTCGCTGATGTGCACGTACCGGTACGACCCACCGGTGCGGCAGTCGAAGTCGTTGATGCGCATCTCTGTCCCGTGCGGGCCGTTCCACTGGGCGACGAGTTCGGGATCGGTGTGGGCCCGGAAGACCTTCTCCGGCGACGCGTCGAACTCGCGGGTGATCCGCACGAGGGGGACGTCAGGGTCGACGGTGATCTCGGTCTCCGGTGTCCTGCTGGTGGTCATGTTTGTGCTCCTGTCCGTGGTAGTGGGGTGGTGGTGGAGGCGGCGTCCTCCGGCATGGACCGGAGAAGGTCGTCGAGGCGGCGGTAGCGCTCCTCGGCCTGGCGCCGGTAGCGCTCGATCCATTTCGTCATCAGGTCGAAGACCTCTGCTTCGAGGTGGACTGGCCGGCGCTGGGCCTCCCGGCTGCGGCTGACCAGCCCGGCGTCCTCCAGGACACGCAGGTGCTTGGAGACCGCTTGGACGGTGACGTCGTAGGGCTCGGCGAGCTCGTTGACGGTGCCGTCGGCCACGGCGAGCCGGGCCACCATGTCGCGCCGGATGGGATCGGCCAGGGCCGAGAACACCCGGGAGAGCGGATCAGCTGCCACCGTCATCCTCCTGTATTCAACCGTTTGGTTGAGCATAAAGCTACAATGAGGTGTCGGCGTTGTCAACCGATCGGTTTAAGAGGCGGATGGCCGACGGGCATGCGCGCGGATCGGCGAGGCGGTCGGGCTGTCGGAGGCAGCGGTCCCGTAGCGGGTGCAACGGCTGGTCGATTCCGGCGTACTGCAGATCATCGCGGTGACCGACCCGCTGCAGATCGGTCTGCACCGGCAGGCGATGGACGGCCGTGCGGACCGAGGGTGACGTCGTGATCGTGGCCGACGCCCTGGCGGGCTTGGACGAGGTCGATTACGTCGTCATCACCGCGGGATCCTTTCACCTGCTCGTCGAGGTGGGTCTGCTCGGACGACGAGCAGTTGCTCGATGTCGTCGGGCGACGGATCCGTGCGCTGCCGGGTGTGCTCAGCGCCGAGACGTTCGTCTACCTCAAGATGCGCAAGCAGACCTATTCGTGGAGCACCAAACCGATGCGAGGGACCGGATGAAATCAGCAGCGGACCACCTGTGGATGCACTTCACCCGAATGGCGGCGTACGTCGACGCGCCGGTGCCGACCAAGGCCAAGGGGGACGGCGCCTACATCTGGGACACCAACGGCAAGCGCTACCTCGATGGGCTGTCCGGGCTGTTCGTCGTTCAGGTGGGCCACGGCCGCAGGGAGTTGGCGCAGGCGGCAGCGAAGTAGGCCGAGGAGCTCGCGTGCTTCCCGATCTGGTCCTACGCCCACCCGCGGGCCGTCGAGTTGGCCGAGCGGCTGGCCCACCTCGCCCCCGGCGACCTGAACCGGGTCTTCTTCACCACCGGTGGTGAGTCGGGAGGCCTGAGGACCTATCGGCGGCGGGTCAGGATGGAGCGAACCGTCAGCAGCAGGGCCATGCCGATATCGGTTGCGCGACGAACCCCAAACCTCCGCCGCTTCCCGAGTCACTGCTGGTCGAGCCGCCACCACCACCGACTCCGCCGCGCACCTTGGTGACGGGGATGACGAGGGACCCGTCCCGTTCTATCGGGTCGCCGAAGACCCGCCTGACGGTGACTGACTCTGTTGCCTAGGCAATGAGCTTCTGTACGTCCATGTCCCCCGTTCTACCGCACGGACCTCACGGCAGGCCGGCGTGCGGAGCGTCGACCTGGGCGGTGATCAGAACCGCCTCGCGGGCAGCCTGCCGCGGCCCCTCGAAGAAGTCGGGCGCGCCGCACATGAGCAGCGTCCGACCGTCCTCACCTCCGAGCGCGCAGGCATAGAAGTTCAGCCCCTCGGGGGCGGCGATCTCGTCCACGATCTGTCCGCCCGGCGCGGCCCGGGCCACCCGCCCGCCGAGCGCGTCGGCGAACCAGATGTACCCCTCCGCATCGAGCGTGCACCCGTCTGGCGCGACACCCACCACAGCCAGCACGTCGTTCAGCGAGCCTGCGGGCGGCAACGGGGCGAACTCCGCCCACACCGCCCGGTCGGTCAGCTCACCGTCAGGACCGATCCGGAACGAGGTGTACCGCCCGCCGAGGGTCTCACCGACAATCAGCGTGGAACCATCCGGTGTGATCACCGCGCCGTTCGGAAAGTGCAGATCGAGCGCCGCGACGTGCACCGAGCGATCCGAATCGATCCGGATGAGCGAGGCCGTGGTCGGATCGACACCGCCCATCAGGTCGAAGCCGAAGTTCCCGGCGTACGTCCGTCCGTCGGCGCTGACCACGAGGTCGTTGAGCTTGCCGCCGCAGTGCTCGGTCAGGTCGGCGTACTCCTGTACCTGGCCGTCCGGCGTACGCCGGAGCACGCGGTGATCGCGCATCGACCCGATCAGCAACGACCCGTCCGGAAGCCAGCCGAGTCCGGACGGCTGTCCCGGCACCTCGCACGCGGTCTCCTGTACGCCGTCGGTGGTGACCGTCGAAACGGTGTGGGAGTAGAAGTCGGAGACCCACCAGCGGCCGTCGCGCCACCGCGGCCCCTCGAAGAAGTGCCCACCGGTGATCAAGGTCTGCAACGCGCGATCGCCCATGCCCTGACGCTAGCGAAGAAGCTAATCCTCGCGCAGTGGCCGCACTGAGGGTTGCAGCCGCAGCCGTCGCCCGAGCTCGTCGGCGTCCATCAGGCCTGCGCCAGTCTGGCCGCCCGCTCCCGCACCTCGGCTCGGGCGGCCGGCTCGTCCACGGTCAGGCAGACGCCGTCGGCGACCACCTGGCGGCCGGCCACCCAGGTGTCGCGGACGTGCTGCGAGCCGGCAGACCAGACGAGGTGGGTGAGTAGGTCGGCGTCGCTCTCGACCGGGATGAACGCCACGTCGTCGGTGTCGATATGGCAGAAGTCCGCCCACCGGCCCGGTTCCAGCAGCCCGATGTCGTCGCGGCCGACCGCGGCGGCGCTTCCCCCGGTGGCCAGCCAGAAAGCGTCGGTGGCGGACAGGGCTCCGGCGTCGGACGAAAGCAACCGCGCGAGCTGGGCGGCCAGCCGGATCTCCTCCCAGAGGTCGAGGTTGTTGTTCGACGCCGGTCCGTCCGTGCCGAGACCTACCTGGATGCCGCGCTCGAGCATGCCGACCAACGGGGCGATCCCCGCCGCGAGCTTCGCGTTGCTCTGCGGACAGTGCGCCACACCTACGCCGTACTCGGCCCACAGGTCGAGATCAGCGTCGCTCATCCAGACGCAGTGTGCGGCCAGCATCCGGCCGCCGAGGATCCCGTGGTCGGCCATGATCCGGGGTACCGAGGCGCCGTGCTCGCGTTCCAACTCGGCTGCCTCGCCCTGCGTCTCGGCCACGTGGATGTGCAGCAGCATCCCGTGCTCACGGGTCGCCTCCGCGGCCTTGACCAGGATGTCCAGGGGGACGGTGTACGCGGCGTGCGGGCCGATGCCGACCTCGACGTACGGGTCGTCGAGGACCCGCTCGGCATGACGCGTCGCCCGCTCCAGCTGCTCGTCGAGAGTGCCCAGATGCTCCCAACCCGGAGCGGCCAGCAACGGTGCCATCACCATCGCCCGGGCGCCGGTCTCGTGCACGGCGTCGACGACCGCCGGGGCGTAGATGTACATCTCGACGCTCGTGGTGATCCCGTGCCGCAGCATCTCGGCGCTCGCCAGCCGCATCGCGGCCCGTACGTCGTCGGCGGCGAGCCGGCCTTCCCGCGGCCACATGACCTCGCTCAGCCAGCGGTTCAGCGGCAGTCCCTCGCCGATGCCACGGAACAACGTCATCGGCGAATGGCAGTGCGCGTTGACAAGACCCGGGCTGATGAGTCCCGGCAGCCGGGTCTCGGGCGCATCCGACGGCGGAGCGTCCGCAGCAGGACCGACCCACGTGATCCGCCCGTCGTCGACGTCCAGAGCGGCGTCCCGGTGCACGGTGCCGGCGCGGTCACCGAGCACCACCGCCCCGGCCCGGTACCGCCTCGACGTCGCGATCGTCGTACTCACTTTGCCTGCGGCATGGCCGCCTCCCGCGCCGATTTGTGCGTTTTGCGGGGCCACCTGACAGGCAAAGTCGCTGAGGTGAGCGGGGTCATAGTCGATCGCCGCGGTCGAGCCGGATGACGCGGGCGTCGGTCACGATCGCCGTGACCAGCGCGTACGGCGTCACGTCGAAGGCCGGGTTGAGCGCCACGGTGTCGTACGGCGCCGTATGCCGACCCGCGAACTCGAGCAGCTCGCTGCCGTCACGGTCCTCGATGTCGACGTCGGCACCGCTCTTGGTCGCGACGTCCACAGTGGACTCAGGTGCCACCACAACGAACGGGATTCCGGCGGCCTGCGCGCCGAGCGCGTGCGCGTACGTGCCGATCTTGTTGACTACGTCCCCGTTCGCGCAGATCCGGTCCGCTCCGAGCACGACAGCGTCGACCTGACCTCGTGCCATCAGGAACGGCCCGGCGGAGTCCGCGATCAGCCGGTGCGCGATCCCACTCTCGCCCAGCTCCCACGCCGTCAGCCTGGCGCCCTGCAACAGCGGGCGGCTCTCGGATACCAGGACCTCGGCCAAGCACCCCCGCTCGTACAGACTGCGGACGGCGGCCAACGCCGTCCCGTACTCCACCGTCGCCAGACCGCCGGTGTTGCAGTGGGTCAGGACTCGAATGTGCTCGCCGGCCAACTCCTGCAGCAGGTCCCCACCGCGGCGGCCCATCTCGAGCGACGCGGCCAGCTCGCCGTCGCGGATTGCCAGCGCCTCGGCGAGCACCGCCTCAGGCCCGTCCGGGAGGTACGCCGCCGCTCGGTCGACGCCCCAGGCCAGGTTGACTGCAGTCGGCCGAGCGGCGCGGATCCGGCGTACAGCGTCATCGACGTCGCTCCCGAGCTTGGCGGCCAGGGCGACACCCATCGCACCGGCGACGCCGAGGGCTGGGGCACCCCGCACGGCCAGTCGCCGGATGGCGTCGACAACGGCATCCACTGTGGACAATGAGACGAGGCGTACGTCGTCCGGCAGTGCCGTCTGGTCGACGATCTGCGGGCAGCCGTCTACCCAGTCGATGGTCCGCATGGCGTAACAGTAGGCGGCGCACGAGGATGGCGAGATGCCCGTTGCGGTGCGGCCCCACGTGGTCGCTTTCGACGTGAACGAGACGATCGTGTCCCTCGAGCCGGTGCGAGACCGCCTGGTCGCGTTCGGGGAACCGCCCGGGACACTGGAATTGTTCTTCGCCCGGACCCTGCAGCACTGCTTCGTGCTGGCCACGCTGGACCAGTGGCGGCCGTTTCGCGAGGTCGCTCGTACCGCGTTGCGCCAGAGCACCGACCTCTCAGACGACCAGATCGGGCATGTGCTCGCCGCGTTCGGCGAGTTGCCGCCGCAGCCCGACGTGGACCCGGCGTTCCGCCGCCTTGTGGCGGCCGGGATCAGGATCGTAGCCCTCACCCACGGGCCGGCGTCGACCGCGACTGCGATGCTCGAACGCACGGGATTGGACCGGTACGTCGAGCACGTCATCACCGGCGAGACGGTGCGATCGTTCAAGCCCGCACGGGCGCCGTACCTCTATGCCTGTGCGGTGTGCGGAGTCGACCCGGCCCAGATGGCACTCGTCGCCGCGCACGCCTGGGACTGCCATGGCGCCCGGGTGGCCGGGCTCACGACTGGCTGGGTGTCAAGGCGGGAGGGCACGATCCCGGACATCTACCTGCCGGCCGACGTCGTTGGCGACACCCTGGTCGAGGTCGTCGAGGGGCTGCTCGGCCTGCCCGATTGACACTCGCAGCCAAGCCTACGGTAACGTAACCTACGTACCCGTAACCACCGCCGAGACCTGGAGAGCCGTGAGTTCCACACCCGCCGACACCGCCCTGCTGCGCGAACTCGAACCGGTCGTCGCCGAGAACCTGGAGCGGCACCTGTCGCTCGCCAAGGAATGGCACCCGCACGACTATGTGCCCTGGAGCGAGGGGCGCGACTTCGCCTTTCTTGGGGGCGAGGACTGGTCAGCGGAGCAGTCCCGGCTCGATCCGGTGGCCAAGGTCGCCATGATCACCAACCTGCTGACCGAGGACAACCTGCCGTCCTACCACCGGGAGATCGCCACCCAGTTCGGCCGCGATGGTGCCTGGGGCACCTGGGTCGGGCGCTGGACCGCGGAAGAGGGCCGCCACGCGATCGCCCTGCGCGACTACCTCGTGGTCACCCGGGGCGTCGACCCCGTGGAGCTGGAGCGGGCCCGGATGGACTACATGACCGAGGGGTACGACTCCGGCGACAAGACCGCCCTCGAGGCCGTCGTCTACGTGTCCTTCCAGGAACTCGCGACTCGGGTTTCCCACCGCAACACCGGCAAGGCGACCGGCTGCCCCATCGCCGAGCAGCTGCTGTCACGCATCGCGACCGACGAGAACCTGCACATGGTCTTCTACCGAAACATCGTCGCGGCGGCGCTGGACCGTGCACCGAACGAGGCGATGCAGGCGATCACGAACGAAGTGATGAACTTCCAGATGCCCGGCGCGACCATGGCCGGCTTCACCCGCAACGCCGTCACGATCGCCAAGGCCGGCATCTACGACCAGCGCCTGCACCACGACGAGGTCATCATGCCGATCCTTCGGCACTGGGACATCCTCGAGCGCGACGACTTCAGGGGCGAGGGCGCCCGCGCCCGGGACGAACTCGCCGGATTCTTGAAGGAGCTCGACGAGCAGGCAGCGCGGTTCGTCGAGCGCCGTGAGGCGCAGCGCGCCCGGAGCGCGGCGAAGGCCGCTGACAACCAGGCAGCCGGGTAGCCGAGTAGCCGCCCGCAGCCCTGGACGGCGCTAGCCTGGCTCGGTGAGCTCACCGACGCCGTACGCCGACAGCGAGGTCGGCCGCCTCAGCACGGTCCTCCTGCACCGCCCGGGATCGGAGTTGAGCCGGCTGACCCCACGCAACAACGACGAACTGCTCTTCGACGGGATCCCCTGGGTCGGCCGGGCGCAGGACGAGCACGACGCTTTCGCCGCGCAGCTCCGCTCACACGACGTCGAGGTGCTCTACCTCGGAGATCTGCTCGTCGACGTTCTCAGCCAGGCCGACGCGCGGGCCGACACGATCAGCGCGGCCGTGGCCGACCCGCGGCTGGGGGTGACCCTGGCCCAAGTGGCCGGGCAGCACCTGCATGACCTGGCGCCCGCCGACCTGGCAGCGGCGCTGATGGGCGGGGTCCGCCACGACGAGCTGCCCGGAGCGCGGGGTCTGTCACACGCACTGATGGACTGCGCCGACTTCATCCTTCCGCCACTGCCCAATCTGCTCTTCACCCGCGACTCCAGCGTGTGGGTGCGCAACCAGGTAGCGGTGACGTCACTGGCGATGCCCGCACGCAACCGGGAGACATCACTGACCCGCGTCATCTACCGGCACCATCCACGCTTCGAGACGTCCCCGTCGCTGTACGGGCCCGAGTTCGAGCACCTGGAGGGCGGCGATGTCCTGCTGCTGGCACCCGGTGTCGTGGCCGTCGGAGTCGGGGAGCGTACGACGCCCGCCGGGGCCGAACGCCTCGCGCGGCGGCTGTTCCACCGGGCGCTCGCGCACACGGTTCTCGTCGTACCGATCGCCCAGCAGCGCGCCATGATGCACCTGGACACCGTCTGCACGATGGTCGACGTCGACGCGGTGGTGATGTACCCCAACGTCGCCAACCAGTTGATGGCCTGGACGGTGACCGAGCCCGAGGGGTTGCCGGCCGACGCCGCGGACGAGGCGGGGGAGCTCGTCATCACCGGCCCGGAGCCGCTGCTCGTCGCCGCGGCCAAGGCGATGCAGATCGACCGGCTGCACGTCATCGACACCGGCCTGGATCCGGTCACCGCCGAGCGTGAGCAATGGGACGACGGCAACAACACGCTGGCGATCGCACCCCGGCTGGCGGTGGCTTACGAGCGCAACGTCGTCACCAACGCCCGGCTGGAGGACGCCGGCATCGAGGTGCTGCGGATCTCGGGCAGCGAGCTGGGCTCGGGGCGGGGCGGTCCCCGCTGCATGAGCTGCCCGGTGGTCCGCGACCCGCTCTGAGCCGGATTCGATCAGAGCCGGCCCCGATCGGAGCCGTCAGCGGCGGTCCAGGTCGGGGAAGGGCCGGTCCGGCACGGGGACACCAAGTGCCCCGCACAGCGGCGCCCACCCGTCGCCCACCGACCACACGACCAACCGGTCCGCCGGGCACTGCGCGCGGACCTCGTCGTTGTGTTCCTCGTACCGGGCCAAGGTCTCGTCCTCGTCCAGGACCTGGTCCCAGCCGTCGAAGTCCTCGATCCACACGCGCTCGGCC
>JACCZY010000244.1 GCA_013695685.1 Geodermatophilaceae bacterium | reverse complement strand
GGAGCCAGTGCTGCCGGGCCGGGCCCCTCCATCTCATACATGGAGGGGCCCGGTTCTTGTGCGTCTTCATTGTGCGTCTTCATCGTGCCCTGCAGAACCCGCTTGGCCGATCCCAACACGCCGAAGGCCCCTCCGGCGGATGGCCACTGCTTCTGTAGCCCATCCAAATGAGAGTTGGTTTCATGCGTGGTTCATGTGGCCTTCATGCCACGGCCGCACCCTCGTCGCATGATCAACCCGATCCCGGCCACGGCCGCTGCGCCTTGTCGCCGACCCGACGGCGGAACGGGCAACTCATCAGCCGCGGATCGCCCTGTACTCCCACGATGCGCTCGGGCTGGGACATCTGCGCCGCAACCTGGCGCTGGCCGGGTCGCTGTGCGCGAGCACGCCCCAGCTCGGCCATCCCGACGTACTGCTGTTCGCCGGCGTACTGGAGGCGACCGACTTCGCTCGCCCGGACGGCTGCGACCTGGTCACGTTGCCCAGCCTGCGCAAGGACGCTGACGGCAGCTATCGCGCCCGCCAGCTCTCGCTGGACCTCCCCGCTGTGGTCATGCTGCGCGGAGCGATCCTGCTCTCGGCCCTGACCGCCTTCGCCCCCGACGTCGCGGCCTGTCGGGTGCTGCCGGCTTCGACCGGGCCGAACGGGCGGTGCCGGTGTGGCCTTCGCGCTGGTCGGCAACCGCGTCTTGCTGCTGGCGAACTGCTCGCAGAGCACCGGTTCCCTCAAGACCGCCTTCAAGCCGATGCGTGACCCGGACTCCCCGGACGCCTGTCGCCCGCGCCCTGCTCGACGCAGAGGTGCGTTAGCCGCAGGCGTCAGCCGACGGAAGCCATGACCTCGTCGGAGACATCGAAGTTCGCGTAGACATCCTGTACGTCGTCACAGTCCTCCAGAGCGTCGATCAGCCGGAAGACGCGGGCGGCGTTCTGCTCGTCCAACTCAACCTGCACGCTGGGCAGGAACGACACCTCGGCGGAGTCGTAGTCAATCCCGGCGTCCTGCAGGGCGGTCCTGACTGCCAGCAGGTCGCCGGGCTCGCTGACCACCTCGAAGGCCTCGCCGAGGTTGTTGACCTCCTCGGCGCCGGCGTCGAGCACCGCGAGCAGCACGTCGTCGTCACTCAATCCGGCGCTGGGCACGAGCACCACGCCCTTACGGTTGAACAGGTAGGAGACCGACCCGGGGTCGGCCATCGTGCCGCCGCTGCGGCTCATCGCGGTACGGACCTCCATCGCCGCCCGGTTGCGGTTGTCGGTCAGACACTCGATCAGGAACGCCACGCCACCGGGCCCGTAGCCCTCATAGGTGATGGTCTGCCAGTCCGCGCCCCCCGCTTCCAGCCCGGCACCGCGCTTGATCGCGCGGTCAATGTTGTCGTTGGGCACCGAGGCCTTCTTCGCGGTCTGTACGGCGTCGTACAGAGTGGGGTTCCCGGTCAAGTCCGGACCGCCGGTCCGGGCGGCCACCTCGACGTTCTTGATCAGCTTCGCGAACAGCTTGCCGCGCTTGGCGTCGACGGCGGCCTTCTTGTGCTTGGTCGTGGCCCACTTCGAATGGCCGCTCATGCCGATGTCACGTCCTTCACGACTCGTCCACGATCCGCACGAACAGCTCGTGCACCCGGCAATCCCCGGTCATCTCGGGGTGGAAGGCGGTGGCGAGCAACGCCCCCTGCCGCACCGCGACGACTCTACCGGTGGCCGGACCTGTGGGAATGCGGGCGAGCGGTTCGACGCCCGGGCCGGCCTGCTCCACCCAGGGCGCCCGGATGAACACCGCATGCACCGGTTCCTCCCCCAGCACCGGGAACTCCAGGTCCCCCTCGAAGGAATCCACCTGCCGTCCGAAGGCATTGCGCCGCACGGTCATGTCGATGCCACCGACCGTCTGCTGCCCCGGCGGCGCATCGGTGACCCGGTCGGCCAGCAGGATCATTCCCGCGCAGGATCCATACGCCGGCAGCCCGCTGCGTACTGCCGCCCGCAGCGGCTCCAGCAGGTCGAAGGCAGCTGCAAGTTTCGCGATGGTGGTGGACTCACCGCCGGGAAGCACAATGCCGCCGAGGCCGGTGAGTTCCCGGGGCCGCCGGATCGGGCGGGCACTCGCCCCGCATCGGTCGAGCGCCCGCAGGTGCTCCCGCACGTCGCCCTGCAGGGCCAGTACGCCGATGACGGGGCGGGCGTTCATCGGGCTGACAGGCGCGGCCGCGCTACCAACCGCGGCCGGCGAACCGCTGGTCCGGGGGGATCTGCTCGACGTTCAGCCCGACCATGGCCTCGCCGAGGCCGCGGGATACCTTCGCGATCACGTCCGGGTCGTCGTGGAATGTGGTCGCCTTCACGATTGCCTCGGCCCGTCTGCCCGGGTCGCCGGATTTGAAGATGCCGGATCCGACGAAGAGGCCCTCGGCGCCGAGCTGCATCATCATCGCCGCGTCGGCCGGGGTGGCGATGCCGCCGGCGGTGAAAAGCACCACCGGTAGTTTCCCGGTCTCCGCGATCTCCTTGACGACGTCGTGCGGCGCCCGCAGTTCCTTCGCCGCGACGTACAACTCGGCGTCGTCCAACTGGGTGAGCCGGCGGATGTCCGCGCGGATGGCACGCATGTGGCGGGTCGCCTCGACCACGTTGCCGGTACCGGCCTCGCCCTTGGAGCGGATCATCGCCGCGCCCTCGGCGATCCGGCGGATCGCCTCGCCCAGGTTCGTCGCGCCGCAGACGAATGGAACGGTGAAGGCCCACTTGTCGATGTGGTGCGCCTCGTCGGCCGGGGTAAGGACCTCGGACTCATCGACGTAGTCGACGCCGAGTGACTGCAAGACCTGCGCCTCGGCGAAGTGCCCGATACGGGCCTTGGCCATCACCGGGATCGAGACGGCGGCGATGATGCCGTCGATCATGTCCGGATCGCTCATCCGTGCTACACCGCCCTGCACCCGGATGTCGGCGGGCACGCGTTCCAACGCCATGACCGCGACCGCGCCGGCGTCTTCGGCGATCTTCGCCTGCTCCGGCGTGACGACGTCCATGATCACGCCGCCCTTGAGCATCTCGGCCATCCCGCGCTTGACCCGAGCACTTCCGGTGGCGGTGGCGGGTGTGGGAGTGGGGGTGGACACGGCGGTACCTTCCGACTATCAGGTTGAGACCCTAATCCTACGGCGTTCGAGTGCAGGTCAGGCTGCGGGCAGCACCCGGAAGACAGCCACGCGGAGCAAGAGCCTCACGGGTGCAGGATTTCCCACTCGTCCGAACCGACCGGGTGCAGCACGTCACCGACGATACGGCCGATTCCCGCGTTCGCCGCTGCAGGTGATGGGGCCGGTGACCAGAGGCGATCGTCGATCTCGAAGAACGCCGGCACCGGGCGCCGGGCGCCGAGCCGGAGCAGTCGCGGCATCCGCTGTGCCCGCAACCCCGACAGATCCCGCACCGCGTCGTTGTAGAACCGGCGCGCGATACCGACGCGGGTGGCCGCCTCGCGCAGTTCGGCCAGCCGCTGCCGGTCCAGGTCGATTCCTTCCAGCTGGGTCAAGGTGCGACCGAGGTCGTTCTCGGCGGCTTCGCGCCCGGCGACCTCGGCAGTGAGCGCCTCGTGAGCGGCGACCCGGAGCCGGGCGGCGAGCGGCTCCCCCAGCGCCGCGGTGCTCTCGTCTGCCAGCGCCTGGGCGCTCGCGGAGCGCCGTACGAGTTGGGCGTCCAGGGAGGCGCGGGCCGCCTCGACCCGGGTGAAGAGCCGGTCGATCCGGTTGGCCGTCCAGGTGATCCAGACCGCCAGGAGCACGATCAGTAACACCGCGACGACGAGCCACCCCATGGGCCAAGGTTCCCATGCCGCGGCCCCGCTCCCTGCATGCCCGCCCGATGCCGACGGATTTCTCGAGGCTGACCCGAGACTGGTCGCTTACAACATGTCCCAGTGCCGAAAACACGTCGTAAGTGACCAGCTCCGCGTCGAGTTCGATCAGCCGCCGGTCACGGCGAGCGCCACGCCCGGCGCATCGATGCCCGCCAGGCCCGCTCGGCGGGCTCGCGCTCAGGCACCGGAACGAACTCATCGCCGGCATCGATACCGATCTCGCTGTCGGGGCCGGACTCGGGCAGCGCCTGCACCTTTCCCGGCGCGGCGGCCACCACTGTCTCGTAGACCCCGACGATCCGCCCGGCCACCACCGGCCAATCGTAGTCGGCGACGACGCTCGCCCCCGCGGCGACCAATGCCTCGCGGCAGGCCGAGTCGTCGAGCACCCGGGCGAGCCCCGCGGCGAGGGCGGCGGCGTCCTCGACCGGTACGAGAACTCCGGCACGGCCGCCGTCCAAGACCCGGCGGAAGGCGTCGAGGTCGCTCGCCACGATCGGTGCCCCCGCTGCCATCGCCTCGAGCAGGATCACCCCGAAGCTCTCCCCGCCGGTGTTGGGTGCGCAGTAGACGTCCACCGAGCGCAGCAGCGAGGCCTTGTCGGCCTCCGACGTCATGCCCAGCAGCTCCACCCGCCCCCGTAGTACGGGCGTCAGGTCGGCGCGGAAGTCCTGCTCGTCACCGCGGCCGGCGACGAGCAGCCGCAGCCCGGGGCGGTCGCGCGCCAGCGCCGCCACCGCCTCCAGCAGCACAGGCATCCCCTTGCGCGGTTCGTCGTACCGTCCGATGAAGCCGACTGTCCCCCCCGCGCGCGGGTAGCCGGGCAGCGGGGCGGCTCGGCGGTACTGCCCCACGTCGACCCCGTTGGGGATCACGACCGCGTCCCCGCCGAGGTGTTCGACCTGCAGCCGCCGGGCGAGGTCGGACACCGCGATCCGGCCACTGATCCGTTCCATGAACGGCTGCAGGACGCCCTGCGATGCGGCGAGCCAGAACAGCCGCGTCGACGCCGCGTGCAGCGTCGCCACGATCGGCCCAGTGGCGAGCATGCAGGTCAGCAGCGACAGGCTTGGCGCGGCCGGCTCATGGACATGCAGTACGTCGAAGTGCCCGGACTTGAGCCAGCGGCGTACCCGGGCGGCGGACACCGGGCCGAACTGCATCCGGGCGACCGCGCCGTTGTAGCGGATCGCGATCGCCCGGCCGGCGCAGACGGCGTACGGCGGCAGCGTCGACTCGTCGTCGGCCGGGGTCAGGACCGAGACCTCATGTCCGAGGCCGATCAGTGTTTCGGCCAGATCCCGCACGTGGAACTGCACGCCGCCGGGGATGTCCCAGGTGTAGGGGCAGACCAGACCGATCCTCATCGGCTGGCCCGCGCCGGCCGGTCGGCGGTCCACAGTGGCCGCAGCATGTGCCAGTCCTCGGGATGCGCGGATACGCCGCCCTCGAACACGGTCATCAGTGCCTGAGTCGCGGTGGCGACACGCTCACGCAGCCGGCCGGTAATAGGGATCTCGACCTCCGCACTGAAGTGCATCCGCCAGCCGTTCTCGGTGAACGAGCCGTTCATCGGGACCAGCGCAGCCCCCGTCGTCGCGGCCAGTAGCGCCGGCCCGGGCGGAACGGTAGCGGTCTCGCCGAAGAACTGCACCGGCATGCCCTGGGCGGACAGGTCGCGGTCGGCGAGCAGGCAGACGCAACGACCGGCACGCAGCCGCTCGGTCAGCACCGACGCAACCGGGCGCTCACCGCCGGTCAGCGGGAGCACCTCCATGCCGAGCCGCTCCCGATAGGCGACGAACCGGTCGTAGAGCGCCTCCGGGCGCAGCCGCTCGGCCACAGTCGTGAACGGCTCGCCGAGGTGGTCGCGGTAGACGATCCCGGCGGCGTCCCAGTTTCCCGAGTGGGTCAGCGCGGCGACGATGCCACGCCCGGCGGACCGTACGCCGTCGACGTGCTCCCAGCCGGTCACCTCGGTTCGTGCCATCACGTCGACCGGGTCCATGACCGGGAGCCGGAACGTCTCCCGCCAGTAGCGGGCGTAGGAGCGCATGCCCCGGCGTACCAGCTCCTCCAGCGTCGCCTCCGGTGTCGACGGTCCGAGGACGCGGCGCAGGTTGGCGCGCAACTGCCCGACTCCGGACCCGCTGCGGCGTACGGCGAGGTCCGCGGCGGTCTGGAACAACGTCCGGGCGACCGGCTCGGGCAGCGCTTTGACCACCGACCACCCGGCGGCGAACCCGCGATCTGCCAGCCGCTCCTTCACCGGGACGTCACCGGGGGCTTCACCGGGGCGGCATCCGGGGCGGTGCCTGCGGGGTGACCAGCGCGGCCTGGCGCCGCACTTCCACGATCCGCTGTACGACGGTGATCGCGGTCGCCGCAACGAGCAGCCACAGCGCTGCCGCGAGGGCGAAGGGTACGCCGATGCCCTCGAGCCCGGTGCCCACAAGAACGACGATCAGCCGCTCGGCCCGCTCCGCGATGCCGACGTCGCACCGCAATCCGGCGCCCTCGGCCCGCGCCTTGACGTAGGACGTCAGCGAGGCGAGCGCCAGGCACAGCACGGCGGCGAGCAGCAGCGCCGGACTGTCGCCGCGGTCGGCGTACCACCAGACGAGCGAGCCGAAGATCGCCGCGTCGACGATGCGGTCACACGTCGAGTCCAGGACGGCACCGAACGGTGAGCTGCGGCCCCGTGCCCGCGCCAGCGCACCGTCGACGAGGTCGAAGAGCACGAAGATCGTGATCACGATCGTGCCGACGAGGAACTGGCCGCGACCGAGGAACGCGACGGCCGCGGCCACGGCGCCCAGAGTTCCGGTCACCGTCACCGCGTTCGGGCTCACCCCGGCGCGGGCAAGGCGCTCGCCCAGCGGCTGCAGGGCCTTCGCGACCGAGGTCCGGGCGAGGATGTTGAGCATGACCCTTCCGATCGGCCGGTGACCGACCCGCGAAGCCGCCGCCCGGCCGGTGCACGAGCAGTGCTGGTCGCCGCATCGCCGACGCCGGGTAAGCATAGTCGGGGCGTCGGCTTGGCCCTCCCCTTGCCCCCATCGCCGTACAGGTGTCGAATCGGTCATTCAGCAGATGACGCCGGGAGGCTGCTATGCCGGGAAAAGCGCAGGAAGCCGCCGTCACACCCGCTGAGGATCCGGCCCGCATCCGCAATGTGGCCCTGGTCGGCCACGCGGGTGCGGGCAAGACCACCTTGGTCGAGGCGCTGCTCGCCGCCACGGGGACGATCTCCCGGATGGGCACGGTCACCGAGGGGACGACGGTCTGCGACAGCGATCCGACCGAGATCAAGCAGCAGCGTTCGGTGACCCTGTCGGTCGCGCCGATCGTGGTCGACGGCGTGACCGTCAACCTGCTCGACACCCCCGGGTACGCCGATTTCGTCGGTGAGCTGCGCGCCGGGCTGCGCGCCGCCGACGCGGCGCTCTTCGTCGTGTCCGCGGTCGACGGAGTAGACGCGGCCACCATCGCACTGTGGGAGGAGTGCGCCGCCCTCAGCCTGCCGCGGGCCGTCGTCGTGACCCGACTGGACCACCCGCGGGCGGACTTCGAGGAGTCGCTCGCAGTCTGCCAACGGGCCTTCGGTGAGGGCGTGCTCCCGCTGTACCTGCCCGTGCACTCCGACGCCAGCGACGATGAACCGGTGGTGGCCCTGATCGGGCTGCTCAGCACGCAGATCTACGACCACAGTGGCGGGGGCCCGAAGCCCGTCATCAGCGACCCGGAGCCGGAGCACGCGGGACTCATCGAGGAAGCGCGCAACGCGCTGATCGAGGGGATCATCGCCGAGAGCGAGGACGAGACGCTCATGGAGCGCTACCTCGAGGGCGAGACGCTGGACGTCGACACCCTGATCGACGACCTGGAGACCGCTGTCGCGCGCGGCTCGTTCCACCCGGTGCTCGGCGTGAGCGCAGTCACCGGCCTGGGGATCGGGGCGGTTCTGGAAGTGATCAGCGGCGCTTTCCCGTCGCCGCTGGAACACGACGCCCCCCCGGTCAACCGCATCGACGGCGGACCGCACGACCCGCTGACCTGCGATCCCGACGGACCTCTTGTCGCCGAGGTGGTCAAGACCACCGTCGACCCGTACGTCGGACGGGTGTCGCTCGTGCGGGTGTTCTCCGGGACGCTGCGCCCGGACACCGCCGTACACGTCTCGGGTCATGGGCTGGCCGAGCGCGGGCACGAGGACCACGACGTGGACGAGCGGCTAGCCCACCTGATGTCACCCCTCGGCACCAGGCTGCGGCCGATGTCCAAGTGCATTGCCGGTGATATCTGCGCGCTGACGAAGCTGACGTCGGCGGAGACCGGCGACACGATCTCGGCCAAGGACCACCCGCTGATCGTCGCAGCGTGGGACATGCCCGAGCCGTTACTGCCGGTCGCGGTGAGCGCCAAGACGCGAAGCGACGAGGATGCGCTGGCCAAGGGTTTGTCGCGGCTGACCGCCGGAGACCCGACGCTGCGGCTGGAGCGCAACCCCGAAACGCACCAGCTCGTCCTGTGGTGCATGGGCGAGGCACATGCCGACGTGATCCTGGACCGGCTGCGGGCACAGGGTGTGGAGCTGGACGTCGTACCGGTCATGGTTGCGCTGCGGGAGACCTTTGCCGACTCCGCCGAGGGGCTCGGCCGGCACGTCAAGCAGTCCGGCGGGCACGGCCAGTACGCCGTGTGCAAGATCCAGGTAGAGCCGCTGCCCAGGGGTGACGGGTTCGAGTTCGTCGACAAGATCGTGGGCGGCGCCATCCCCGGCGCGTTCGTGTCGTCGGTGGAGAAGGGCGTCCGCACCCAGATGGCGCGCGGCTTGACCTCCGGCTACCCGGTCGTCGACCTGCGGGTCACCCTCGTCGACGGCAAGGCGCACAGCGTCGACTCCTCCGACGCGGCGTTCCAGACCGCCGGGGCGCTCGCACTGCGTGAAGCGGCCAAGGCCTCGCAGACCCAGCTGCTCGAACCGGTGCACGAGGTGGCGATCACCGTCCCGGACGGACACGTCGGGGCGATCCTCAGTGACCTGTCCGGCCGCCGGGGCCACGTGACGGGGACCGAGGCGCTGCCCGGGGAGCAGACGGTCGTCCGGGCCGAGGTACCCGAGAGCGCGCTGCTGCGCTACGCGATCGACCTGCGGGCGATGACGGCCGGCACCGGCAGCTTCAACCGCAGTTTCCTGCGCTACGAGCCGATGCCCGAGCACGAGGCACGCAACGCCCTGGCCGCCCTGACCGCCGCGTCCTGACTGCGACTGTGCCTGCGTTTGGCCGACTTCGCCGACTTTGGCGATGATCATGGGGTTTGACCGGTCGCCGCAGGCCAGCCAGTCGCCCGCTTCGTCGCACACATCGATGTTCTGCTCGAAGCCGGGCAGGTGGGCGCGGCGGAACAGCTCGCCAACCTCACACTCCGGCGCGGACCAGGCTCCGGCTCCCACCTCAAGGATGGCGGCCCGGCAGAACGCGCTCCCTCGCCGACCT
>JACCZY010000239.1 GCA_013695685.1 Geodermatophilaceae bacterium | reverse complement strand
GCCGAGCGCGGCGGCCGAACGCTGCCCGATACCGGGCTCCGCCGCCGGTCGGCAATGTACCGGGTGCTCCTCATGCTGGGATCCTTCAGCCTGGTGTTGGTGCTGCTTGTCGTCGGTTTCCTCTGGTACCTCACCGACCGCTACGCCGGCAACGTCACCCGCATCCCCGACGTCTTCGCGTCCCTGGACCCGGCGACACGGCCGGACCCGCCGACTCCGGCCGCCGGCACCGACGACATCCCGATGACGTTCTTGCTCGCCGGCAGCGACTCCCGAGCTGGGGGCCCTACCACCGGGGAGTCGGCGACCGCCGAGGCCGGCTCGGAGCGCGCTGATGTCCTGATGCTCTGGCAAATCTCCGCCGACCGGGAATCGGCCTTCGCGATCTCGATCCCCCGCGACTCCTTCGTTCCTGTGCCGGGCTTCGGCACGACGAAAATCAACGCGGCGTTCGCTCACGGCGGCCCGACGCTGGTCGTGCAGACGGTGGAGCAGCTGACGAACGTCCGCGTCGACCACTTTTTGTCCGTTGACTTCACCGGCTTCAAGCAGGTCACCGATGCCCTTGGCGGTGTTGACGTGCGCATCGCCGAGGCGACCGAGGCCCACGGTGTGTCCTTCGCCCGTGGTCTTAACCACCTGGATGGCGACGCTGCGCTGGCCTACGTCCGGCAGCGCCACCGGCTGCCCGGCGGGGATCTCGACAGTGTCCTGCGCCATCAGAACTATCTGAGGGCGGTGATGTCCACGGTCTCGCGGGAGAACCTGCTGACCGATCCAGGCCGTTTCGATGACTTCCTGCTGGCCGTCACCGCCTCCTTGTCCGTCGACGAGGAGCTGTCCGACTACGACTTGCTGACACTGGTGTTCGACCTGCGAGATCTGCAACCTTCCGACGTTGCGTTCTTGACCGCTCCGGTGGCGGGAACCGGGGTGGAGGGCGATTCGAGCGTGGTCTATCTGGACATGCCGAAGGCGACTGAGATGTGGTCCTACGTCAACACGGGCACACTGCAGCAGCACCTCGCCGAATTCACCCAGCTGCCCGACGTCCCTCGCTGACGCGGGGCTACTCCTCTCGCACCGATTCGAGGCCGCAGACAACGTCCAGCCACTCGTTCAGCGTGGCGGCAATCTCCTCGCCGACCTTCAGGTACGTCGCCGGATCGGCACCGATCGGGTCGCGGATGTCGTCCGACCGCTGCCGGGCGGTGTGCCGGTTGGCGCGCTGCCGGACCATCGCGGCTACCAGTTCGCGGCAGCGACGGGTCAGGTCGTCGGCTGGCGACAGCGCCGAGCGGGGCAGTGTCTCCAGCAGCGCCTGCGCCTCTCGCAGGGTAAACGTCCGGGACAGGGCCCGCGGCGAGGTGTTGAGCACCGTGCTGCGGTGCTCCCGGGTCATCGTCAGGATGACGTCGGCCGCGGCAACCTGCTCGGCGTTGATCTGGCGGGCCTGGAAGTTCCGGCCATCCCCGCCGAGACCGCTCAGAACGAGTTCCGCAGTGGGGTCCATCGCACTGCCGTAGACCGCGCGGGTACCAGCACTCTCGGCGGTGAGCTGGGTAGCGTCGTCCAGCCGCGTTGCGGCGTACGCCATCGTCAATCGCTCGGCGGTCGGGGACCGGCAGATGTTGCCCGTGCAGACGAACAAGATGTGCACAGTGCTGTCTGTACCCTTTCTGCCTCGTCCTGCCGCACGGTGATCCCTCCCGCTGCGACGGCGCGACTATATCGCGGTTGTGAGCAGGCCAGACGCCGCACGATTCGTGGGATGAGTTCCCGCGCTAGGCTCCGCGAGTGGCCGAACGACGGGGTTTCACGGTGTTTCTCACCGGGCTGTCCGGCGCCGGCAAGTCCACCATTGCCGACGTCCTGATCGAGCGGCTGGAGTCCGCCGGCCGCGACGTCTCAGTTCTCGACGGTGACATCGTCCGGGAGATGCTGTCCAGCGAGCTCACCTTCTCCCGTGCCGATCGCGACCTGAACATCCGCCGGATCGGCTGGGTGGCCGGGGAGATCGTCCGCCATGGCGGCGCCGTCGTGGTCGCCGCCATCGCGCCGTACGACGAGGCGCGCGAGGAGGCGCGCAAGCTGGTCGACCGCCACGGCACCTTCGTACTGGTGCACGTCGCGACGCCGCTCGAGGTCGCCGAGCACCGTGATGTCAAGGGGCTGTACGCCCGCGCGAGGGCCGGGGAGATCGCCCAGTTCACCGGCGTCTCCGATGTGTACGAGCTGCCCGCGGCGCCGGACCTGGTAGTCGACGGGTCAGTGGGTACGCCGGCCGAGGCGGCTCAGCAGATCCTCGACCACCTCAC
>JACCZY010000235.1 GCA_013695685.1 Geodermatophilaceae bacterium | reverse complement strand
GTGCTCGACTCGCTGCTCGCCCGGGATCGGCTGTTCGGGACGGCCGCCTTCTCCGCTCTCGAGGAGCCGGCGCGGGACAACCTGCGGGCCGAACTCGTCCTCCTGCGGCACTAGCGTGACCGCCGTGCGTCCTGTGTGCCTGCTCCTCGTGCTGGTCCTGTGCGGCTGCGCGTCCGAGATAGCCGGGCAGGGCAGGCTCGACCGGGACGCGGCAGAGGCGGCGCGGCAGAGGAAGCAGCCGGCTACATGGTCGACGGAGACATCCCCGGTGTGACGACGCTGGACTCACCCCCGATCGGGGCTCGTAAGCCGACTCGCACGAGTGCAGCGCCGTCACACCGGCTCGGCCGGGCGGTGCGGCTTCGGTTGCTTGCGGCGGCGTAGGCCGGCCGCGTGCAGCCGGCGGACGAGTTGCTGGCTCGCGACCGGCTCGGCACCGAGCGCCAGTGCGGCGGCGTACAGGTCGGAGGGCAGATCGTAGTGGTCCCGCTCGAAGCCGCGCTCCGGCACACCGAGGCGGCGGGCGAACTCGTGCAGTTCGGCGAAGCTCTGGTCGCTGCACAGGTGTGACCAGCGACGGCCGCGACCCGGCCAGACCGGCCGGTCGATCATGATGCCCACGTCGCCGACCCTCTCACGCGGCAGGGCGAAGCGGCGGTTCCCGCTGTCGCGGGACAGGCGAAGGGGCGGTCCCGCTGTCGCGGAACCGCCCCTTCGTGATCTGGCGGGGGACTTAGAAGTCCATGCCCCCCATGCCGCCCATGTCGCCGCCACCGCCGCCGCCGCCGCCGGCCGAGGCCTTCTCAGGCTTGTCGGCGATCACTGCTTCGGTGGTGAGGAACAGCGCCGCGATGGACGCCGCGTTCTGCAGTGCAGAGCGCACGACCTTCGCCGGATCGGGGATACCGGCCGCGAGCATGTCGACGTACTCCCCGGTTGCGGCGTTGAGGCCCCAACCGGTCTCCAGACCCGCCACCTTCTCCGCCACGACGCCGCCCTCGAGGCCGGCGTTGATGGCGATCTGCTTCAGCGGAGCGGACAGCGCGATACGGACGATGTTCGCCCCGGTCGCCTCGTCGCCCTCGAGGTCCAGCTTGTCGAACGCGGTCCGGCCGGCCTGCGCCAGGGCCACCCCGCCACCGGCGAGGATGCCCTCCTCGACAGCAGCCTTGGCGTTGCGCACCGCGTCCTCGATGCGGTGCTTGCGCTCCTTGAGCTCCACCTCGGTGGCAGCTCCGGCCTTGATCACCGCAACACCGCCGGCCAGCTTCGCCAGCCGCTCCTGCAGCTTCTCCTTGTCGTAGTCGGAGTCCGACTTCTCGATCTCGGCGCGGATCTGGTTGACCCGGCCGGCGATCTGGTCGGAGTCACCGGCACCTTCGATGATGGTGGTCTCGTCCTTGGTGGTGACGAACTTGCGGGCCCGACCGAGCAGATCCAGCCCGGCGTTCTCCAGCTTGAGACCGACCTCCTCACTGATGACCTGGCCACCGGCGAGGATCGCGATGTCCTGGAGCATGGCCTTGCGGCGGTCACCGAAGCCGGGAGCCTTCACTGCGACGGACTTGAACGTCCCGCGAATCTTGTTGACGACCAGGGTGGCCAGGGCCTCGCCCTCGACGTCCTCGGCGATGATGGCCAGCGGCTTGCCCGACTGCATGACCTTCTCCAGCAGCGGGAGCAGGTCCTTGACCGAGCCGATCTTGGAGTTGACGATCAGGATGTAGGGATCGTCGAGCACGGTCTCCATGCGGTCGGTGTCGGTGACGAAGTACGCCGACAGGTGCCCCTTGTCGAAGCGCATGCCCTCGGTGAGCTCGAGTTCCAAGCCGAAGGTGTTGCTCTCCTCGACGGTGATGACACCTTCCTTGCCGACCTTGTCCATCGCCTCGGCGATCAGCTCGCCGATGCTGGTGTCGGCCGCGGAGATCGATGCCGTGTTGGCGATCTGCTCCTTGGTCTCGACGTCCTTGGCGCTGCGGCTGAGCTCCTCGCAGACGGCCTCGACGGCCTTCTCGATGCCCTTCTTCAGCTCCATCGGGTTCGCGCCGGCCGCGACGTTGCGCAGCCCCTCGCGGACCAGAGCCTGGGCGAGCACCGTCGCTGTCGTCGTACCGTCACCGGCGACGTCGTCGGTCTTCTTCGCGACTTCCTTGACCAGCTCGGCCCCGATCTTCTCCCACGGGTCCTCGAGCTCGATCTCCTTGGCGATCGACACACCATCGTTGGTGATGGTCGGCGCGCCCCACTTCTTCTCCAGCACCACGTTTCGGCCCTTGGGACCGAGGGTCACCTTGACGGTGTCGGCGAGGATGTTCATCCCTCGCTCGAGGCCGCGTCGTGCCTCCTCGTCGAACGCGATCATCTTTGCCATGCGGCTGTGTCCTCCATGATTGGACTTCTCGTGGCCGGGCAGGGTGCCCGCGACGGACGGAACGGGACCACGTCGGATAGGCCCTCCGCAGTCCAGATCCTCACCATCCCGGCCAAGGGTCTGGCTGGCACTCACATGAGGAGAGTGCTAGTTCAGGTTTAGCACTCGACCGGGTCGAGTGCAAGCTGGGATCGTCCCGCTGGTTCGAACGCCGGGCGGCGGGGAATGCTTCCGGGCATGACTCAAGACATCGCGCTACCGGTGGGCCGGATCCCCCGGGTCGGGCTGGGCACGTGGCAGTTACGCGGTGCGGCCGCGCGGGCCGCCGTGGTCGACGCGCTCGAGATCGGGTACCGGCACATCGACACGGCCACCATGTATGCGAACGAGGTCGAGATCGGCCGGGGCCTGGCCGAGAGCGGGGTGGCGCGAGACGAGGTCTTCCTGACCACGAAGATTCCGGCGGAGGGTTTCGCCGACGCCCGCCGCACGCTGGAGGACAGCCTGTCGGCGCTCGGTGTCGAGGCCGTCGACCTGTGGCTGGCGCACTGGCCGCCTTCGGACATCGTCAGCGCCTGGGAGATAATGCGCGGACTGCGCGACGAAGGGCTGACCCGGGCGATCGGGGTGAGCAACTTCGCTCCGGAGCAGGTCGACGAGCTGATCACCGCGACCGGCGAGACGCCGGCGCTGAACCAGATCCGGTGGAGTCCGTCGGACTTCGACCGCCAGCGGTTGGAGCACAGCCGTTCTGCCGGCGTTGTACTCGAGGGGTACAGCGCGTTCAAGTCCGGGGCGCTCACCGATCCGGTGGTGGTCCAGATCGCCCGGTTGCTGGATCGCACGCCCGCTCAGGTGGTGCTGCGCTGGCACATCGAGCACGACGTGGTGGTGATCCCGAAGTCATCTCAGCGGGAGCGGCTCGCGTCGAACTTCGACGTCTTCGGATTCAGGCTGAGCCACGACGAGGTAGCCCGCATCGACGCCCTGGGCCAGTAACGCCCCTCCCCGGCTCTTAGACCCGCGAGCGTCAGGCGGCCAAGCCGAGGATGCGCCGCAGCCGGTCCGCCGTACGCCGGGCCTCGGGCGGCCGGTCCACGTCGTACCAGGTCCAGCGGGCGACCCGGATGCCGGCCAACTCGATCCGCTCCTGCCGCAACTTCTCCGCGCGAAGGACATCCGCATCGGTGTACATGGCCAGTCCATCCGCCTCGCCAGCCACCCGCTGCGCCTCCCACCAGAAGTCGGACCGGGCAAGGAAGAGGCCCCCGCTGGTGAGCGTGACCTGGCTGGCCGGCATCGGGATGTCGTGGTTCACGAAGAAGAGCCGTGACAGCGACTCCAGCGCCGACTCGGCCGCGGCGTCTGAGAGCGCTACTGCCTGCGCGGGCGACAGTGGTGACCGGCACTCCGTCCACTACAGCGATGTGGTCGGCGCAGAGACCGGCTCGGTGGAAGTGGATGCCGCGCAGGTCGGCGTGCCCTCGTACCGTCGGCGGCACGGTGAGCACGAGGCGGTCCGGTCGAGGTCCTCTGAGCAAGGCGAGGCCGTGCAGTTGGGCGGCGGTCGCATGGCTGGCAACCCAACCCCCGCCCACCGCCACCTCGGCTGCGCTGAGCAGCACACGGATCGAAGCCTGGCCCGCCTCGACGTACACAGAACGTCGTAGCGCCACCCACGATTCGTGCAGCAGCATGGTCCGCAAACGCCGCCGAGAAACGCCGCATCGGTCCAGGTCACCGTAGGAGATCGCCTCGCTTGGCACGATCGCATCGTCGTACGGATGACCGAGGGCGGCTCGCCGTCATCCACAGGGGCAGCAACCGCCCACAGCTCTACGACTTTGCCTGTCCGGTGGCCCCGCAAAGCGGACAATCCGCGCGCCGTCGCGGCCACCCGACAGGCAAAGTCGGTTAGGCGGCCGTCAATGCATGAGGCCGGCGTCGCGGACGGCCCGCAACGTGGGCGCGATCGTCACCGACGGCCCGACCAGGCCGGCCACGGCGTCGAGGGTCTTCAGGCCGTCACCGGTGTTGTAGATGACGGTCTCGGCTTCGGGGTCGAGTGCCCCCGAAGCCAGCAACGACCGCAGTACGGCGACGGTGACCCCGCCGGCGGTCTCGGCGAAGATCCCCTCGGTGCGTGCCAGCACCCGGATGCCGTCGCGGATCTCCTCGTCCCCTACGGCGGCGAAGGACCCTGCGGTACGCCGTACCGCGTCGAGTGCATACGGGCCATCGGCCGGGTTGCCGATGTTCAGCGACTTCGCGATCCCGGTGGGCCGGACCGGTTGTACGACGTCGTGCCCGGCGTGGAACGCGGTAGCGATCGGCGCGCACCCTGCGGACTGGGCGCCGAATACCCGCCACGGAGCATCCTCAACGAGCCCGGCGGCCACAAGCTCGGCGAAGGCCTTGTCGATCTTCGTCAGCAGCGACCCCGACGCCACCGGTACGACCACCTGGGCGGGCAGCCGCCAGCCCAGCTGCTCGGCCGTCTCGTAGCCCACCGTCTTGGAGCCCTCGGCGTAGAAGGGACGCACGTTCTGGTTGACGAATGCGGTGGCCTCGAACTCGTCGGTCTCGGCCAGCTCGCTGGTCAACCGGTTCACGTCGTCGTACGAGCCGGTGACCGCGATCAGGGTGCCGCCGTAGACCGCGCTCTGCACCACCTTGCCCGGTTCCAAGTCTGCCGGGATGAATACCACCGAGGACATCCCGGCCCGAGCTGCATGCGCGGCCACCGAGTTCGCCAGGTTGCCGGTCGAGGCACATGCCAGCCGGTCGTAGCCGAAACCGAGCGCGGCGGTCGCGGCCATCGAGACGACGCGGTCCTTGAACGAGTGCGTCGGGTTGGCGCTGTCGTCCTTGACCCACAGAGTCCGCATCCCCAGCGCGGCGGCCAGCCGGTCGGCACGGACGAGCGGTGTGAAACCGGGGTTCAGCGACACCCGGGCCGCCGGATCCTGGCCGACCGGCAGCAGGCCGGCGTACCGCCACAGGTTGGCCGGCCCCGCTTCGATCTGCGACCGGGTGACCGAGGCCAGCACGGCGGCGTCGTAGCCCACCTCGAGTGGGCCGAAGCACTCCGCACAGGCGTGGATCGGGCTGAGCGGGTAGCCGGCGCTGCAGTTGCGGCAGACCAACCCGTCGGCGGGGCAGTCGAGGATGGCGTCCGATGCGGTGAGCGTCATATCGGGGAGGCCTTTCTCTAGCTCATCTTTCCCGCACAGGCGCACGGGACGGAAGTGGCACCTGTCGCGACCGGCCTCGCCGGTGGGTGAGCAATCGCGGTGGTTGCCGGGGCTTCAACGGGCCGTTCCCTCTGCCCCTCGGGATGAGATGTTCAGTTGTGCGGCCACTCTATCCGCTACAGCCGATGCCGCATCCAGACGTTCGGTTCGACGTAGACACCGAGGTCCCGCGCTACGTCGACCAGCACCGGAACAAGCGCACCCTCGATGATCGTCGGCCCGTCGGTGTCGAACGGCTGCCCGGCCCACGACCTCCATTGCGCGAGCGACCCGGTGATGACCATGGACGCCGGCGCCACCTTCTCGATGACCGCCCCCAGCCGAGCGTGGGTCCGCAGCCACGGGTCCGCCGGCAACCCGTCATCGCGCACCCGGAAGGCGTAGTCAGACATCGGCGTACCGGGTTCGAGGTGCTTCGCAGTCGGCCGCACCGGAGCGACCAAGGTCGTGAACCCCCGTCGTACGGCGTTGTCGCGCATCGCGGCGAGTACGACGGCCGACAGGCCCAGGCCGGTGACGTCCGGCCGTAGCCGGATCTCCAGTGCGGACACCGCATCCGGCACTGCGCCGGTGCGGCGGGTCCAGGCGCTGCGGCGAATGATGTCGTCCCAGCCGCCGTCCGGGAGCGGCAGCAGCCCTCCGTCGGGGGCGCGGGCCTGGTGGAACGGCACGCTGCAGGCCGTACCCACGAGGTCGTCGGATGCGTTCTGCCGCACCGCGACGAAGCAGTAGTCGGTGAACTCGTCCAGATGGTCGAAGAAGAGGTCGGCGGTCGGGTCGTGGTACATGAACGCCGGAAAGCCCTCGGTCAACTCGAAGAACCGTGGCCGCAGGTCGGGTCGCTCAGCGAGCGTCGATACGACGATCTCCACTACGACCCGCCTCCCGTCAGGAGACGACGTCCTTGCGGCCGAAGTGCCAGAACGCGATCGCCAGGAACACCGCCGAATACGCCAGGGTCTGGATGCATCCGGTCAGCATCTCCTCCGTCTGCATGGGCTCGGACAGCGTGCCCACCCACGCGAACTGGTTTTCCGTCGGCAGGTAGTTCCTGATCTCCCCGAGCGCCTCGATGGCGTCGAGGATCGAGGCGATGATCATCATGAACACCGC
>JACCZY010000227.1 GCA_013695685.1 Geodermatophilaceae bacterium | reverse complement strand
TGGGCCGGGCTTCAGGGGCGCTCCGCGGGCAGCGGGTCGACCCGGCGGAGGAAACCGCGCAGCTCGAGGAACGTGGACAGGTGCTCGCGATGGTCGTCGCAGGCGACCCACTGCTTCTCCCGAGCGGGAACGTGCAGCTGCGGGTTGTTCCAGATCAGCGACCACGAGGCGTCGACACGACACCCCTTCGCCGAGCAACGAGGGCTCACGGCAACAGTGTCCCAGTGGCGCTATGAAGTCGCCGGGAGCCGGGCCCGGGAGTAAACCTCCGGTTTACGACAAGGCGCCGGGCAGCCACGGGGGGAGCTGCCCGACGCAAATGGCACGGTACCACCACAAGTCGCATCCGGCGATTTGGTCGATATGGGCGATTGCAAGGGAGACAAAGACCGGCTTCACAGCCATCACACCACCGCTGAGGTGTGCTCTTCCTGCGGCAGTGAGCCGATACCAGCGAGGAGATTTCCGTGAGTGACGCCCCTAGCGCGGCCGAGTCGCCGTTCCTGCAGAAGGCACCTGACCGCCAGCAGACGCCGGCAAGTGATGCCACGCTGCTCGAGCGCACGATGTTCGAGGTCAAGCGGGTGATCGTCGGGCAGGACCGGATGATCGAGCGGATGCTGGTCTGCCTGCTGGCCAAGGGACATGTCCTCATCGAGGGTGTTCCGGGCATCGCCAAGACGCTGGCGGTGGAGACGCTGGCGCGCACCGTCGGAGGCAGCTTCGCCAGGCTGCAGTTCACCCCGGACCTGGTCCCTGCCGATATCGTCGGGACGCGGGTGTACCGGCAGGGTTCGGAGAGCTTCGACACCGAACTCGGGCCGGTCTTCGCCAACTTCGTGCTGACCGACGAGATCAACCGGGCGCCGGCCAAGGTGCAGTCGGCGCTGCTCGAGGTGATGGCCGAGCAGCAGGTGTCACTCGGCGGCCGGACCTACCCGATGCCGCTGCCGTTCCTGGTCCTGGCCACCCAGAACCCGATCGAGAGCGAGGGCGTCTACCCGCTGCCCGAGGCACAGCGCGACCGGTTCCTGATGAAGATCGTCGTGGACTACCCCACAACCGAGGAGGAGCGCGAGATCGTCTACCGGATGGGCGTCGACCCGCCGGTCCCGCAGCAGGTGCTCGACCCCGACACACTGCTCGGTCTGCAGGCCGCCAGCAGCCGGGTGTTCGTCCACCACGCCCTGGTCGACTACGTGGTCCGCGTCGTCATATCCACCCGGCGGCCGGCCGAGCACGGCATGTCCGATGTAGCCGGCTGGGTCTCCTACGGCGCGAGCCCCCGGGCCTCGCTCGGCATGATCGCCGCGGCTCGCGCACTGGCACTGCTGCACGGCCGCGACTACGTCCTGCCACAAGACGTCCTGGACATCGCCCCCGACGTCCTGCGGCATCGCCTCGTGCTGTCCTACGACGCGCTGGCCGACGGTGTCCCGCTCGAGCACATCGTCAAGCGGGTGCTGCAGACCGTCCCGCTGCCGGAAGTGACCCCCCGGCAGCGCAGCGGCGGATTCGCGCCCGGCTTCGGCGGGCCGCAGGCCCCGGGGCCGCAGCCAGCGCGCTCGTACCCGCCGCAGCCGGGCCAGGGCTATCCGCAGCAGGCCGGCGGCCGCCCGGCATGACGCTGCCGACGCCGGCGCGCCCGTCACCGACCGCCTCACCGGGCGGCGTGGGCGGGGGGCCGCCCCGGCTCAAGGACACGCCATCGGATGTCGTCCTGCGCCGCCTGGAGCTGACCGTTCGGCGACGCCTGGACGGGTTGCTCCAAGGCAACCACCTGGGTCTGGTCCCCGGACCCGGCTCGGAGGCGGGGGAGTCGCGGGTGTACCACCCGGGCGACGACGTACGCCGGATGGACTGGCCGGTCACCGCCCGCACGACCGTCGCGCACGTCCGGGAGACGATCGCCGACCGCGAGCTCGAGGCGTGGATCGTCGTCGATCTCTCCCCGAGCCTGGACTTCGGTACGGCGGCGTGCGAGAAGCGCGATCTCGCTGTCGCGGGGCTGTCGGCTGTCGTGTACCTCACTACCCACGGTGGCAACCGGGTCGGGGCGCTGGTGACCACCGGGCAGCAGGTGATCCGCATCCCGGCGCGGGCCGGGCGGGCCGCGGCCGACCGGTTGATCCGCACGGTCATCGAGACCCCGCGTGCCGAGCAGGGTCGCCGCGGAGATCTGGCGTCGACGCTGGAGATGCTGCGCCGCCCGCCGCGCCGGCGCGGCCTGGTCGTCGTCGTGTCGGACTTCCTCGGCGAGGCCACCTGGGAACGACCGCTGCGGGCCCTGGCGGCTCGGCACGAGGCGCTGGCCATCGAGGTGCTCGACCCGCGCGAGCTGTCCCTGCCCGACGTCGGACTGCTGACCCTCGTGGACCCCGAGACCGGTCGGGTGATCGAGGTGCAGACCGGCAAGAAAGAACTGCGCGAGCGGTTCGCCGCGGCCGCCACCGAGCAGCGCGCGGACGTCGCCGCCGGGCTGCGGCGATGCGCAGCCGGACACCTCCAGCTGCGCACCGACCGGGACTGGTTGATGGACATCGTCCGGTACGTCGGTGCCCGGCGGCGTGGCGCCTCCGGTGGTGCGCGCCGATGAGCCGAGAGCGAGTGAGCATCGCAGCGAGGGACGAGCAATGACCTTTCAGGCGCCGATCTGGCTGCTGCTCATGCTCGCTGTCGCAGCTTTGGTCGGGCTGTACGTCGTACTGCAGCTACGCCGCACGGCCTACGCCGCCCGGTTCAGCAACGTCGATCTGCTCGCCAGCATCGCGCCCAGGCGGCCGGGCTGGCGGCGGCACGTCGCGTTCGGCGTACTGCTGCTGTCGCTGTCCACGTTGACCCTGGCGATGGCGAAGCCCTCTACCGACGTACGGGTGCCTCGGGACCGGGCAACAGTGATGCTCGCGATCGACGTGTCGCTGTCGATGGGGGCCGAGGACATCGCCCCCGACCGGATCACCGCAGCCAAGGAGGCCGCCCAGGAGTTCGTCGCGGTGCTGCCGGAGCGGATCAACCTCGGGCTCGTCGCGTTCGCCGGGACCGCCAACACGATAGTCCCGCCGACCACCGACCGCGCTGCCGTGGTGGCGGGGATCGAGAACCTGCAGCTGGCGGAGGCGACGGCGACGGGTGAGGCGATCTTCACCAGCCTGAACGCCATCACGACGTTCCAGGCCCAGCTCCAGAGCACCGACGAAGGCCCCCCGCCGGCCGCGATCGTCCTGATGTCCGACGGATACCGGACGGTGGGCCGGCTCGAGACGCAGGCCGTAGACGCCGCCAAGGCCGCCGAGGTGCCGGTGTCCACCATCGCGTTCGGGACCGACGCCGGGACGCTGAACCTCGACGGGGAGATCATCCCGGTACAGGTCGACCGGATGGCGTTGCGGATGATCGCCGAGGAGACCGGTGGGACGTACAAGTCCGCGGAGTCGGCCGGGCAGGGCAAGGAGGTCTTCGCCGATCTCGGCAGCCAGATCGGCTATACCACCGAACCGCGCGAGATCACGGTGTGGTTCGTCGGTGCGGGATTGCTGCTCGCCTTTGTGGCGACCGGACTCGCGCTGGTCTGGACGAACCGGCTGCTGTAGTCAGCGATCGATCGTCCCTGGCCGTCGGCTAGCCTCGGCGGGGCCGCATCCAGACGGCAGGGAGGGCGCTGCGATGAGTCGGTCCGTGCTGGTCACCGGCGGGAACCGCGGTATCGGGCTGGCCATCGCGCAGGCGTTCGCCGCGGACGGCCATCAGGTCGCCGTCACCTACCGCAGTTCCGGGCCGCCGGAGGGCCTGCTCGGCGTCGAGTGCGACGTCACCGATGCGGCCAGCGTGGATGCGGCGTTCAGCGCCATCGAGGCCGAGCACGGGCCGGTTGAGGTGCTGGTCGCCAACGCCGGGATCACCGAGGACACCCTGCTGCTGCGGATGAGCGAGGACGCCTTCACCCGCGTGCTCGACGCGAACCTCACCGGCTCCTACCGGGTCGTCAAACGGGCGGCGGCGAAGATGCTCCGGGCCAGATGGGGCCGGCTGGTGTTCATCTCCTCCGTCGTCGGGCTGTCCGGCTCGACCGGCCAGGTCAATTACGCGGCGTCCAAGGCAGGGCTGATCGGGATGGCGCGATCCATTGCCCGGGAGCTGGGCAGCCGCAACATCACCGCCAACGTGGTCGCGCCGGGTTTCGTCGACACGGACATGACCGCGGCGCTGCCGGAGGTCCGCAGGGCCGAGTTGCTCGGTCAGATCCCACTGGGCAGGTACGCCGCCCCCGACGAGGTCGCCCAGGTGGTGCGGTTCCTGGCCAGCGACGCGGCGGCGTACATCACCGGCGCGGTGATCCCGGTCGACGGCGGCCTGGGAATGGGCCATTGAGGAGGCTGGGATGAGCGGGTTGCTCGAGGGCAAGCGGGTGCTGATTGCCGGAGTGCTGACCGAGGCGTCGATCGGCTTCGCCACGGCGAAGATCGCCCAGGAACAGGGCGCGCAGCTGGTCGTCACGAACTTCGGTCGCGCGCTGTCGATCACCAGGCGGATCGTCAAGCGTCTCCCGGGCGAGGTCGCCGTACTGGAACTGGACGTCACCGACGACGACCACCTCGCCACCCTCGCCGAGCGGGTGCGCGAGCACGTCGACGGGCTGGACGGCGTCGTGCACGCGATCGGGTTCGCCCCGCAGAACGCGCTGGGGGAGGACTTCACCGGGGTGCCGTGGAGCGACGCCGGTACGGCGCTGCAGGTATCCACGTGGTCCCTCGCGGGTCTCGTGCAGGCGGTGCGCCCGCTGCTGTCCAACCCCGCCTCGGTGGTGGGCCTGGACTTCGATGCCTCGGTGGCGTGGCCGGCGTACGGGTGGATGGGCGTCGCCAAGGCGGGCCTGGAGTCCTGCTCGCGCTACCTCGCCCGTGAGTTGGGCCCCTCGGGAGTTCGGGTGAACCTCGTCTCGGCCGGTCCGCTGAAGACCATGGCCGCCAAGAGCATCCCCGGCTTCTCCGGCTTCGAGGACGTGTGGGACGTGCGGGCACCGCTCGGCTGGGACCTCACTGACCTGGAGCCGGCCGCCCGGGCCTGCGTCGCACTGCTGTCGGACTGGTTCCCGGCGACGACCGGCGAGATCGTGCACGTCGACGGCGGCTTCCACTCGGTCGGGGTGTGAGCGCCGACGAACTTCTCGCCGCGGAGGCGCATGTGAGCAACGTCGCCACGGAGCCGTACGACGCACTGCTGCTGCTGTCCTTCGGCGGGCCGGAAGGCCCCGACGACGTGTTGCCTTTCCTGGAGAACGTCACCCGGGGTCGCGGTATCCCGCGGGAGCGCCTGCTCGGGGTGGCCGAGCACTACTACCACTTCGGCGGTGTCTCTCCGATCAACGCACAGAACCAGGCCCTGATCGCGGCCGTCCGCGAGGAGCTGGACGGGCGCGGACTCGACGTGCCGATCTACTGGGGCAACCGGAACTGGGCGCCGTACGTCGAGGAGGCAGTCGCCCGGATGACCGCCGACGGGGTGCGGCGGGCGCTGGCAGTCCCGACCAGCGCGTATGCGTCGTACTCGGCCTGCCGGCAGTACTGGGAGGACATCGGCCGCGGCCGGGCGGCCGCAGGTGCCGAGGCACCTCGGATCGACAAGGTGCGGCACTTCTTCAACCACCCGGGCTTCGTGGCGGCCAACGCCGACGGGCTGCGGGCGGCGCTGGCCGCTGTGCCGCCGGGGAGCCGCGTCGTCTACACCGCGCACAGCATCCCGGTGGCGATGGCGCGGTCCTCGGGTCCGGCCGCCACCGATTTCCATGGTCATGGGTCTGGGATCAGGCAAAACCCCGGATCTCAGACTCATGATCATGACGGTGGGCTCTATGTGCGTGAACTTCGCGAGGCGGCCGCGCTGGTGACCGCCGCTAACGACCCGGCGTTGGCGTGGGATCTGGTCTGGCAGAGTCGCAGCGGCCCGCCGTCGGTGCCGTGGCTGGAGCCGGACATCAACGACCACCTGACCGCGCTGGCCACCGAGGGCGTTCCCGGCGTTGTCGTGGCGCCGATCGGGTTCGTCAGTGACCACATCGAGGTGCTGTGGGATTTGGACACCGAAGCCGCACAGACAGCGGCCAATGCGGGCCTGCCGTTCGCCCGGGCGGCCACCGCGGGCACCCATCCCGCGTTCGTCTCCATGGTCGTGGAACTGCTGCTGGAGCGCACCGACCGCGACTGTCCGGCGCGGGCGCTGGGATCGATGGGCCCGAGCTACGACGTCTGCCCGGTCGGCTGCTGCGGTCAGGCGTTGTAGGCGGCGACGAGCGCCCGTCGTACGGCGGTGGCGAGCGGGCGCAGCGCCTCGTCGCGGGCCCGAGCGTCGTGGCCGGTGACCGCGGCCCCGGGCGCGTCGGCCAGGGCGAGATCCAGCACGTCCACCAGCCGCTGCGCCCGCTCGGCCAGGCCGAGCGCCCGCTGGT
>JACCZY010000210.1 GCA_013695685.1 Geodermatophilaceae bacterium | reverse complement strand
CCGTGGTCGGCCAGTACGGTCGTGCGTACGGCGAGGATCTTGCCGTCCTTCGTCGCCGCCACTTCGCCGTGCATCAGGTAGTCGCGGGCGAACGAGGTGGACATCAGGTTCTCCGAGCGGTCCTCGACCCACTTGACCGGCTTGCCGGTCACGATCGACCCGACGACCGCACAGACGTAGCCCGGGTAGATGCCGACCTTGTTGCCGAAACCGCCGCCGATGTCCGGGGAGATCACCCGGATCTTGTGCTCGGGTATGCCGGCGACGATGGCGTAGAGGGTGCGGTGGGCGTGCGGGGCCTGCGTGGTCTCGTACAGGGTCAGTTTGCCGTCGATCGGGTCGTAGTCGGCGACCGCACCGCAGGTCTCCATCGGCGCGGGGTGGACTCGCGGGTAGACGATGTCCTCAGCCACGATGACCACGTCGGGCCGGGCAAAGACGGCGTCGGTTTCCGTGGAGTCGCCGGCCTCCCAGTCGAAGATGTGGTTGTCCGTCCGGCCCTCGAGGTCGGTACGGATGACCGGAGCATCCGGGTCGAGCGCCTTGCGAGCGTTGATGACCGGCGGCATCGCCTCGTACTCCACGTCGATGAACTCCAGCGCGTCGCGGGCGGCGTACCGGTCGTCGGCGACGACAAAGGCCACCTCCTGGCCCTGGAAGCGCACCTTGTCCGTTGCCAGGATCGCCATGACGTCCGCAGAGAGCGTCGGTGCCCAGGCCAGGTTGAGGCCCTCCAGATCCTTGCCGGTGATCACGGCGTGTACGCCGGGGCGCGCCAGCGCCGCCGACGTGTCGACCGAGATGAGCCTGGCGTGGGCGTAGGGCGAGCGCAGTATCGCGCCGTGCAGCATGCCGGGCAGGGTGATGTCGTCGATGTAGTTGCCCTTGCCACGGATGAAGCGCGGGTCCTCCTTGCGCTGCAGCCGGCCGAAGCCGATCGGCCGGTCCTCGGCGGCCGCGGCCGGGTTGCTTGGGCGCGCTTCCGTCGTGGTCATGAGCAAGCCTCCGGGTGTGGGCTGGGATGCGACTTTGCCTGTCGGGTGGTCGCGCAAACCGGGCATATCGGTCGTTGCGGCGGCCGCCCGACAGGCAAAGTGGTGCGGCGGTTCATGCGGAAGCCTCCGCAGGGTCTTCGGCCGCGGTGTCCTCGGCCTTGGAGGCGCCGGCGGGGTGTGCGGCGGCCCAGCGAATGGACCGGACGATCGTGGCGTAGCCGGTGCACCGGCAGATCTGCCCTGAGATCGCCTCCCTGATGACGTCCTCGCTCGGGTTCGGGTTCTTGTCGAGAAGAGCCCGGGCGGTGAGCATCATGCCCGGTGTGCAGAAGCCGCACTGCAGGCCGTGCTCCTCCATGAAGCCCTGCTGGACCGGGTCGAGCGTGCCGCCCGCGGCCAGGCCCTCGACGGTGCGGATGTCGTGCCCCGAAGCCATGACGGCCAGAACCGTGCAGGACTTCACCGGTACGCCGTCCATCAGGACGGTGCACAGCCCGCAGTTGCTCGTGTCGCAGCCCCAGTGGGTTCCGGTGAGGCTGAGCACGTCACGCAGGAAGTGGACGAGCAGCACGCGCGCCTCCACCTCTCGCGAAACGGAATCGCCGTTCACGGTCATCGTGATCTGCACGGCTCAGCTCCTCGGCTCGGCGGATGCGGTGATTCCCTGGCCGGCCGGTGAAGCGCCGGCCGTGACACGCTCGATGGCCGTGCGGAGCACCCTGCGGGTCAGCTCGTCGGCCAGGTGCCGCTTGTACGCCTCGGTGCCGCGCTGGTCGGCCACCGGGTTGCAGTCCTCGGCCGCGAGCCGTCCCGCCTCGGCGTACAGCTCCTCGCTGGGCCGCTGCCCACGGAGGGCGTCCTGTGAACGCGTCGCCGTACTGCCGTCCAGTCCGACCGCGGTGAGACCGATCGTGACGTCCTCGATCTGTCCGTCCGCGCCCATCGTCACCGATGCGCCCGCGGCGGCCGTGGCCCAGTCGCCGACGCGCCGCTCGACCTTCGTGTACGCGCTGGACGAGCGTGGTCGGATCGGCCAGCGGATCTCGGTGAGGATCTCGTTCTGCTCGACGCTGGTCTCGTACGGTCCCCGGTGCAGTTCGCGCATCGGCACCGTGCGCTCGCCGTTCGGGCCACGGATCACCAACTCGGCCCGCAGCACATGGCAGACAGTCGAGAGATCCTCGGCCGGGTCGGCCTGGCATAGGGACCCGCCGATGGTGCCGCGGTTGCGGACCAGCGGGTCGGCGATCGTGGTCTCGGCGTCGCGAACGAGCGGGAAGTGGCCGGCCACCGCATCGGACTCGAGCAGGCTCACGTGCCGCGTCAGTGCGCCGACGCGTAGCGTATCGCCGTCCTCGGTGATGTGGTCGAGCTCGCTCAGGTCGTTGATGTCGATCAGCCATTCGGGGTTGGCCAGTCGCAGCTTCATCATCGGCAGCAGGCTGTGGCCGCCCGCGATCACCCGTGCTTCCGGGCCGTGCTCGGCAAGCAGTTGCAGGGCGTGGTCGACGCTGTCGGCTCGAACGTAATCGAAAGCGGCTGGAATCTGCATGGCAGTCACCCTCTACGCATGAAAGGAGGGCACTGGCGCGACCCCCGCGGTCTGCTCTGACACGCAACCTAGCGAACCGCAGGCGTCAAGGCGTGTCGTTCTCCCGGATGGAGCAGAATAGGGAATGCCTACAACCTCTGACCCCCGTACGCCGCGCCGCCTCGCCGACCGGTACGTCGACGCGTTGACCGACCTGAACCCGATTCTCGGCACGGCCCTGGGAACCCGGCCGCACGACGACCGGCTTCCCGATTTCTCACCCGACGGGACTGCCGCGACCGACGATCTGGCCCGGTCCACTCTTGCCCAACTCGATGCCCTGCCGGGCGGCGACGACGTCCTGGAACGGCGCTGCGCCCGGCTGCTGCGCAACCGGCTGAACTCGAGCCTGGCGTTGAGCGAGGCCGGCGAGAACCTGCGGACGGTGAACAACACGTTCACGCCCGTCCATGCGACCCGGCAGATCTTCACGCTCATGCCGTCGGCCACGGACGAGGATTGGCAGGTCATCGCCCGGCGGATGGCGAATGTGCCTCATGCGTATAACGGGTACCGTGCCTCGCTGCGGGAGGGCGCCGCCCAGGGCCGGTACGCCGCTGCACGGCAGGTCGACGCCATGGCCGACCAGCTCGACCAGTGGCTTGGCGACGGCTCAACCGGTTCGTGGTTCGCTTCGTTCGTTGCGACCGGGCCGGACAGCCAGCGTCGCGACCTGGACTCGGCTGCCCGAGCCGCGACCGAGGCTGTGCACGCTACGAGAGACTTCCTCCGGGAGGACTACCGGCGGGGCGCCGAGGGAACCCCGGACGCGGTCGGCGCCGAGCGCTATGCCCGCTGGGCCACGCAGTACACCGGGGCCGACCTCGACCTCGACGAGGCGTACCGCTGGGCGTGGGTCGAGTACGCCCGGATCGACGGCGAGATGCGGGCCGAGGCCGAACGGATCAGGCCGGGTTGCAGTCCGACCGAGGCGATGCGGTGGCTCGACAGCGAAGGCGAGGCGGTGGAGGGCGTCGAGGCGATCCGGCAGCGGCTGCAGCAGATGATGGACGAGGCGATGGCCGCGCTCGACGGGACGCACTTCGACCTGGCCGAGCCGATCCGCCGGGTCGAGGCCATGATCGCCCCGGCCGGCAGTGCAGCGGCGCCGTACTACACCCGGCCGGCGCTGGACTTCTCCCGGCCGGGCCGCACCTGGCTGCCCACGCTGGGCCGCGAGCGCTTCCCGCTGTGGGATCTGGTCAGCACCTGGTACCACGAGGGCGTGCCGGGGCATCACCTGCAGCTGGCCCAATGGGTCCATGTCGCACCGCAGCTCTCGACGTACCAGACGAGCGTTGGCAGCACGAGCGCGGACACCGAGGGATGGGCGCTGTACGCCGAGCGGCTCATGGACGAACTCGGTTTCCTGACCGGCCAGGGGCATCGGATGGGTTACCTCGACGCGCAGCAGTTGCGAGCGGTGCGGGTGATCATCGACATCGGCATGCACCTCGAGCTGGAAATCCCCGCGGACCAGGCCTTTCACGCCGGCGAACGGTGGACGCCCGAACTGGGCCGGGAGTTCTTCGGTGCCAACAGCGGGCGGGACCCGGGGTTCGCAGACAGCGAGCTGGTGCGCTATCTCGGGATCCCTGGGCAGGCGATCAGCTACAAGCTGGGGGAGCGGGCGTGGCTGGCCGGCCGTGCCGCGGCGCAGCGCGCGCACGGTGCCGACTTCGACCTCAAGCGCTGGCACATGGCGGCGCTGTCCATGGGCTCCATCGGGTTGGCCGATCTCACCGACGAGCTGGCCGCGCTCTGATCGACGGCACCGGCTCGACTAATGTCGGCGGCATGGTTGGTCCGCCCGAGAAGCCCTCACTTGTCGACCTCGAAGACAAGTGGGACGCCGTATGGGAGGAGCAGCAGACCTACCGGTTCGACCGGACCAAGACCAGGGCCGACGTCTACTCCATCGACACTCCGCCGCCGACGGTAAGTGGGCAACTGCACATCGGATCGGTGTTCGGCTATGTCCAGGTCGACTCGCTCGCCCGGTTCCAGCGGATGCGGGGGCGTGAGGTCTTCTACCCGATGGGCTGGGACGACAACGGGCTGCCGACGGAGCGCCGGGTCCAGAACCACCACGGTGTGCGCTGCGACCCGACCGTGCCCTACGACCCGGATCTAGCACTTCCGGAACCGGTCAAAGGCAAGCCCCAGCTCCCGATCTCCCGGCGCAACTTCGTCGAGCTGTGCCACGAGCGCACCCTGGTCGACGAGAAGGCGTTCGAGCAGGTCTGGCGCCGGGTCGGCCTGTCAGTCGACTGGACATTGACCTACGCCACGATCGACGAACACTGCCGGCGGGTGGCCCAGCGTGCATTCCTGCGCAATGTGCAGCGCGGCGAGGCGTACGCTGCGGAGGCACCGACACTGTGGGACATCGACTTCCGCACTGCCGTGGCGCAGGCCGAACTCGAGGATCGCGAGGTCGACGCGACATCGCACCGGCTGCTGTTCGGCAGGCCGGACGGCGGGCACGTGGAGATCGAGACGACCCGGCCGGAGTTGCTGCCGGCCTGCGTCGCGCTCGTCGCGCACCCCGACGACCCCCGGTACCGCCCGCTGTTCGGCACCGAGGTCACCACGCCATTGTTCGGTGTCAGCGTTCCTGTGGTCGCGCACCCGCTGGCGGCACCGGACAAGGGCACCGGCATCGCGATGGTGTGCACCTTCGGCGACACCACCGACGTGGTCTGGTGGCGGGAGCTGGACCTGGCGCTGCGCTCCGTCGTACGCCGTGACGGCCGGTTCCAGACCGAAACTCCTGGCTGGCTGGCCGGTGCGGGCGCGGTGGCGTGGGCGGAGCTGGCCGGCAAGACCGCCAAGCAGGCCCGGGCTCGCATCGTCGACCTGCTCCGCGACGTGGACGGCATGCTCGGCGAGCCGCGCGCGATCCGGCATGCGGTCAAGTTCTACGAGAAGGGCGACCGGCCGCTGGAGATCGTCACCAGCCGGCAGTGGTTCGTCCGGGTGCTCGAGCACCGCGACGAGCTGCTGGAACTGGGACGGCAGCTGGTGTGGCACCCCCCGGCCATGCGGGCCCGTTACGAGAGCTGGGTCCAGGGGCTCAACACCGACTGGCTGGTCAGCCGCCAGCGCTTCTTCGGGGTGCCGATCCCCCTGTGGTACCGCCTCGACGACGAGGGCCTGCCGGTCCACGAGGCGCCGCTGACGCCGCCGGAGGGACGGCTGCCGATCGACCCGTCCACCGACGTTCCCGAGGGCTACTCGGAGGCACAGCGGGGGACGCCCAGCGGCTTCGCCGGCGACCCCGACATCCTGGACACCTGGGCCACGTCGTCGCTCACCCCCCAGATCGCCTGCGGGTGGGCCGACGACCCGGATCTGTTCTCGCTGACCTTTCCCATGAACCTGCGCCCGCAGGGGCCGGAGATCATCCGCACCTGGCTGTTCGTGAGCGTGGTCCGGGCCCGGGCCGAGCACGGCGGCCTGCCGTGGACCGACGCCATGATCAACGGCTGGGTGCTCGACCCCGACCGCAAGAAGATGTCCAAGTCCAAGGGAAACGTGGTCACGCCTCTGAGCCTGCTCGAGCAGTACGGCTCCGACGCGGTGCGGTACTGGGCCGACAGCGGCCGGCCGGGCACCGACACCGCCTTCGACGAGGGCCAGATGCGCGTCGGCCGGCGCCTGGCCATCAAGATCCTCAACGCGTCCAGGTTCGCCCTGACTCAGGCGTCCGGCCGGGAACCCGGCGCGCCGGTGACCGCACCGCTCGACCGCGCCCTCATGGCCCGCCTGGCCGGCCTGGTCGACGAGGCCACCGTCGCCTTCGAGGGGTACGACTATGCCCGGGCCCTGGAGCGCACGGAGACGTTCTTCTGGGGCTTTTGCGACGACTACCTGGAGCTGGTGAAGGGCCGGGTCTACGGCGGGCAGGGCGAGGAGGGGGCGGCCTCGGCATCGGCCAGCCTGACGTCGGCCCTGTCCGTGCTGCTGCGGCTGTTCGCCCCCTTCCTGCCCTTCGTCACCGAGGAGGTGTGGTCGTGGTGGCAGGAGGGCTCGGTCCACCGGGCCCGCTGGCCGGTCGCGGCCGAGCTGGAGG
>JACCZY010000192.1 GCA_013695685.1 Geodermatophilaceae bacterium | reverse complement strand
AAACGTCAGTAGCTGAAGGTCGTCGCGCCCTCGTCGCCGATCCATTGCCACATCGGTACGGTGCCCCCGATTTCGGCGTTGCCGTTGAGATCGCCCTTATCCAGCTTCCGTGCCTCAAAGCAAATCGGGCAAACGAGAAGACGACCGCCGGCTTTCTCGTAGCGCGCCAGCAGGTCCTCCAGGGGCGGACACCCGTCGCATGCCACGGCTGTGGCGAAACCCGGGACGGCTAGCCGCACCGCCTCCTTGGTCAGAAACATGAGCGTGGGACGGCCCTGCTCAGCGGCTCCTACTGCAACCAGGAAGGCGACAGTGACACGCTCGGCGTCCTCTAGCCCGGTGGCAAGACTTACAACTGCCTTGTTGCCCATCACGGTCTCCTCGCCGTTTGAACCTGGTCGACCTGCCGTCGATCGAGACGGCGTTCTCAGGTGTCCTCGCTCGGACCGCTTCTGTCAAGAGCACCCGCGTGTGCACTTGTCTCCGGAAGGCCCCCCATGGCACCGCGGCAGCACGGTTGGCCAGCCCGTAGCAGCCCTCGAAGAGGGTGTCGCCGTGCCGTGTCAGCAGCACGGTGCCGGACAGGTCGCGGTCGGCTTCCCACGCGCGCAGCGTGGACGCCGGCGAGCACCGCATCGCCGAACTCGCCGACCTTTCGGTGTTGGCCGTCCACCGTTCACCGAGCCCTTGAGCGAAGCAGGCGCACGTCCGCCTGACCCGCTAAACCTCGGCTCCGGTCCGTCCGCCCACAGCGCGGAGCCGGACGACGGCACAGGGCTGCCCGCAGGCATGAGAGCGCCGGTGAAGGTTCGGCGATCGGTCATTCCACGGGGCAGGCACCCGCGCACGGACACGTCGATGTGGTGACTACACGGCTAGCGGCGGTCGCGCTAGGTTCGGGGCGTCATGGTCCGCATCCTTGTGACTGGCATGTCCGGGACTGGCAAGAGCACGGTCCTCCGCGAACTTCGGCGGCGCGGACACCTCACCGTCGACACCGACTACAACGCTTGGGAACTGCCGGACGGCTCGTGGGACGAATCGCGCATGGACATGTTGCTCGCGCAGTACGCTGACGTCATCGTTTCGGGCACCGTGGAGAACCAAGGGCGCTTCTACGACCGCTTCGAGCATGTCGTGCTCCTGAGCGCGCCGGCAACGGTGATCCTCGACCGCGTGCGGCGCCGAAACAACAACCCTTATGGCAAGACGGCTGATCAGCAGGACGAGATCCTGAAGTACTTGAGAACCGTCGAGCCATTGCTCCGACGCGGCGCGACTCTCGAACTCGATGGCCGTCGGCCGGTCGCCGAGTTGGCGGACGTCATCGAGGGACTTGGACACCCGATGGCCTGACGTACCGGGTCTGCCGGGATGCTCGACGATGAGCGGTGGACGATCCTCTGGCGGGATGCCGGCGACTACTCGTTGTTCTGGGAAGCGAGCCAGGCGGTTCTCCTGCGGTGCGACGCCTGGGTGAGCCATGCATCCTGCACCACCTCGGCCAGCGCCCGACGGGTGAGCTCGCCGATCCGGCTGGCTCGCAGCAGTACCGAGCCGTGGCCGTCGAAGTGCCGGGTGGTGAAGAACGGAGACGCCGGATCCTGGACCAGCGCCTGCTTCTCGGACTCGGATGTCTCGGTTCACTGGTCGGCCTCATGCATCGTGCGCGGGCTGGATTCGACCGCGGGTGTAGTCGCGACGGGTGGCGTCCCTTCGCGGAAATGATCACGAGGCGATTTGCGGGTCGGGTCAGTCGTACCCGGTTCCGGTGACCTCGATGAGGTTGTCGAGGTGGGTGAAGTTGGTGTTGTCGTCGAGGTCGAGGATCTGTTCCGGCTTCTCCGTCGCCAACCAAGGCTTGAACACTTCGAGGTCGCGGTCGGCGTCGCTGTGGAACTCCACCAATCGCCGGAACTGCTTCGGGATGACCACCCACCCTCCTCCAGCGCGGCCACCGTGGACCCGTCCACCCCGGTCAAGGTGCGGTTGCTCGCCCACAGCCCGTCCTTGCGCTGCTGCGCTGTGACCGCGGCGTCGGCCAGGACCTGGCGCAGAGAGGTGAACAGGGTGTCGTAGAACAGCGGGTACGCCGCCCCGGCGACCAGTTGGGCGTGGTTCGTGCTCGTCACGGCCAGCGCGTCATCGACGAACACTGCGACCCGTCGGGCTGGGGAGGGGCGCCGGTGAACACCCAGGCGACCGGCCGGCCTCGCACATCCAGGCGGCGGGAGGCGATCCAGCCTTGCTGGCCGTCGTTGCCGCCGGTGGCTGCACCCGGGTCCGGCCCGGTTCCCGGTCGCTGATTGGGGCCAATCCCAGCCGGTCGGTGAGCGCGTCGCGTGCCTGGTCGGCCAGCAGCCGCGCGATGTGTCGTTCCCTGATCCCTACACCGCCCACGACCGCACGGGTGGCGATATCCGACGGCGGCTGCGCACGTCCTGGCTGAGGTGGGGATCTCCGGGGTCACGCCGCACTCGTTCCGCCGCACCGTGGCGACGGTGTTGGACCAGCCGGTCGCCGTCGGGGAGTTCCTGGTCGACCCCACAGGGCGGCGCCGCAGGCACCCCGGATGACACCTGGGCGAACTGGACCAGCTCGGCCTGGGTGAACACCGGCGCTAAGCCCGGGACGTCGCCGCGGATGACCGGTGCATCGGCGGACCCTGCGATGACGGTGCCGCCGGGGTCATGGAAGAGCTGATTCACTCCACGTTGCTGGGTCTGGGTCTGGGTCTGGGTCTGGGTCTGGGTCTTGGCGCTGGGGCACCTGGACGCAGGTCCTGACAACGAGCTGCCTACCGCCGGCGCACAGCACTTCGGTGACGTACATCTGAGCCAAGACCGGCTGATTCTGCCCGGGATCGCGGCAGGATCGTCACGGATCTCAGCGCCGCTGAAGCACGCGAGAGGATAGCCGAGATCAAGGATTCCTAGCTCCCGCATCGGCGCGCGCGTCCTACAAGCTGGCGAATCCCCACCCCCGAGCCGATGGACGGCGCTGCATGTTCCGACGGGCGTGCAGCGCCTACCGGATCAGTCCGACTACAGCGTGTAGTATCATCGTCACTGAAGGCGACAGGAGCGCGTCAGATGCCGCCACACCGTCCGGCGCTCGTCCCGGCACGAGCAAGGCCTTCCCCCGCCAGCTTTCGGGTCACCGCCAGCCACGTCGCAGTCTGCGCTGCGCTCTCCCTCGGGGTCGCTCTCTTCACCGGCCCGAGCGATGGAGCGGCCCACCTGGTCGCGGTCCTCGTCGTCTCCGCCGTTGGTTTCGGATTCGCTGCGGCCGGCGCCTGGAAGCATCGATGGAGCCTGGGGCGAGCGGGCGGGCTCATCGTTCTTGCGCTGGCCTCGTGGTTGATCGGCAGCGCGGGCTGGGACGTGAACATCCTCGTGTTCGACAAGGAGCCGTTCCCTTCCTGGACCGACGCGTTCTTCCTCCTGGCCTATCCCGCGATGATGGCGGCCGCGATCGTCGTGGTGCGCAGACGCGACGTGCGCCGCGACGTGGCCGCGCTCATCGATGCATCGATGATCACGGTTGGCCTCGGTGTTGTCGCGTACACCTTCGTGATCGCCGATGCTGTCGCCGACGACAGCGTGGGCCGGTTGGCCCGGGTCGTCGGCGTCGTCTACCCGCTGTCCGATGTGCTGGTGGCCGGCGTTGTGGCGCGCCTGTTGGTCGGGTCCGCGGCGAAGACGAGAGCCGGACTTCTTCTGGTCAGCGCCCTGGGCTCGCTCCTGGTGGCCGACGTTGCTTTTCTCGCCTCGATCTATGCCGGCGTGGCTGGGAACTACGACCAATGGATCGACGCCCCGTACATGATGTTCTTCCTGCTCACCGGGTTGTCATTGCAACAGACCGACATCGTCAGTTTGGTCGGTCCCAGCGGCCCGAGCACCGACCGCCTGGGCCTGCTGCGCACCGTATCGCTAGGAACGGGAGCACTTCTCGCACCCCTGACGTTGATGGTGGGCAGTGTGGCGGGTGACGTGGCCAAGGTGCGGGGGGCCGCCGTTGGCGCCGTGTTGTTGTTCCTGCTGGCGATGGCGCGCATGTCGCTGCTGATGGGGGCGATCGAGACCAAACGGCTGCTGCTCGAGGTCTTGGCCCGCACGGACGCGCTGACCGGCCTGCCCAACCGACGCACCTTCGACTTTGAGTTCGACCGCGCGGTGGAAGCGGCGCGGGCTGACCTGCTGCTCGGGTGCGTGAGTGTTGCCATGATCGATCTCGACCACTTCAAGGCATTCAACGACACCTACGGGCACGCGGCCGGCGATCAACTGTTGCACCAAGCGGCGGCGGCGTGGGCCCAGGAGCTTCACGAGTCCGCCCCCGGCGCGATGCTCGCTCGATATGGCGGCGAGGAATTCGCTGCCATCCTTCCCGGCATCGAGGAGGCGGCAGCCGCAGCCGTCGTTGCGCGGCTGTTGCCGTCGACCCCGCAAGGCCAGTCATTCTCGGCGGGTATCGCACAGGCTCGCCTCGACGAAGCGCCCAGTGGCGTGCTGGCGCGGGCAGATCAGCGGCTGTACCAGGCGAAGGCAGGCGGCCGCGGCGTCGTCGTGGCCGGGGTACCGCCCGGGCCGCCGGTGAGCGCGGCGATCCCGTGACCACCGGCTGACCACCCCCCACCCCGGATTTGCCTGCCGGGTGGCCGCTGAAACCGGACCAATCGGGCTGGCGGTGGCCGCGCTGTTGGTAGCCGAAGGAGTCGATGTCGC
>JACCZY010000191.1 GCA_013695685.1 Geodermatophilaceae bacterium | reverse complement strand
GATTCGACCAGCGACCGGGTGGCGGTGACGGTCGCGGCACCTTCTGGGCAGAGGAGCAGGCCCTCCAGCCGGCCCACCAATGCGACGTCGGCGAGCAGATCCTCGTCGGTCACGGCGAGCGCCGTCCCGTCCGTGTCGTACAGCGCCGACAACACGAGGAAGTCGCCGAGCGCCTTGGGCACGGTGATCCCGAACGCGACCGTCCGCGGATCTGCCCACGGCTCGGATTCCGCAGCCCCCGCGTCAAAGGCGCGCACGATCGGCGCGCAGCCGGCCGCCTGCACGCACACCATCCGCGGCAGCGGCCCGTGCAACCAACCCAGGGTGACGAGCTCACCCAGCGCCTTGACGATGCCGATCAGCCCGACGCCGCCACCGGTCGGGTAGACGACGACGTCGGGCATCCGCCAGCCCAGCTGCTCGGCGAGTTCGAAGCCCATCGTCTTCTTGCCCTCGATCCGGTACGGCTCCTTGAGCGTCCCCACGTCGAACCACTCGGTGCCGGCGACCGCCGCCGACACCAGCCGGCCGGCGTCGGAGATCAGCCCGTCGATGAGCACGAGCCAGCCACCGGCGGCGACGATCTCGACCCGGGTGATCGCCGGCGCGTCGACCGGCATGGCGACGAGCATGTCCAGACCGGCCCGGGCGGCGTACGCCGACCAGGCCGCACCGGCGTTCCCATTTGTCGGCATCGCCATCGCCCGCACGCCGAGCTCGCGGGCGCGGGAGACACCCACCGACGCACCGCGTGCCTTGAACGAACCCGTGGGCAGCAGCCCATCGTCTTTGACCCAGAGCCGGCTGAGCCCCAGCGAGGAGGCGAGCCGCGGTACGGCGAGCAACGGCGTCATTCCCTCGCCCAGGCTCACGATGTGCTCGGGAGCGGAGACCGGGAGCAGCTCGTGGTAGCGCCACAGGTCAGGAGCCCGCCCCGCCAGCGCCGACCGCCGGATCGGAACCGACGACAGGTCGTAGCGCGCGAGCAGCGGTGCGGCGCAACCGTGGCACAGTCCCTGTCGGATTCCGGCGTCGTACGTCGCTGCGCAGCGGGGACACTCGAGATGACTCAGGGCACTGAACACGGCCTCACCCTCCCAGCACTTAGCGGCGCTAGAGACCCCGATCACGGCCGGTCGACAGTAGCCGGGCGCCGGCGTCCCCAACCGGACGCGCCCGGACCGCCCGGACTACCCGCCGGCCATTGCGCCGATCACGAGATAGGGCTCGGTCCCCTTCGCTACCGCATCGGGCAGCGGGTCGTCCGGCGGCTCGTGGGACAGGTCCTCCTGGCAGGCGTAGAACCGCACGAAAGGTCGGCGCTGCTTGGTCGACTGGTCGCGCATGGTGCCGACCAGCATGGGGTATCGGGCTTCGAGCACGTCGAGAACCGCGCGTTGGGTGGCCGGGCCGTCGACGTCGAGCCGCACCTCGCCGTTGACGTGCGCGAGCGCGCGCAGGTGTGCCGGCAGGACGACGCGGATCACGACAGTGTCTGGACTTCGACGGACAGCACGGCCGGGAGGTCCCGGACGATTGGGGCCCAGCTGTCCCCGGCGTCGGGGGATGCGTACACCTGCCCGCCGGTGGTGCCTACGTAGAGGCCGCACGAGTCGAGCGAGTCGACGGCCATCGCGTCCCGCAACACATTCACGTAGCAGTCCTGTTGCGGCAGGCCGGACGTCAGCGCCTCCCACTCGTTTCCACCGGTCCTGCTCCGGTACACCCGCAGCTTTCCGTCCATCACGAAGTGGTGTGAGTCGCTCGTGATTGGTACGACGTAGACGGTGTCCGGTTCGTGCGCGTGCACGGCGATCGGGAACCCGAAATCGGTCGGCAGGTTCCCGCTGATCTCGTGCCAGGACTCACCCGCGTCGTCGCTGCGCATGACGTCCCAGTGCTTCTGCATGAAGAGCACCTCCGGGCGGGACGGGTGCATCGCGATGCGGTGGACACAGTGGCCTACCTCGGCGTCCGGGTCAGGGATGCCCTCGGACTGCAGGCCCCGGTTGATCGGCCGCCAGGTCGTGCCCGCGTCGTCGGAGCGGAACGCCCCGGCCGCCGAGATGGCTGCGTACATCCGGGCGGGGTCGCTCAGATCCAGGAGGATCGTGTGCAGGCACATCCCCCCGGCGCCGGGCTGCCACGAGGGTCCGGAGCCGTGGGTGCGCAGCCCGGGAAGCTCCTGCCAGGTCTGCGCACCGTCGGTGGACCGGAACAGGGCGGCGTCCTCGACCCCGGCGTACACCGTGTCCGGGTCGCCCGGCGACGGCTCGAGGTGCCAGACTCGGGCGAACTCCCAGGGGTGCGGTGTCCCGTCGTACCACTGGTGGGTGCCCGGCTCGCCGTCGTAGGTGAACTGGTTGCCCATCGGCTCCCACGTCTTGCCACCGTCGTCGGAGCGCTGGATCAGCTGCCCGAACCAGCCGCTCGACTGTGAGGCGTAGAGCCGATCCGGCTCGGCCGGCGACCCCGCGACGTGGTAGATCTCCCAGCCGGGGAAATGCGGACCGTCGACGTCCCAGCGCTCTCGGGCGCCGTCCGACGTCAGGACAAAGGCGCCCTTGCGGGTACCGACCAGTACCCGTACTCCTGTCATCGACTGCTCCTTTCGTGGCTGCGCGAGGCAGCCGAGACGACGGTTCTGAGAGTAGTGACGTCCGGCGGGGCGAGAACTCATCGCCCAGCCAGAAATTGGGCTGTCCAGCACCGAGCGACGGCACCGAGCGACGGCACCGAGCGACGGCACCGAGCCCGACGCCGTGGAAGGATCGAAGCACCCCTACCGAGGAGAAGCTGTGTCGCTGCACGCGATCTTGCACACCAACCACGGCGACATCCGGGTCGAGCTCTTCCCGGACCACGCCCCCAAGACGGTGGCGAACTTCGTCGAGCTCGCCGAGGGCACCAAGGAGTGGACCGACCCGAGGACCAAGGGCAAGACCAAGGCCCCCCTGTACGACGGGACGATCTTCCATCGCATCATCCCCGGCTTCATGATCCAGGCCGGTGACCCGCTGGGCCAGGGCATCGGCGGTCCCGGGTACAAGTTCGACGACGAGATCCACCCGGAGCTGTCCTTCACCAGGCCGTACATCATGGCGATGGCCAACTCCGGAAAGCAGATGGGCCGCGGCACGAACGGCTCACAGTTCTTCATCACGGTGGCCCCAACAACGTGGCTGCAGGGCAAGCACACCATCTTCGGTGAGGTAGCCGACGAGGAGAGCCGCGCCGTGGTGGAGCAGTTGGCGCAGGTACGGACCGGGTCGGGCGACCGTCCGGTCGAGGACGTCACGCTCGACTCGGTGACGATCGACCGGGAATGACCCCATTCGGCTCCGGCCCGGGTCAGGTGCAGCCGGCTGCCACCTGTTACCGGCACGCCGACCGCCCCACCGGCATCGGGTGCACCCGCTGCGGCCGGCCGATCTGCCCGGATTGCATGCGCTCGGCGTCGGTCGGCTTCCACTGCCCCGACTGCGTTCGGGAAGGGCAGGCCACCGTGCGGCAGCCGCGTAGCCCGTCCGGACTGCGACGGTTCGCTGACCGTTGGGGAGCGGCAACGACAACGCTGGTCGTGATCAACGTCGCCGTGTACGTCGTCACCGTGATCGCGGCGCTGCCCAACGGCGGCGGGGTGATGCAGAACAGTACGTCGTCGCTGTTCCACCAGCTCTCGCTCATTCCGGCCTGCGCCACCGGCGAGTTCCCGGTTCTCGGCGGCTGTGCCACCGGCGGAGAGCAACCGTGGCGGCTGCTGAGTTCGGCGTTCCTGCACTTCGGCCTGTTTCACCTGGCGATGAACATGCTGGCGTTGCTCGTGCTCGGCGCCGATCTCGAGCGCTATCTCGGGTGGGCGAAGTTCGCCGGGCTGTACCTGGTGTCCGCCCTGAGCGGTGGCGCGGCGGTGGCCCTGTTCGCACAGGCCAACTCCGAAACCGTCGGTGCATCCGGCGGAGTATTCGGTTTGCTCGGCGCCGCTGCCGTGGTGATTCGACACCGCAAGGGCGACCTGCGTCCGCTGATCTCCGTGCTGGTGCTCAACGCGGTCATCAGCTTCTTGCCGGGCATCTCCCTGCTGGGCCATCTCGGTGGCTTGATCGGCGGCAGTCTGGCAGCGGTGGTGTTGATCGCCGCTCGGCGCAGTACCGCGATGCAGGTCGCCGGGCTTGCCGCAGTTGCCTTTGCAGCCGTCGTACCGGTGCTCGTGCAGGGCGCCTTCCTCCTCGGCTGACCCGGCTCAGAGTGGCCGGCCGTCGCGCAGCCGGGTGAGTTGCTCGGCAACGTCCGCCGGGTTGGCTCCGAGTTCCCTGCGGCCGAGTACGACGAGGTCGTCTCCGACGTCGACCTCGAGCGTGTACACCGCCGTACCGAGCCGGCGCCCGGCCCGCAACCGGACGGCCACCGCCGCCCAGGGAGCGCCGAGGCGGCGGCTCAGAGTCCGCACGGTGAGCCCGTCCGCGTCGGCGGCAAGCCTCGGCCGGACGACGGCGTCGCTGAGCGCCAGGCCGAGCAGCAGGAAGCCGGCTCCGCCGAGCAGCAGCCGTCCGGCGGCGTCCAGGCCGATAGCGATGCCCAGCAGCGACAGCCCGACGGCCGCGGCGACGGCGCTCTCCAACCACCGCGGCGCCCAGGTCTTCGCTGTCACGCCGCCGATGCTGCCACGCTCGGGTGGTCGCCTGCGCTCCCATAGTGGCGGTAGGGCCGGTGCGTACCATCGGGGGAGCCGCAACCCAACGGGGAGTCACGCATGCGCGACGCAGTCATCGTCCACGCCGTACGTACGCCGGTCGGCAAGCGCAACGGCGGGTTGGCCGGCGTCCACCCGGTGGACCTGTCCGCGCACGTGCTGGAGGCGCTGATCGACCGCACGGGGCTCGATCCCGTGCTCGTCGACGACGTCATCTGGGGCTGCGTCAGCCAGGTCGGCGAGCAGACCTGGAACATCGGCCGGCACGCGGCGTTGTCCGCCGGCTGGCCGGAGAGCGTGCCCGGTACGACCGTCGACCGGCAGTGCGGCAGTTCGCAGCAGGCCGTGCACTTCGCTGCTGCAGCGGTGATGTCCGGGCAGTGCGACATCGTCGTGGCCGGCGGTGTGGAGTCGATGAGCCGGGTACCGATGGGCTCCTCGGTAGGCACGGACGGGCAGCTGCCGGTCGGGGAGCGCTTCGTGCAGCGGTACGGCCAAACACTGCCCAACCAGGGGACCGGCGCGGAGATGATCGCCGCGCGATGGGGCCAGACCCGGCTGGAACTCGACGCCTACAGCCTGGCCTCCCACGACAAGGCGGCGGCTGCCCAGGACGAGGGCCGCTTCGCCGCTGAAATCGTCCCGGTCAAGACCGCGGACGGCAGCGTGGTGTCCGCGGACGAGGGCATCCGCCGCGGCGGGACGCTGGAGAGTCTGGCCGAGCTGAGCACGCCGTTCCAGCAGGACGGTGTCATCACCGCAGGCAACGCGTCGCAGATCTCCGATGGCGCGGCTGCCCTCCTGGTGATGACCTCCGAGCGTGCCGCCGAACTCGGGCTGCGGCCGCTCGTCCGGGTGCACACCGCGATCGTGACCGGTGACGACCCGGTGATCATGCTGACCGGCCCGATCCCGGCGACCGCCAAGGTGCTGGCCCGGTCCGGCCTCGAGTTGGACGACATCGGGGTGTTCGAGGTCAACGAGGCCTTCGCCCCCGTCCCGCTGGCCTGGCTGGCCGAGACCGGCGCGGACGCTTCCCGGCTCAATCCGAACGGCGGGGCGATCGCGCTGGGTCACCCGCTCGGCGGCTCGGGAGCGCGGCTGATGACCACCCTGATCCACCACATGCTCGCCCGGGAGATCCGTTATGGCCTGCAGACCATATGTGAGGGCGGCGGAACGGCCAATGCCACCATCCTGGAGTCGGTCGGCTGAAGGTTATCCACAGTGTGGATAACCCCTTGGGATAACTACACCGGTGTCATTCTAGCCGTAACCGGCGGGAACTCGTGGTTCAGCGCCAGCGCATGGACATGATGAGGCCGGCCACCATGAGGCCGAACCCGATCAGGAAGTTCCATGAGCCGAGGGTGGCCATGAAACCGATGCGGTCGCCGGTGATGTAATACACGCTGATGTAGACCAGCCCGATGATCATCAGGACGATCATGACGACGGCGTACCAGGTTGGGCTGGGCGACTTTGTCCGGGCGCGGCTGGCAGCCGAAGGCAGCACGTCGCTGGGCGGCGTGTAGGCCGCCTTCTTACGGACCTTGGACTTGGGCACGACGCGACTCCTCCACCGGACTGGCTTTGGCAGCTAGCGTAGTCGCCATGGCATCGGTGCGTGGTCGGGACGAGCCGACCGCGGCTGTCCGGCGGCGGCGCGAGGACCGGCCGGGGACCGGGCACGGGGGCTGGCGGCTGCTGGTTCCGCTCGCTGCCCTCGTGGCCGGAGTGTTGTTCGCGACCTCGGCGGAGACCAGCGGCGGCACCGATCTGCGGGCCGGTCGCCGGATCGACCTGACCCAGCTGATCGCCGTGCAGGAACGCGACGTCGCCGCGCAGACCGAGCGACTGAGCCAACTTCAGTCCGACGTTTCCGAGCTCGGAGAGCGCGTGGGTGCCGGCAACGCCGAGGTGGCTGCCGCCCAGATCGCCGCCGACGCCCTCGCGCCCGACGTGGGGCTCACCGCGGTGCACGGGCCCGGCGTCACCGTCGCCCTGGACGATGCGCCGACCACTGTCGACGGCACCTTGCCGGCGGGGGCACGCGCCAACGACGTCGTGGTGCACCAGTCCGACATACAGGCTGTGGTGAACGCCCTGTGGGCCGGGGGGGCCGAGGCGATGACCCTCATGGGAGACCGGATCATCGCCACCAGCGCGGTGCGCTGCGTGGGGAACACGCTGCTGTTGCACGGCCGGACCTACTCGCCGCCGTTCCGGGTCACCGCCATCGGGGATCCGCAGCGGATGCAGGAGGCATTGGACGACTCCCGGTACGTCGGGCTGTTCCGGGAGGCAGTCGCGGCTTTCGGTCTAGGCTACGAGGTGGGAGACGTCGACGACGTGACGGTCCCGGCGTACGAGGGACCGCTCGGGGTCGACCTCGCCGTGGACAAGGACTCCCTGGACAAGGACTGAGGATCTCCGCAGTGGCCGAAGCCGACGAAGCCGGACGGCGCGCTTCCCGGCCGGCCCGGCGAGGCGATCTGGCCCGCACCGTGGTCCGAGGTCTCGGCCAGACCCTGATCACGCTCGGCCTGATCGTGCTGCTGTTCATCGTGTACGAGGTCTGGGTGACCGACGAGATCAACGAGGGCCGGCAGACCGAGCTGACCCAGGACCTCCGGCAGCGATGGGAGGCCGGCGAGGACGTTGCGCCGGTGCAGGAGCCGCCCGAGGGTGCGCCGACGCGGCCCGAGGGCGGGCCGTCTCAATTGCCGCTCGGCGAGGGCTTCGGCTTCATCCGCATCCCGCGGTTCGGCCTGGACTACGTACGGGTGATCCTGGAAGGCACTGACGAGGACAGCCTGACCGAGGGCCCCGGCCACTACCCCGACAGCGCACTGCCGGGCGACGTCGGCAACTTCTCCCTCGCCGGTCACCGGGTGGGCAAGGGCTCACCGTTCCTCAACCTCGATCAACTCCAACCGGGTGACGCGATCATCATCGAGACCAGGTCAGCCTGGTTCGTCTACCGGATGCTCGGTGATCCGGTCACCGGTGACCTCGGTGGCGATATCGATGGGATCCCCGGTCGGGAGATCGTCGCTCCCAGCGCGGTGGAGGTGGTCGACCCGGTCCCTGGTCAGCCGGGGGAGGAGCCGACCCGCAGCCTGCTCACCCTCACCACATGCCACCCGAAGTTCTCCGCCGCCCAGCGGCTGATCATCCATGCCGAATTGGACGGCACCCCGTTTCCCAAGGCCGACTACCCTGATGGCCCGCCCGCGCTGACGGAGGGCTAGGTGTACACCTGGATCTGGCGGCACCTTCCCGGCGGCCTGCCCGGCAAGCTCGCCGGCTCGCTGCTGCTGATCCTCGCGGTCACGGTAGTGCTGCTCCTCGTCGTCTTTCCCTGGCTCGAGCCGATGCTGCCGTTCAATCGGATCACCGTGCGCTGATGCGCATCCTGGTCATCGACAACTACGACAGCTTCGTCTACAACCTTGTCCAGTACGCCGCCCAGCTGGGCGCGGAGTGCGTCGTACGCCGCAACGATGCGGTGACCGTCGACGATCTCGACGACATCGCCCCGGTCGGCGTGCTGCTGAGCCCTGGTCCTGGTGTGCCGGAGGCTGCGGGGGTCAGTGTCGCGATGGTCGCCGGGTGCGCGCGGCGTGGGCTGCCGCTGCTCGGGGTGTGCCTCGGCCACCAGGCCATCGCGGTGGCCTTCGGCGGCCGGGTCGGCTCCGCCCCGGAACTGCTGCACGGCAAGACCAGCCGGATCGACCACTCCGGTGCCGGCGTCCTGGCCGGACTCCCCCAGCCGTTCACCGCGACCCGCTACCACTCACTCGCCGTCCTCGAGCAGACCCTTCCCGACGAGCTGGAGGTCACCGCGCGGTCGGACTCGGGAGTGATCATGGGCCTCCGGCACCGCGTCCTGCCCGTGCAGGGGGTGCAGTTCCACCCCGAGTCGGTGCTCACCCAGGGCGGGCACCTGCTGCTCGCCAACTGGCTTGCTGAGTGCGGTGACCCGGCGGCGCCGGCGCGCGCTGCGCCGCTCGCGGCCCACGTGGAGCAGCTGCGCCTCGCAGCGTCGGCGCGGCCGTAGCCGTAGCGTCATCACGCCGACGGACCCGCCTATGGCGCCGTTGTGGTGGTCGGCGCGGTCGTGGTGGTCGGCGCGGTCGTGGTGGTCGGCGCGGTCGTGGTGGTCGGAGCCGTCGTCGTCGGAGGCGGAGGCGGAGGCGGCGGGGCCTCGGCGATGGTCAGCGTGACCCGGTTCGTGGGGGAGACCTCCCCGGGTGCCGGATCCTGCGAGATGACGGTGTCCGGAACCCCCTCGTCGGTGACCAGATTCGTGCAGACGACGTTGGTGAAGCCCGCCGCGGAGAGGATCTCGTTCGCGCTGTCGCAGGTCTCCCCCACCACCGACGGCAGCGGCAACGTCCCGGTGCTGATGAACAACGTCACCGAGCTGTTCTCGGCGACCGTGGCGCCCGGCATCGGCGCGCTGTCGACTACCCGGCCGGCCGGCTCGGCCGAACTCTGTTGCCGGCTCGGGGCGACCTGCAGCCCCTCCGCCTCCAGTTGCGCCTGCGCGGACTCCTCGGTCAAGCCGATGATCTGCGGTACGACGACGGTGGCCGGCCCGGCCCCGATCACGAAGTCGACCTCGTCACCGGGTTCGAGCATCTCCCCCTGGCCCGGGTTCTGGTCGATGACCGTGTTCTCCTCCTCGGCCGTCGATACCTCCTCGGTGACCTCACCCAGGCCCAGCCCGTCGGCCTCGAGCCGGGTCTCGGCCTGTTCCCGGGTCAGGCCGGCGAGGCTCGGTGTGGCGATCTGCTGCGGCTCAGGCTCCGCGGTCAGCTCGGGGATCAGCAGGATCGCCGCGACCAACAGCCCGACGAGCGCGATCACCAGCAGCGCCCAACCGAGCGCATGGCTGCGACGACGGCTGCGGTCGCCCGCTTCCGGGTCGGGCAGTGCGGCCGGCCGGTACCGGTTGGAACTCGGCCGAGGGGCGGGCACCCCGGCGATCGCGGTCGTCTTGTCCGCGTCGCTCATCAGCGGTGTGGCCTCGACCGGCTGCCCCTCCTGTGCCCGCACCAGATCCGCACGCATCTCGGCCGCGCTCTGGTAGCGGTTGGCCGGATTCTTGCTCATCGCCTTGAGCACGATGGCGTCCAGCGCCGCCGGGATGGCGGGGTTCAGCGTGCTCGGTGGGATCGGATCCTCGCGTACGTGCTGGTAGGCCACCGCGACCGGTGAGTCCCCCGTGAACGGTGGGGAGCCGGTGAGCAGCTCGTACAGCACACAACCGCAGGAATACACGTCCGAGCGGGCGTCGACGCTCTCCCCGCGCGCCTGCTCCGGTGAGAGGTACTGCGCTGTTCCGATCACCGCTGCCGTCGACGTCATGGTTGCCGAGGAGTCCGAGACGGCTCTGGCGATGCCGAAGTCCATCACCTTCACCGCGCCGTTCGGGGGGATCATCACGTTTCCGGGCTTGACGTCGCGATGCACGATGCCGTTGCGGTGGCTGAAGTCCAGCGCCGAGCAGATGTCGGCGCACACTGCGATGGCCTGCGCGATGCTCAACGGCCCGTCGTTGCGCAGGATGTCCCGCAGGGTCTCGCCCTCGACGTACTCCATGACGATGTACGGCGTCGTACCGTCCGGCCCGGAGTCCTCACCGGTGTCGAACACGGCGACGATCGCCGGATGGTTCAACGAGGCGGAGGCCTGCGCCTCCCGGCGGAAGCGGACCTGGAACGTCGCATCGCGGGCGAGGTCCGGCCGCAGCACCTTGATCGCCACCTCACGGCCCAGCCGGATGTCGCGAGCGCGGTGCACCTCGGCCATCCCGCCGTAGCCGATGACCTCGCCGAGTTCGTACCGCTCGCCCAGCAGCCGGGTCGGGCTAGCCATTGCCACCCCCGCGGCCACCGCCGTTGCCGTTGCCGTCGCCGTCGCCGTTCTCGACCGGTACGGCGTACGGCACCGTGATCTCGGTTCCCACCTCCTGCTCGCCGCTGGGGTCGATCTGGCCGACGGTGCCCGGCGGGAACTGATTGGTTTCCATGGGATCCGGGTTGACCTCGAATCCCAGCTCCTCGAGTTCGTCGGTGACGGTGTCGATGTCCCTACCCACGTAGTCGGCCGGGTTGAGGTTGACCGTCTCCTCCTCCGGCGGGGGCTCGGTGGTGGTCTGCTCGGTGGTGGTCGCCTCGGTGGTCTGCTCGGCAGTGGTCTGCTCGGTGGTGGCCTGCTCAGTGGTCACCGTGGGACCGGTGGTCTGCTCCGGCGTGTCCGAGGTGTCGAGGTTCTGGGCGACGACCAGGCCGATCACCCCCGCGAGTACGACGAGGGCGAGGCCCAACAGCAGCCACCAGCCGGTGTTCCGCGGCGGTGAGTCCTCCGGCGGCGGGCGGCGGGCGGCGGGCGGGCGGATAACGCTCGGTGGTTCCGCGCCGGGCGGACCCGCCCCGTGCATGACCTGCGTGCCCGGTCCGCGGGGCGGAGCCGCATCGGCCGCTCCGGCGCCGGCCAGACCGGCGGCAGCCGCGGCGGGAACGGCGACGCCGGGGTGTGGGACACCGATGACCTGTGTCCCCACGTCGGTGGTGACCGAGGGCCCGGACGACGGTCCCGGAGCTATCCGGCGGCCCTCCCGCACCGCGGTGATGGCGGTGGCGAACTCACCTCCCGTCGGGAACCGCAGCCGGGCGTCCTTGCTCAATGCCCGGTCGATCAGCTCCCGTACCGGCTGCGGTACGTCGGAGGGCAGCGGCGGTGGTGTCTCGCGGATCTGCTTCAGCGCCACCGCCACCGAGGACGCACCGTCGAAGGGACGCTGCCCGGCCAGGCACTCGTACCCGACGATGCCGAGGGAGTAGACGTCGCTGGCCGGCGTGGTGACCCGGCCCTCGGCCTGCTCCGGTGACAGGTAGTGCGCCGTACCGACGACCATCCCGGTCTGGGTCAGCGGCACCGTGCTGGTCGCCCGGGCGATCCCGAAGTCGGTGACCTTCACGGTGCCATCGGGACGGACCAGCAGGTTGCCGGGCTTGATGTCGCGGTGGACCACCCCGGAGTGGTGCGCGGCGTTCAGGCCGGCCGCTGCCTGGGCGAGGATGTGCAGGGTGCGCTCCGGTGCTAGCCGGCCCTCCCGCACCAGCACCTCGGACAGCGGCTCGCCGTCGACGAGTTCCATGACCAGATAGGCGACGTGCTCGCCGGCCTGATCGGCCTCGCCGTAGTCGTAGATGCTGGCGATGTTGGGATGTGACAGGGCGGCGGTGTTGCGGGCCTCGGCCCGGAACCGCGCCAGGAACGTCGCGTCGCCGGTGAACTCGCTGCGCAGCACCTTGACCGCAACCGCCCGGTGCAAGGTGGAATCCTCGGCCCGCCACACCTGGCCCATGCCGCCGGTGGCGATCAGTGACCGCAGTTCGTAGCGCTGGCCGAGGCTCATGCCGGGCGCGGGAGCCATGCTCAGTCCCCCCCTGTGCCGAGGAAAGCCTCCATGACCGCGCGCGCGATCGGAGCCGCGGCCCGGCCTCCGGTGGTCTCGCTGCCGCTGTCGCCACCGTTGGCGAGGAACACGGCGACCGCGATCTGCGGGTTGTCCGCCGGCGCGAAGCCGGCGAACCAGGCGTGCGGGGCGATTCCCTCGTCCACTTCCGCCGTACCGGTCTTGCCGGCGACCTGTACGCCGTCGATCCGCGCGTTCTGCCCGCTGCCGTTGTCCACGACGCTGACCATCATCTCGGTGAGCGCCTCGGCGACGTCGGAGGAGATCGCTTCACCGACCTCCTGCGGCTCGAAGTCATCGATCACCGACAGGTCCGGCTCCTGCCGCTCCGCCACCAGATACGGCTGGTAGAGCGTGCCGCCGTTGCCGATCGTCGCCACGATGTTGGCTGTCTGCATCGGCGTCAGCCGGACGTCACGTTGCCCGATCGAGGATTGGCCGAGTGCCGCGGCGCTCTCGATGTCCCCCAACGTGCTCTGAGCCACCGGCAGCGGCATGTCATAGCCCTCGTCGTTGATCCCGAACCGCTCGGCGACGTCGCGGATCTTCGACTCGCCGAGATCGATGCCCAGCTGGGCGAACGCGGTGTTGCACGAGATCGTGAGAGCGTGGATCAGGGTGTCGTCCGCCCCGCCGTTGCAGCTCGACCCGCCGAAGTTCCGGATTGTCGCCGAGCTCTGCGGCAGGTCCAGGACGTCCGGCGCCGGGATCATCGAGTCCGGATCGAGCCCCTCCTCGAGTGCCGCTGCCGCGATGATCACCTTGAACACCGAGCCGGGCGGGTAGTTGTCCTGCGCTGCACGGTTCAGCCGCGGGTCGACCTCCGCATCGTCCAGCGTCTGCGCGTAGTCGCGGATTGCCTCCGGGTCGTGCGAACTGAGCCGGTTCGGGTCGTACGTCGGGGTGCTGACCATCGCGAGGATCGCCCCGGTCTGTGGGTCCAGGGCCACGACCGCGCCGGTAGCCCCGCTGTCGACCAGCGCCCGGTACGCCGCCTCCTGGGCCCGGCGGTCCAGGGTGAGCTCGACGTTGCCGCCCTTGGGCGCCCGCCCGGTGAACAGGTCGGTCAGCCGTCGGACGAACAGCGAGTCGGAGTTACCGGAGAGCAGGTCGTCCTCGGCCCGCTCGATTCCGGCGGTGGAGTAGATCAGCGAGTAGTACCCGGTCGAGTGCGCGTACATCGGCCCGTTCGCGTAGGTGCGCAGGTAGGCCAGACGATCTCCCGGGGTAGCTCGGGAGGAGGCCACCGCCCGCCCGTCCACCACGATCGAGCCGCGCTGGCGCTCGTACTCCGCCAGCAGCACCCTGGTGTTGCCCGGATCCTGCTGATAGGCGCTCGCCTTTACCACCTGGACGTAGTTGGCATTGAGCACGAGCGCCGCGAAGAGGACGAGCATCGCGATCGCGACCCGGCGTACCGGCTTGTTCATCTGGAGACCACTTCGGTCCTGGCCTCGGCCAGCGGCGGCGGCGCGCCGATCGGGCCGGCCGGACGGCGGGCAGCGTCGCTGATCCGGGCCAATAGCGCGACCAGCGCGAAGTTCGCGACGAGTGAGGAGCCGCCGTAGGAGACGAACGGCGTGGTCAGCCCGGTCAGCGGGATGAGCTTGGTGACGCCGCCGACGACGACGAAAACCTGCAGGGCAACCGAGAACGCCAGCCCGGCGGCCAGCAACTTGCCGAAGGTGTCACGGACCAGCAGGGAGGTGCGGAACCCGCGCTCGACCAGGATGAGGAAGAGCATCAGAACCGCGACGAGCCCGAACAGCCCGAGTTCCTCACCGATCGTGGTGACAATGAAGTCCGTCTTGGCGTAGATGTTCAGGCTGTCGGGGCGGCCGCTGCCGAGACCTGTGCCGAACATCCCGCCGGTGCCCAGCCCCAGGAGGGATTGCACGATCTGAAAGCCCTCGTCGTCCCGGTAGGCGAACGGGTCGAGCCAGACCTGCACGCGCACCCGGACATGGGAGAAGAGTTGGTAGGCGACGTACGCGCCGGCGGAGAACAGCAGCAGCCCGATCGCGAGCCAGCTCACCCGCTCGGTGGCGATGTAGAGCATCACCACGAAGATGCCGAAGATCAGCAGCGAGCTGCCGAGGTCCTTCTCGAAGACCAGTACGCCGAGGCTCGCGAGCCATACGACCAGGACGGGTCCGAGATCCCGGCCACGGGGCAGTTCCAGGCCGAGTACCCGGCGGCTGGCCAGCGACAGCACGTCCCGTTTGGCGACGAGGTAGGCGGCGAAGAAGATGAGGACAGCGATCTTGGCGAACTCACCGGGTTGGATGGAGAAGCCGGCGACCCGGATCCAGATCTTCGCGCCGTTGACCTCGCTCAGCGCCGACGGCAGCATCGCCGGCAGCGCCAGCAGCAGCAGGCCGCCGGCCCCCAGGGTGTAGCCGTACCTGGCGAGCACCCGGTGGTCGCGGATCAGCACGAGCACGGCGATGAAGAGCAACAGGCCGACCAGGGTCCAGGCCAGCTGCAGCGGAGCGTCGGCGGACGGGATCGGTTCGCCGCTGCTCTGCGCGTCGAGTTCGGCGGCGAAGTCCAGGCGGGCGATGAGGACCAGTCCGAGGCCGTTGAGCAGAGCCACAGCAGGCAGGATCAGCGGATCGGCGTACCGGGCGAACCGGCGTACGACGAGGTGCGCGACCAGCCACAGGCCGGCGAACCCGGCGCCGTAGTAGACGACGTTCAGCCCGACCCTGCCGCGCACGGTGGCATCGACGATCGCCTGCGCCGCCATGACCACCAGGACTGCGAAGAGCAGCATGAGAAGCTCGGTGTTGCGCCGGGTCGGCATGGTCCGCCCGGCTGCCAGGGCGGGGTTCGTGCGTCCGCTCATGTGGGCGCCCCCGCGTCGGCACGCATCAGTCGCCGGCCGAACGGCAGTCCACGCCGGGTTCCGGAGTCTGCCCCGACGAGCGGGTGGTGGTCGTAGCGATGCTCGGCAGCGTGGTCGGATTCGGCGCGGTCGCAGCGGTGCTGGCGGTGGGTTCAGGTGCAGGGAACGTTCCGGGGTTGTCGCTGGGGGAGGACGCGGAGGGGCTTTCGGAAGCGGTGGACTCGGTCGGATCGCTGGGCTCGGTCCCCGATGGGCACGGGGGTAGTAGATGATCGCGCAAGCCTTCGAGGATCCGGTCGGCGTCGGCCTCGTCGCTTGCGGTGATCCCGTCCCGGACCTGGTCCCGGTAGAACGACGTGAGATCGGCAACCCGCAGGTCGCTCGTCTGCTGCACCTCGGACAGCGTCAGGCCGGCGAGGCTCAAGTCCATGCCGCGGAAGATGGCTACCTGATCGCCGTCGGCTCCGACGTACCACTGGTTCTGGCTGACCCGCCACAGCGTGTAGATCCCACCGGCGAGCACGACGGCGACCAGGGCCAGGACGAGCACCG
>JACCZY010000190.1 GCA_013695685.1 Geodermatophilaceae bacterium | reverse complement strand
CCGACGAGGTCGACGTGAAGATCAGAGAGGAAGACCTCAAGATCGACACGTATCGCTCGAGCGGCGCAGGAGGCCAGCACGTCAACACGACCGACTCCGCGGTGCGCATCACGCACGTGCCGAGCGGGATCGTCGTCTCCTGCCAGAACGAGAAGAGCCAGCTGCAGAACCGCGAGCAGGCCATGCGGATCCTGCGCGCCCGGCTGCTTGCGGCCGCGCAGGAGGAGGCCGATCGTGAGGCCTCGGCATCGCGCCGCAGCCAGGTCCGTACGGTCGACCGCTCCGAGCGGATCAGGACGTACAACTTCGCGGAGAACCGCATCGCCGACCACCGCGTCGGCTACAAGGCGTACAACCTCGACCAGGTGCTCGACGGCGACCTCGACGCGGTGATCGACGCATTGCACGCGGCCGACACCGAGGCGTTGCTGGCCGGGAACGCCGGCAACGCCGGCAGGGGCGAGTGACCACCGCGCCCCCCGAACCCACTTTGCCTGCCGGGTGGCCCCGCAATTCGGACAAATCGGCCGGCCCCGCGGCCACCCGGCAGGCAAAGTCGGTGGGGGAGGTGCTGGCCGCGGCGACCCGCGCGCTGGCCGACGCCGGCGTACCCAGTCCCCGGTTCGACGCCGAGGAGCTGCTCGCCCATGCCGCAGCAGTGCCTCGGTCGGCGCTACTCGCCCGGAGCGGAGTCGACGAGGCGGTGGCGTCCCGGTTCCGAGCCCTCGTCGAGCAGCGGGCCGGACGGGTCCCGCTGCAGCACCTGACGGGCGTCGCCGGCTTCCGCTACCTGGACCTGTCAGTCGGCCCCGGAGTGTTCGTGCCGCGGCCGGAGACCGAATTGCTGGCCGGGTGGGCGATCGACCGCCTGCGGGAGACAGCCGCGCCGGTCGTCGCAGATCTGTGCGCTGGTTCGGGCGCCATCGCCCTGTCGATCGCCCAGGAACTGCCGCATGCGGAGGTCTATGCAGTCGAGCTCGACCCGATCGCGGTCGCCTGGGGACGCCGCAACGCCGACGCGCGGGCAGCCGCCGGCGACCGTCCCATCACCCTGATCGAGGCCGACGCCGCCGACCCGCGGACCCTCGCCGACTGCGACGGCACGATGGATGCCGTGCTCAGCAATCCGCCGTACGTCCCGGACGACGCCGTAGTCGACCGGGAGGTGGCCGAGCACGATCCACCGCTGGCACTGTACGGCGGACCGGACGGGCTAACCGTCGTACGCCGTCTGATCGACCGGTCCGCCCACCTGCTGAAAGCCGGCGGGCTCCTCGGCATCGAGCACGCCGATCTGCAGGGCGAGCTCCTCCCGGCGGCGATCCGCAGGCACGGGGGCTTCACCGATGTGGGGGATCATCGGGACCTGAACGGCCGGTCCCGCTTCAGCACGGCAGTCAGACGATGATCATGGGATGTCGCCGGTCCTGGCCGGCTCAACCCCGTGATCATCGGCGAAGGGGGTGGCGATGACCCGGATCTTCGACTGCTCGCAGCCCGACCGCCGGCGGCGCGGCATCGGGGCCGCGGCGGACGCCATCGCCGACGGCCGGCTCGTCGTCCTGCCGACGGACACCGTGTACGGGCTGGGGGCCGACGCGTTCACGCCTGAGGCGGTGACCTGCATCCTGATGGCGAAAGGTCGGGACCGGGACATGCCGGTGCCCGTGCTCGTCGGCTCCTGGAGCGGGATCGACGGTCTGATGACAACGGTTCCCGATTCCGTCCGCACGCTGGTCCGCGCGTTCTGGCCGGGCGGGCTGACCCTGGTCGTGGAGCACGCTCCGACGCTGGCCTGGGACCTCGGCGACTCCCACGGCACGGTCGCCGTGCGCATGCCGCTGCATCCCGTCGCGCTGGAACTGCTCGAACGCACTGGGCCGCTCGCGGTCTCCAGCGCCAACTACAGCGGGCAGCCGCCGGCGACGACCGCCGAACAGGCGCGCGAGCAGCTCGGCGACGCGGTACACATCTACCTCGACGCGGGGCCGACCGCCGGCGCGGTGGCCTCGACGATCGTGGATGTCACGGTCTCCCCGCCACGCGTGCTCCGGCTCGGCGCCGTGTCAGCCGCGCAGCTGCGTGACGTCGTACCGGACATCGAGGAGATAGCCTGAGCGCCGACCCGATCGCCGCCTCGGAGGCACTGATGAGCACACCGTTCTGGGGTCCGGATTTCGACGCCCTGCAGCAGCAGGACCCCGACATAGCGGGCATCCTGCTCGGCGAACTCGAGCGTGCGCGGGAGGGCATCCAGCTCATCGCGAGTGAGAACTTCACGTCTCCGGCCGTTCTCGCAGCCCTCGGCTCGACCCTGTCGAACAAGTACGCCGAGGGCTACCCCGGCCGGCGCTACTACGGCGGCTGCGCCGAGGTCGACAAGGCCGAGGAGATCGGCATCGCCCGCGCCAAGGAACTCTTCGGCGCCGAGCACGCCAACCTGCAGCCGCACTCGGGAGCCAGCGCGAACTTCGCGGCGTACGCCGCCTTCTGCTCCCCCGGTGACACGATCCTCGGAATGGCGCTGCCGCACGGCGGTCACCTGACCCACGGCACGAAGGTCTCGTTCTCCGGGAAGTGGTTCAACGCAGTCGCCTACGGCGTCCGGGAGGACACCGAGCACATCGACTACGACGAGGTGCGCGATCTGGCCCGCGCAAACCGGCCGAAGATCATCGTCTGCGGCGGGTCGGCGATCCCACGGCTGATCGACTTCGCGGTGTTTCGCGAGATCGCCGACGAGGTGGGCGCTGTCCTGATCGTCGACGCGGCGCACTTCATCGGTCTGGTCGCCGGCAAGGCCATCCCCAGCCCGATTCCGTACGCCGACGTCGTCACCATGACCACGCACAAGGTGCTGCGCGGTCCCCGTGGCGGCGCGATCCTGTGCAGGGACGAGCACAAAAAGGCGATCGACAAGGCGGTGTTCCCGTTCGCGCAGGGCGGGCCGCTGATGCACGCGATCGCGGCCAAGGCCGTGAACCTGCTGGAGTGCCAGCAGCCGGCGTACCAGGCGTACGCCAGGCAGGTCATCGTCAACGCGCAGGCGCTGACCGAGGGCCTGGCAGCCGAGGGCCTGCGGCCGGTGGCGGGCGGCACGGACACCCACCTGGCGCTGCTCGACCTGCGCGACGTCGGGGTGACCGGCGCGCAGGCAGAAGCCCGCTGCGACGCCGCCGGCATCGTGCTGAACAAGAACGCGATCCCGTTCGATCCGCAGCCGCCGTCGGTCGCCTCCGGTATCCGGGTGGGTAGCCCGTCGGTGACCACCCAGGGCATGACCGAACTCGACATGAAGGACGTCGCCGGCCTGATCGGGCAGGCGGTCCGGGACGAGGACGGCGCCGCGGCCGGAGAACTGGCGGCGGCCGTACGCGCTCTCGTCGCCCGCCATCCGGCTTACCCGCGCCCGTAGGGGCAAGCGGCTGAGGGCATAGGGGCTGAGGGTGCGCGAATTCGCCGTCGTCCTGCTCGTCGCGGCGATCGTCACCTACCTGCTCACCCCGTTGCTGCGGGCCGTCGCCACCCGCGTGCAGGCGATGGCGCAGCCGCGCGACCGTGACGTGCACGCCATCCCGACCCCGCGGCTGGGGGGGCTGGCGATGTACGGCGGGATCCTGGCCGCCGTCTTCGTGGCCACGGTGCTGCCGGCTCTGCAGCGCACGTTCGTCTACTCCGAGGACATTCTCGGTGTGCTGCTGGCCGGCGGCGGGATCTGCATCCTGGGCGCGATCGACGACCGGTTCAACCTCGACGCCTTGACCAAGCTCACCGGGCAGATCGCCGCAGCCGGCATCATGGCGCTGTTCGGCGTACAGATCACGTTCTTCTACCTGCCCTTCGGCGACGTCGGCACCGTCTTGCTGGGCAGCGCCATCGCCGTACCGCTGACGATCCTGCTCACCGTCCTGACGATCAACGCTATGAACTTCATCGACGGCCTCGACGGGCTGCTCGCGGGCGTGGCCGGCATCGCAGCGCTGGCGTTCTTCGCCTACAGCTACAACCTGTCGCGGACCGGCCTGGCCGACATCGCCAGCGCCCCGACGCTGATCGCCGCCGTGCTGGCCGGCTCGTGCCTGGGCTTCCTGCCGCACAACTTCCAGCCGGCCCGGATCTTCATGGGTGATTCCGGCTCCATGCTGATCGGCCTGATGCTCGCCGCCGCAGCACTGTCGGCCACCGGCAAGGCCGACGTACAGACGTTCGACACAGCCACCTCGGTACTGCCGTTGACACTGCCGTTGCTCCTGCCGCTGGCGGTGCTGGCGTTCCCGCTGGTCGACCTCGTGCTGGCCGTGCTGCGTCGGACGCGGGCCGGTCGTTCGCCCTTCGCCGCCGACAAGCTGCACCTGCACCACCGACTGCTGGAGATCGGGCATTCACACCGGCGGGCCGTGCTGATCCTCTACCTGTGGACTGCGGTGCTGGCCTTCGGTGCGGTGGCGCTGTCGATCTTCGGCGTCTCGGCGGAGGTGCTGTGGGCACTGGGGGCGTTGCTGGCCGTGTCCGTGCTGGTGAGCACGATTCCGCAGCTCCGCCCGCGCCGGGTGGCGGACGTCCCGCGTCGAGGTGAGCGCGGCTGACTGATAGCGTCGCCGAGACGATGGTGGGTGCCGTCGACCAGCGGCGACGTCCCATCTGCCGTGCTGTATTGGTACCTGCCGACTACCGCCGGACAGACGACGACGAAAGCAGAGTGATCCATGGCGGAGCTGACGATCTCCTCGGAGGAGATCCGGAGCGCGATCGAGGACTACGTCTCCTCGTACACCCCCGATGTCACGCGCGAGGAAGTAGGAGTCATCACCGAGACCGGTGACGGCATCGCGCGGGTCGAGGGTCTCCCGGGATGTATGACCAACGAGCTGCTGGAATTCGAGGGCGGCGTGCTGGGACTCGCGCTCAACCTCGACGTCCGGGAGATCGGCGCGGTCATCCTCGGCGACTACGCCGGGCTGGAGCAGGGCCAGGCAGTCAAGCGCACCGGGAACATCCTGTCCGTTCCGGTGGGCGACGCCTTCCTCGGGCGGGTCGTCAACCCGCTGGGTCAGCCGATCGACGGCCTGGGCGACATCGAGGCCGATGAACGGCGGCCGCTGGAGTTGCAGGCGCCAACGGTCGTCGAGCGGCAGCCGGTGAAGGAGCCCCTGCAGACCGGCATCAAGGCGGTCGACGCGATGACGGCCATCGGCCGGGGCCAGCGTCAGCTGATCCTGGGCGACCGGCAGACCGGGCGGACGGCGATCGCGATCGACACGATCATCAACCAGAAGGACAACTGGGCCACGGGCGACCCCAAGCAGCAGGTCAAGTGCATCTATGTGGCCATCGGCCAGAAGGGCTCCACCATTCAGGCGGTGCGTGCGGCGCTGGAAGATGCCGGCGCGATGGAGTACACGACGATCGTGGCCTCCCCCGCATCGGACTCCGCGGGCTTCAAGTACCTCGCGCCGTACACCGGCTCCGCGATCGGCCAATCCTGGATGTACGCCGGGCAGCACGTGCTGATCGTCTTCGACGACCTGTCCAAGCAGGCCGAGGCCTACCGCGCAGTGTCACTCCTCCTGCGCCGCCCGCCGGGGCGCGAGGCCTACCCCGGTGACGTC
>JACCZY010000139.1 GCA_013695685.1 Geodermatophilaceae bacterium | reverse complement strand
CCGAACCACAGGGTGCGCTGGGGGAACGGGATGACCATGCCGGCCTCGTCCAGCGCGGCCTTGATCGAGACGGCGACCGCGCTGCGGACCCGCCACCGGCTCGCGATGTCGGCGGCATGCCAGTAGCGCACGGCCAGGTTGATCGAGGAATCGCCGAACTCCTCGACCCAGACCTCCGGCGGCGGGTTCTCCAGCACGCCCTCGGCGAACCCGCAGGCCGTGATCAGCACGTCCACCGCGCGGGTGAGGTCGGTGTCGTAGGCGAGTCCGACGGTCAGCGACGTGCGGCTGGACGGGGTCCTGGTGAAGTTGACGATCGGCGTCTTGAGCACATCGGCGTTGGGCAGGTACACGAGGAGCCCGTCGTACGTTGACAGTTCGGTCGTGCGCAGGTTGACGTCGATAACCGTGCCCTCGAAGTCCCCGCTGCTGATCTGGTCGCGAACCCGGAACGGCCGGCGAATCTGGATCAGGACGCCGGCGACGAAGTTCTGCAGGATGTCCTGCAATGCGAACGCCAGCGCGATCCCGCCCACACCCAAGGCGCCCACGAGGGGCCCGATGCTCACGCCCAGGATGCTCAGCGCGTAGACGAAGCCGAGCGCCACGACCAGCACGCTGAGGGAGCGACCGGCCAGCCGGCCCGCGCTTCGGTCGGCGTCCCCGCGATCGACGACTCGGACGAGCAGCCGGCGCAATATCAGCGCGGTCAACACGGTGCCGACGAACACCGCTGCGGCCAGCCAGATCTCGGTGCCGCCGACGTTCTCCATCCGGTCATCCTGACGGGCAACACATCACGATGGGGGGACCTCCGAGCTGCGTCGGCAGCGCGCGCTGATGCGGATCCCGTTCATCGCCAAGGCGGACCGTCCTGACGAGCTCGGAATCGAGGACGCCAGGCTCGGCGGGACGGCCGCCGAACCCTGCAGCTGTACCTCAGGACGTAGCCGGTGCGTCAGCTCCGGGGATCGGGGACGTCGGCCGGATCCAGCGGGTTCAGGTTCTTCACGTCGAGGCAGGTGGCCAAGATCGGGCTCAGTTGCCGGCGATAGTCCGCGAACACCGCCTGGTCGACTCCGGCCGATCCCGGCACCACACTGACCGTGGCCCAGTCCTGGCCCGCCGCGCACTCGCCGTCGGGCACGGTGACCTCGGCCACGGCAACGGCGGTGGCTCCGACGGCGCCCAGCACGGCCAGCAGCGCCGCGGGCCAGATCCGGTAGCCGCTCACGACGCCGGCACCTCCTGGACCATGCCGACGTGCGGGCCGAACTCGAGGTCGTCCCACCGGTGTTCGGCCGCGGTGAACCCGGCCCGGACATAGAAGGGTTCGGCCGGGACGCGCGCGTTGCACCACAGCAGCCCGCCGCCCTGATCGGCGATCCGGCGGACCGCGGCCGCGACCAGCGCTGCCCCGTGGCCGAGACCGCGGGCGTGCTTGGCGGTGGCCATGGACCGCAGCTGCCAGGCGTCGGTCCGCGCGGGGGACCACGGGCACGGCACCGGCTGCAACCGCAGCGTGCTCAGGATGTCGTCCGCAGCACCGAGTACGGCCAGGTAGACAGTGGCCGGGTCGTCATCGCCGGGCATGGCCATGTCGGCCAGGCGCAGGCGCGGCCGGAGCACCGCACGCCGCAGCGCGTAGGTCGCCTCGGCCGGGACTCGACTCACGCGCACGCACCCGGGCATCGCAGCCGAACCTACGCCGAGCGAGCGCGTCGCCCGCGCCTGGCCCGGAGGTAGTCGCTGACGACGTACTCGCCGAGTCGGTCCGCGCGGGGGGTGAGGACGCGACCGCCGTTGCGGCGGGCCACCTCCGCCACGAACTGCACCAACGCGGGTTCCTCATCGAGCAAAAAGACGTTGATCGTCGCGCCGCTGCGCGTGCAGCGATCTACCTCCGCCAGCGTCCGGGCGATCGTCTCGGGCAGCGGGGGCCAGCAGAACTCCGGGCGTCCGCCCGGGCCGAGGTGCGCGGTCGGCTCGCCGTCGGTCACCACGAGGACGACCGGCTCGGCGTCCGGGTGCCGGGCCAGGTGCCGGCGCGCCAGCATCAGCCCGTGCTGGAGGTTGGTCCCCTGCAGGGTGTCCCACGACAGCTCGGCCAGCTCGCCCGGTGAGAGCACCCGGGCGCTGCTGGAGAAGCCGATGATCTCGATCGCGTCCTGCGGGTACCGGGTGGTCACTAGCGAATGCAGCGCCATGGCGGTCGACTTGGCCGCCCCCCAGGTTCCGCGCAACGCCATTGAGTAGGACAGGTCCACGAGCAGGGCGACCGCCGCACTCGTACGCCGTTCGGTCTCCACGACCGAGAAGTCGTCGACGTGCAACTGGACCCGCGGGCTGCGCCCGGTAGCGGTCCGGCCGGGATGGCCTCCGCCGCCCCGCAACACGGCATTGCGGACCGTGCCGACGACGTCCAGCGGCTGCTCGTCGCCGTACCGCCATTCGCGGGTCGCGCCGGTGAGTTCGCCGGCGGCACCGGCGTCCCTGACGTCGTGACCGCCTCTGCCGGTCGACTGCAGCTGAGCGAAGACCCGCCGTAGCGCGGTGGCTCCGAGTCGGCGTACGGCCTTGGGAGTCAGTTCCAGGGTGCCGCGCTCCCGGTTGAGCCAGCCCTGGCGTTCCAGCTCGCGTTCGAGCCGCCGCAGTGCCTCGACTCCCTCGGCGGCCTGGCGCCCCAGCGCTTCGGCGAGCAGGTCCTGGTCGATGTCGTCCAGGGACGCGCCGGGATAGTTCTGATCGAGCTGGTTCGCGAGGGACTCGAGTCCGGCCAGTTCCTCCAGAGCGGTCGTCGCGTCCGCGAGGCCGAGCGGCTGCCGCCCGTCGGTCCCGCCGCGGGCATCCCACGGGAGGTCCGGCCGGGCCTGCTGCAGCAGTTGCTGCAACCTGGACATCTCCGCGGCCAGTCCCATGTCGTCGAGTGCGCCACTCATCAGGCCGGCCAGCTCTTGCCGCTGTTCGCCGGTCAGGCTGTTCATGAGCCGCTGCTGGGCAGCCGCCCTCCTGGCCAGCGAGTCGACGAGTTCCTCCACTGTGGACGGACGGTCAGGGAAGAACTGACCGTGCTTGTCGAGGAACTCAGCCAGCAGCTGTTCGGTGTCCTCGCCCCGGTTGTGCGCATCGATCAGGTCGCCGAGATCGCTCACCATCTCCCGCATTGCCGCGACATCCTCGGGCGTGACGTTGCCGAGGGCCTGCTTCATGTCCTTGAAGGAACTGTCCAGGACTTCGCGTCGGAGCAGGTCGCGGATCTCGTCGTACGCCGCCTGCGCCTCGGGACTGCGAAATTGGTAGTCGGTAAGCCCCCGTACGGCACCGGCGGTGTCCTCCGGCAGCGAGTCCAGTTGGGCCTCGGCGAGACGGGCGGAGTCGTCCGGGTCGGGGAACAGGGCGCGCCGCTCGGCAACGAGCGCTCGGTCCAGCAGCTCCCGGACCTGCTCGAGCGTTCCGTCCATCCGCCCACGTCGGCGGGTCGAACGCAGCCGGTTGCGCACCTCGCGACGCAGCTCGTCCAGGCCCCGCATGCCCTGCGTACCGCGACGCAGCAGGGCGCGGAGTGCCTCCGCGGGGCCGTCGCCGGACAGCACGGCGTCGCCGAGTTCGTCGATGGTGGCCGCGACGTCGGCCGGCTCCGCGAGCGGATCGGGTCCACCGTGCCACCGGCCGTATCGGTACTCCATGTCAGGCGCCGTACACGGTCCGGCCGCCCTGGCTGTCCTTGGCCAGCCGGCGGGTCAGATGCAGGCCCTCCAGGGCGAGTTCGACCGCCGCGGCCGCCTGCTGCGGGGACTCCTCACCTTCCGGTACGCCGAGCCGGCCGAGCATCTCCGCCAGCCGGGGCACCCGCCCGACCTGGGCGAGGAGCTGTTCTCCGGTGACCATGTCACCGGACTCGACGACCTCGCCGGACTCGAAGTGGTTCTGCAGGCCGGACAGGTCCAGGCCGCCGAGCCGGCTGCGGAACGTCTCGTTGATGGCCCGCCTGAGCAGGTGGCTCAGGATCTCGGTCTCGCGCTCGTCGTCGGAATCCGAGCCGGCGTCAGCGAATTCGACCTTGCCACGGCTCGCGGGCACCACTGCCGGCAGGTCGCACACCCTCGCCGCGGACCGCTCCTCACCGGTGGTCGCAGCCCGGCGTACGGCGGAGGCGGCCACGGTCTCCAGTGCCGCGATCGCAAAGCGGGCGCTGACTCCGGAGCGGTGGTCGACGTGCTGGGAGTCCCGGACCAGCCGGGTGTAGCGGGCGATGATGTCCAGCAGGTGCTCTGGGATCAGGGGTCGCTCGTGCCCACCCGCGTCCGTCCAGGTGGTTCGCGCCTCCTGGCGCAGCAGCGTGATCTCGTCGGGCAGGTCCAGGGGATAGTGCGTTCGCACCTCGCTGCCGAAACGGTCCTTGAGCGGCGTGACGATCCGGCCGCGGTTGGTGTAGTCCTCGGGGTTCGCGCTGGCGACGAGCAGCAGGTCCAGCGGCAGCCGCAAGCGGTAGCCGCGGATCTGGATGTCGCGCTCCTCAAGGACATTGAGCAGCGCCACCTGGATCCGCTCGGCGAGGTCGGGCAGCTCGTTGACGCTGAAGATCCCGCGGTTCGTGCGCGGGACCAGTCCATAGTGGACGGTCTCGGGATCCCCGAGGGTGCGGCCTTCGGCCACCTTGATCGGGTC
>JACCZY010000128.1 GCA_013695685.1 Geodermatophilaceae bacterium | reverse complement strand
GCGGCCGGCCTGCCGTGGGACCTGCGCAAGACCGAGCCCTACCTCGGCTATGAGGACTACGACTTCGAGGTGCCGACCCATCACGACGGTGACTGCTGGTCCCGCTTCGTCGTCCGGGTCGAGGAGATGCGCCAGTCCGTCCGGCTCGTCCGGCAGGCGCTGGACCGGCTGGAACCCGGCCCGGTGATGATCCAGGACAAGAAGATCGCCTGGCCGGCGCAACTGTCCTTGGGCCCAGACGGACTCGGCAACAGCCTGGAGCACGTCAAGCACATCATGGGCCAGTCGATGGAGGCGCTGATCCACCACTTCAAGCTGGTCACCGAGGGCTTCCGGGTGCCGGCCGGGCAGGTCTATACGGTGGTGGAATCCCCCCGGGGCGAGCTGGGCATGCACCTGGTCAGCGGCGGTGGCACCCGCCCGCACCGCGTGCACGTGCGGGACCCAAGCTTCATCAACCTGCAGGCCACCGCCGCGCTGAGCGAGGGCGGTCTGATCGCCGACGTCATCGCGTCCGTGGCCTCGATCGACCCGGTCATGGGCGGAGTCGACCGCTGATGATCGTGAGTGCAGCACCCGCCGCGGCGGCGGGGACGTGAGCGAGTTTCCCAGCGGCCGGGAGTCGCTCAAGGACGCCAGCGGCGGGCTCGGCGGACCAGCCGCCGGCGCGGCGAGTGTCGCCGGGCACGTGCCGGTGCGCACCGACGACGCAGTCGGGGCCAGCCAGCAGGTCCGCGCGAATGCACGCTCGGTCGCGCCGATCAGCGTCACGACACGGGCCGAGGCGCGCGAGATCATCGCCCGGTACCCGCGCCCGCGCTCGGCGCTGCTGCCGATGTTGCACCTGGTGCAGGCCGAGCAGGGCTACGTCACCCCCGACGGGGTGACGATGTGCGCGGAGGAGCTGAGCCTGACCAAGGCGGAGGTCGCCGCCGTCTCGACGTTCTACACGATGTTCAAGCGGCAGCCCACCGGTGAGTACCTCGTCAGCGTCTGTACCAACACGCTGTGCGGGTTCCTCGGCGGGGAGGAGATCTACGCCGCCCTGAGCGACTACCTCGGTGTCGGGCACGACGAGACCACCGCGGACGGGCACATCACCCTGGAGCACGCCGAGTGCCTGGCCGCCTGCGACTACGCCCCAGTGGTGACCGTCAACTACGAGTTCTACGACCAGCAGGACACCGAGTCCGCGCTCAACCTGGTCAGGGATCTGCAGCGCGGCGAGCGACCGCACCCGACCCGCGGGGCGCCACTGAGCTCGTTCCGGGGGATCTCCCGCGAACTGGCCGGTTTCACCGACCCGGTGAGTGCTGCCGCTGCGGTGGACGGTCCCTCCGCCCTGGAACCGACAGTTGCCGGAAACCGGGAGGCGCTTCGCCGCGGCGACGAGCCCCCCGCCTACGACGCGGACACACCGATCGTCCCGCCGGCCTCCGCGCAGGCGCCGGAGCCGGCAGATCCCGAACCGGCAGATCCCGAGCCGGCCGAGGGCAAGACGTCGGAGAAGGTGTCCAGCGAGCAGGCGCAGAGCAAGGCCGACAACCAGGCCGAGGCCGCAGGTGCCCAGGTGGCGGACCCGGACGCATCGCAGGAGGCACGGGAACCGGGCGGTAGGCCGAGTGCCCGCCGTACCAGGACCAGAGGGTCCATGCATCCCCCTGACAGGCATCCCCCCGACAGGAAGGCGTGACGATGGGGCTCACCCCGGTGCTGACCAAGCGCTGGCTGGCGTCGCGGTCCTGGTCGTTGGCCAGCTACGAGCAGCTCGACGGGTACACCGCGCTGCGCAAGGCGCTGGCTGCGGCGCCGGGAGATCTGATCACCCTGGTCAAGGACTCCGGCTTGCGCGGCCGTGGCGGAGCCGGCTTCCCTACGGGCCTGAAGTGGAGCTTCATCCCGCAGGGTGACACCGGAGCCGGCGCCAAGCCAAAGTACCTCGTTGTCAATGCCGATGAGGGTGAGCCTGGCACGTGCAAGGACGTGCCACTGATGATGGCCGACCCGCACTCGCTGATCGAGGGCATGATCATCTCGTCGTACGCGATCGATGCGAACTTCGCGGTCATCTACGTCCGCGGTGAAGCGGTGCATGCCCTCCGCCGGGTGCGCAACGCGGTCGACGAGGCTTACCGGGCCGGCTACCTCGGCACGAACATCCTGGATTCCGGCTACGACCTCGACGTGGTGGTGCACGCCGGCGCCGGCGCGTACATCTGCGGCGAGGAAACTGCGCTGCTGGACTCGCTGGAGGGGTACCGCGGCCAGCCACGGCTGAAGCCCCCGTTCCCGGCAGTGGCCGGGCTCTACGGTAGCCCGACCGTCATCAACAACGTGGAAACGCTGTGCAGCGTCCCTTACATCGTCCTCGGCGGTGCGCAGTGGTGGAAGTCGATGGGAACGGAGAAGTCCTCCGGGCCGAAGATCTTCTCGCTGTCCGGCCGCGTCCGGAACCCGGGCCAGTACGAGGCGCCGATGGGTACGACGCTGCGCGAGATGCTGGACATCGCCGGGGGAGTGCGCAAGGGCCACGAGCTCAAGTTCTGGACCCCGGGTGGGTCGTCCACCCCGTTCCTCACCGCCGCGCACCTCGACGTACCGCTGGACTTCGACGAGGTGGCTGCGGCCGGGTCGATGCTCGGCACCACCGCGCTGATGATCTTCGACGAGACCGACTGCATAGTGAAGGCGACGCTGCGGTTCACGAAGTTCTATGCGCACGAGTCCTGCGGCAAGTGCACGCCGTGTCGCGAGGGCACCTACTGGATGGTGCAGATCCTCGAGCGCCTCGTCGCCGGCGAGGGTACGGCCGAGGACCTCGAGACGCTGCTCGACACGTGTGACAACATCTTGGGCCGCTCGTTCTGTGCGTTCGGGGACGGTGCGACCAGCCCGATCACGTCGTCCATCCAGTACTTCCGTGACGACTACATCGCGCTGCTGCCCGAAAGCGAACGCGACAAGCTGATCGTGGGGGCGGCGTAGTGACAGCCACGTCCGACACCGACACCGACACCGACACCGACATCGGCACCGCTACCGGCGCCGAAGCCGGGGTCGAGAAGGTGACGCTGACCATCGACGGGTTCGAGATCACCGTGCCGGAGGGCACCCTGATCATCCGCGCCGCCGAGGTTCTCGGCATCCACATCCCGCGGTTCTGCGACCACCCGCTGCTGGACCCGATCGGTGCCTGCCGGCAGTGCATCGTCGAGATCGAGGGACAGCGCAAGCCGGTGGTCGCCTGCTCCGTGGCAGTCGCGGACGGGATGGCGGTCCGGACGCAGTTCACGAGCCGGGTCGCCGACAAGGCGCAAAAGGGCACGATGGAACTGCTGCTCATCAACCACCCACTGGACTGCCCGGTCTGCGACAAGGGCGGCGAGTGCCCGCTGCAGAACCAGGCGATGAGCAACGGCCGGTCGGAGTCCCGCTTCCGCGACGTCAAGCGGACCTACGCCAAACCGCTGGCGATCTCCTCACAGGTGCTGCTCGACCGCGAGAGGTGCGTCCTCTGCGCCCGATGCACCCGCTTCTCCAACCAGATCGCCGGCGACCCGTTCATCGAGCTGTTCGAGCGCGGCGCGCTGGAGCAGGTGGCCATCTACGAGGACGAGCCGTTCGAGAGCTACTTCTCCGGCAACACGGTGCAGATCTGCCCGGTCGGCGCGCTGACCGGTGCGGCGTACCGCTTCCGCGCCCGGCCCTTCGACCTGATGTCCACGGCCTCGGTGTGCGAGCACTGCGCCTCCGGCTGCGCCCAACGCACCGACTGGCGGCGCGGCAAGGTGATGCGGCGGCTGGCGGGTGAGGATCCGCAGGTCAACGAGGAGTGGAATTGCGACAAGGGTCGGTGGGCGTTCACCTACGCCACCGAGGCAGACCGCATCCTCACGCCGCTGGTCCGTGACGAGCAGACCGGTGAGCTCGTTTCCGCGTCCTGGCCGGAGGCGCTCGAGCGCGCCGCCGAGGGTCTGCGGGTTGCCCGCGACGCCGGTGGCGTGGGTGTGCTGCCCGGTGGACGGCTCACGCTGGAGGATGCCTACGCCTATGCGAAGTTCGCCCGGGTGGTCCTCGGCACGAACGACGTGGACATGCGCGCGCGTGCGCACTCCGCCGAGGAGTCGGAGTTCCTGGCCGCCGTTGTCGCCGGGCGACGAGATGTCACCTACGCCGACCTTGAGGCAGCGCCCGCCGTCCTGCTTGTCGCCTTCGAACCCGAGGAGGAGTCGCCCATCGTCTTCCTCAGGCTGCGCAAGGCGAACCGGACGAGGGGTCTGCCGGTGTTTGCGGTAGCGCCGTTCGCCAGCGCAGGTACGGCGAAGATGAATTGCACGGTGCTCCTGACCCCCCCGGGGTCCGAGCACCGTGTGCTCGATGCTCTTGCCGACGGCAGCGCCGGGGGACCGGGAGCGGCCGCGGCGGCGGCGGTGCGCCAACCCGGTGCGGTGATCCTCGTCGGGGAGCGCGCTGCGGAACTGCCCGGCACGTTGGCTGCCGCGACCGCACTGGCGCGAGCGACCGGCGCCCGGCTGGCCTGGGTTCCACGCCGCGCCGGCGAGCGTGGGGCGGTCGAGGCCGGCGCGCTGCCCGGACTGCTCCCGGGTGGTCGTCGGATCGACGATCACGAGGCCCGCTCGGCAGTGCGAGCTCTCTGGTCAGCCAATCTGCCCACTGCGGCCGGGCGGGACACCTCGGAGATCCTGGCCGCCGCCCGGGTCGGCGCACTGGGTGGTCTCCTTGTCGGTGGCGTCGATCCCGCCGACCTGCCCGACCCGGGTACGGCGGTGGCGGCACTGGATGCCGCCGGGTTCGTGGTCAGCCTGGAGATCAGGCGCTCAGCAGTGACCGAACGGGCCGACGTCGTGCTCCCCGTGGCGCCGGCGGTGCACAAGTCCGGCACCTACCTGACCTGGGAGGGTCGGCACCGGCCGTTCGAGGAGACCCTGCGCGGCACCGGCGCCCTGTCCGACGCCCGGGTCCTGCACGGCCTGGCCGACGAGATGGACGTCGACCTTGCCTTGCCGACCCCGGAGGCGGCGCTGCATGAATTTCGCCGGCTGCTCGCCGGCGGCTCCAATGCCACGGTCGACTCCCGTAGCGCCCCGCCTGCCGGACTGCGGCCGGGACCGCCCGACCTTCGGCGGGGGCAAGCCATCCTTGCTTCCTGGCGGATGCTGCTGGACGAGGCCTCGCTGCAGGACGGCGAGCCCAACCTCGCCGGCACTTCACGTCGCCCCGTGCTCCGGTTGTCCCCGGCCACCGCAGGCGAGATCGGCGCCGGCGCGGGCGACCTGGTCACCCTCACCGGCCGGCTCGGCTCCATCATGCTGCCGCTGGTCATCACGGTGATGGCTGACCGCGTCGTGTGGGTGCCGATGAAGTCACCGGGCTCGGCCGTACGCGCCGGTCTCGGCTCGGCACCCGGCGACGTCGTAGCCATCAGCAAGGCGGTGATCTGATGCCCACGCTGGAAGATTTCGGGAACGACGTCTGGTGGATCATCCTCATCAAGGTCGTTGCCGTCTTCGCGATCCTGGTGCTGATGACCCTGTTCACGATCTGGCTGGAGCGTCGGGTGGTCGG
>JACCZY010000114.1 GCA_013695685.1 Geodermatophilaceae bacterium | reverse complement strand
GCGACCACGCACAGCTTCTGCCAGCGGATGCTCGACGGCCTCGGTGTCGCCGGTGAACGCGAGGCCGGCGTGTCCCTCGTCGAGGAGGCCGACGACGTGGTCATCGAGGTGGTCGACGACCTGTTCCTCCAGGAGTACGCCGGCCACGACTCCACCACGCCGAAGCTGTCGCCGAAGAGCGCGCGGGAGGTGGCCCGCGAGGCGGTGCGCGACCGGCAGGCCCGGCTGGAACCACAGGGCGCCGGTGACACCGGGGCGGGTCAGCGGGTGGCGATCGCGACCGCTGCCCGCGTCGAGGTCGAACGACGCAAGCGGCAGCGCGGCGTGCGCGACTTCGACGACCTGTTGGTGCTGCTGCGCGATGTGCTGGCCGATCCCGAACGCGGCGCGGCGGCGGCCGAGCGGATCCGCGAGCGGTACCGCGTCGTACTGGTCGATGAGTTCCAGGACACCGACCCGGTTCAGTGGGAGGTACTGCGCCGTGCCTTTCACGCCACCACCACCTTGATCCTGATCGGCGACCCGAAGCAGGCCGTCTACGCCTTTCGCGGCGCCGAGGTGCGCAGCTACCTCGACGCGGTGCGGCTGGCCGACACTCACCAGACGCTGTCGGTCAACTGGCGCAGCGACCCCGGGCTGCTGCAGGCACTCGACCAGCTGTACGGCGGGGCAGCCCTGGGCCACCCTGACATCGTCGTACACCCGGTCGAGTCCAACCATGACCAGAGCCGACTGCCGGGGCAGGTCCCGTTCCGCCTGCGACAAGTCCTGCGAGAGCCGCCGTTGTCGAACAACGGATATCCCTACGTTCCCGCGTTGCGCGAGAGGGTCGCCGGTGACCTGGCCGCCGATGTGGTCCGGCTACTCGACAGCGGAACGGAGCTGGACGGACGGCCGGTCGAGCCCGGCGACCTCGCCGTACTCGCACGTACGGCGAAGCAGATCACCTACGTGTGCGCAGCTCTGGACCGGGCGGGACTTCCGTGGGTGCTCGGAACCAGCACGAGCGTGTTCGAGACGCCGAGCGCGACCGACTGGCTGCGGGTGCTGCAGGCGATGGAGCAGCCCCAGCGTGCCGGGCGGGTCCGGCTCGCGGCACTGACGTCACTGCTCGGGTGGACTGCAGCCGACCTCGCGAACGCCACCGACGAGCAGATCGCCGAGGTCGGCGTGTGGCTGCGGGAGTGGGCCGCGCTGTTCGCGGCGGCTGGCTTCGCGGCGGTGTTCGAGCGGCTCGCCACCCAGACGCGGCTGGAGGAGCGGCTGCTCCACCTGTCCTCGGGGGAACGGACGCTGACCGACCTGCGGCACCTGGCGCAGACGCTAAACCGGGCGGCGGTGGACGACGCCCTCGGACTGACGGCGCTCACGGTGTGGCTCGACCAGCGCCTCACGGTCCCGTCGCTGGCGAACACCGCCGATCGCAGCCGCCGGCTGGAGAGCGACGCCGCCGCCATCCAGGTCGTCACCGTGCACGGGAGCAAGGGCCTGGAATTCCCGATCGTGTACGTGCCGTTCGCCTGGGACGGTGCCAAGAGACCTGACCTGACGACTCTGCTGCTGCACGACGCGGACGGTGCGCGGGTCCGCGACATCGGCGGCCCCGGCGGGCCCGGATACAACCGACGCAAGGCGATCCACGACGCGGAGGAGGCCGGCGAGGAGCTGCGGCTGCTGTACGTCGCGCTAACCCGCGCACAGTCTCAGGTCGTCGCCTGGTGGGCGCCCGGCGCGCAGACCTCCGGCGCGCCGTTGCAACGCCTGCTGATGGGACGCAGCTCCGGTGAACCTGAACCCAGCGCTCGGGCGGCCGCTCCGCAGGACGACATCGCGACCGCGCGGCTGACAGCATGGGCGACCGGGCCGAACGTCGTACACGAGATCGTGGGGCCGGCGGTCGCGTTGCGCTGGGCTCCGGTGAAGCCTGAGCCCGCCACGTTGACCGCTGCCCGCTTCGACCGGTCGCTGGACACCGAGTGGCGGCGTACGTCGTACTCCTCGCTGACCGCATCGGTGCACAGCTCACCGGGGGTCGGCAGCGAGGCGGAGCAGCCCGGCAAGACCGACGAACCCTACGAGCTGCCGGCTGTTGACGTTGCTGCTGGCGGTCCGCTGTCGACGATGAACGAGCTGCCCAGCGGCGCTGCCTTCGGCACCTTGGTGCACAAGGTGCTGGAGACCGTCGACACCTCTGCCTTATCGCTTCCGGATGAGCTGATGCGGCGCTGTCGGGAAGCGGTTGCCGGTCAGCTCGCCGACGTCGACCCGGTCGCCCTGGCCGACGCGCTGCTGCCGGTGCTGCGTACGCCGCTGGGTCCGGGGACGTTGGCCGACGTCGCGCCGGGTGACCGGCTCGCCGAGCTGACGTTCGAGTTCCCGCTGGCCGGTGGTGACGCGCCCTTCGGTGCTGACGTGACGTTGCGGCGCGTCGCCCTGTTGCTGCGGGAGATGTTGCCGGCTTCCGACGTGCTTGCGCCGTACGCCGATCTCCTGGCCTCGATCGAGGCTCCGGCGCTGCGGGGGTATCTGTCCGGGTCGATCGACATGGTGCTGCGCCTGGACGGACCGCGGTACGTCGTCGTGGACTACAAGACGAATCGGCTCGCCCGCGGGGATCTGACGGCGCTGCACTACACGCGGGCGGCGATGGCGGCGGAGATGCTGCGGGCGCACTACCCGTTGCAGGCGCTGCTGTACTGCGTGGCGCTGCACCGGTACCTGCGGTGGCGGCAGCCGGCGTACGATCCGGCGGTACATCTGGGTGGGGTGCAGTACCTGTTCGTCCGCGGGATGGTCGGCCCGGCGACTCCGGCCGGGTGCGGCGTCTTCGACTGGGATCCGCCGGCCGCGCTGGTCGTCGCG
>JACCZY010000100.1 GCA_013695685.1 Geodermatophilaceae bacterium | reverse complement strand
TTCTTCACCCCGGTCGAGGCCCACAGCGGCCGCTGCACATGCGCGCCCTGTGCGGCCAGGGCCTTCCAGCGGTCGGAGCCGATGACCTCCTCGTAGGCCTGGTATGCCAGCTGCGCGTTCGCGATGCCGGCCTTGCCGAGCAGGTCCTTGTCCGCGCCGGCTTTTTCCAGGTGCTTGTCGATCTCGGTGTCGACGCGGGACACGAAAAAGGACGCAACGGACTCCAGGCCGTCGAACGAGCCGCCGTTCTCGGCGCGCTCCTCCAGCCCGTTCAAATAGGCGTCCATGACCTGCTTGTAGCGCTCGATCGAGAAGATCAGGGTGACGTTCACACTGATCCCCTCGGCGATGGCCTTGGTGATCGCCGGAATGCCGTCCTCGGTGGCCGGGATCTTGATGAAAAGGTTCGGGCGGTCCACCAGCCACCACAGCTGGCGGGCCTCGGCGAAGGTGACGTCGCAGTCGTGCGCGAGCCTCGGGTCGACCTCGATCGACACCCGGCCGTCCCTCCCGGTGCGCTGCGCGACGTCGGCGAGCAGGTCGCAGGCCCAGCGCACGTCGTACGTCGTGATCATCCGGACAGCTTCTTCGACGTCGACTCCACGGGCAGCGAGGTCACCGAGCTGGTCGTTGTAAAGCTTCGAGCCGCTGATGGCCGCCGCGAAGATCGTCGGGTTCGTGGTGACCCCGACGACGCTCATCGTGTCGGCGAGCTCGGCGAGATTGCCGGAGTCCAGCCTGTCCCGGGATAGGTCGTCGAGCCACACCGCCACTCCCTGCTCGGACAGCTCGGCAAGTCGGGGGTTCTGTGTCATCTTCTCTCGTCTCCTACTGTCGCGGCGATGCTTTCCCTGGCCATGTCTGCTACTGCGCCCGGAGTGATTCCGAACTCCTCGTACAGCACGGTGTACGCCGCGCTGGCGCCGAAGTGCTCCAGGCTGACGATCCGGCCGGCGTCACCGACGAAGTCCCGCCATCCCATGCCCACTGCGGCCTCAACACTCACCCGAGCCTTGAGCGACGGGGGGATGACCTCGTCCTGGTAGGCCTGATCCTGCGCGCGGAACCACTCCACACACGGCAAGGACACCACTCGGGCGGCTATTCCGTCGGCCTGCAGCAGATCCCTCGCGTCCAGGACGATGTGCACCTCGGAGCCGGTGCCGATGAGGATCACCTGCGGGGTGCCGCCCTCGGCCTCGGCGAGCACGTAACCGCCCTTGGCGACGCCGTCGGCCGAGCCAAGGCTCGACCGGTCCAGCACGGGCACGTTCTGCCGGGTCAGGCACAGCCCCGCCGGGCGGTCGGTGTGCTCCAGGATCGTCCGCCACGCGACGGCGGTCTCGTTGGCGTCGGCCGGGCGTACGACGTCCAGCCCGGGGATCGCGCGCAACGCCGCGAGGTGCTCGATCGGCTGGTGCGTGGAGCCGTCCTCGCCGAGCCCGATCGAGTCGTGCGTCCACACGTAGGTGACCGGGATTCCCATCAGCGCGGCCAGCCGGACGGGGGGGCGCATGTAGTCGCTGAACACGAGGAACGTCCCGCCGTACACCCTCGTCCCACCGTGCAGGGTGATCCCGTTCATCACCGAGCCCATGGCGTGCTCACGGATGCCGAAGTGCAGGGTCCGCCCGTACGGCCCGCCGGGGAACATCTTGGTCTGGTGCTCGGCCGGCAGGAACGACGGGGCGCCACCCATCGTGGTGTTGTTGGACTCCGCGAGGTCGGCCGATCCGCCCCACAGTTCCGGCAGTACGTCGGCGAGCGCGGCGAGCACCTCCCCGGAGGCCTTGCGGGTCGCCATCCCCTTGTCGTCGGGGTCGAAAGCCGGGATGGCGTCGGCCCAGCCGTCGGGGAGCCGGCGTTCCTTCATGCGCTCGTGCAACGCGAAGCGGTCGGGATTCTCCCGGGCCCAGTCGTCGTAGGCCTCCTGCCACGCCATCCGGGTCTCGTGCCCACGGCGGCTCACGTCGCGGGCTCGGGCCAGCACCTCGGGGTCCACGTCGAAGGTCTTGTCGGGGTCGAAGCCGAGGATGTTCTTGGTGGCCGCAACCTCGTCGGCGCCCAACGCGGAGCCGTGAGCCTTACCGGTGTTCTGCGCGTTCGGCGCCGGCCAGGCGATGATCGTGCGCAGGACGATGATCGTCGGGCGATTCGTCTCGGCCTTGGCCGCGTCATAGGCGCGGTCCAGCGCCTGCATGTCCTCGCCGTCGTCGACGTGCAGCACGTGCCAGCCGTAGGCGGCGTACCGCGCTCCGACGTCCTCGCTGAGCGCGACCGATGTGTCGTCCTCAATCGAGATCTGGTTGTCGTCGTACACCAGGACGAGGTTGCCCAGCCGCTGGTGCCCGGCCAGCGAGGACGCCTCGGAGCTGACGCCCTCCTGCATGTCGCCGTCGGAGGCGAAGCACCAGATCATGTGGTCGAACGGGCTCTCGCCCTCGGGTGCGTCCGGGTCGAGCAGGCCGCGTTCACGCCGGGCCGCCATCGCCATTCCGACCGCGTTGCCCACGCCCTGCCCGAGTGGGCCGGTGGTCGTCTCCACTCCGGGGACATGCCAGTGCTCGGGGTGGGCGGGCGTCTTGGACCCCCAGGTCCGCAGCGCCTTGAGGTCGCCGAGTTCCATCGCATAGCCGGAGAGGTAGAGCTGGATGTAGAGGGTCAGGCTGGAGTGGCCGTTGGACAGGATGAACCGGTCCCGGCCGGCCCAGTTGGGGTCCTGCGGGTCGTGCCGCAGCACCTTCTGGAAGAGCAGGTACGCGGCGGGCGCGAGGCTCATCGCCGTACCAGGGTGGCCGTTGCCCACCTTCTGCACAGCGTCCATCGCCAGCACCCGGATCGTGTCGACGGCCTTGCGGTCGAGAGCGTCCCAGCCCTCAGGAAGCGTGGGCTGGGGGGCGGATGGCTTACCGGTCACGCCGATTCTCCTCGAGGCTTTGGGTATTCCGACACTCCCGACGTGCCCATTCGGGCCCCGACGGAACCGCAGGAATCAGGCGGGACTCATCGTGAGCCACCCTAGCCCGGGCCACCGCCCAGCAGCGGGGGAGTGCGCGGGGGATCCGGCCAGGGTGCGAGCTGACAGCGGTGTGTCAGAGATAGAGTGCCCTCGTCATGACCACAGTAGAAAACCGCGCCGGCGCTCGGCCACGCACCGCCGGAACCGTCCTGCGCGCGTACGTCGCACTGACCAAGCCGCGGATCATCGAGTTGCTGCTGGTCACCACCGTGCCGACCATGTTGCTGGCCGCCCGCGGAGTTCCCTCCCTGTGGCTGATCGCTGCGACCCTCATCGGCGGCTCGCTGTCGGCCGGGGCGGCGAACACGCTCAACTGCTACGTCGACCGTGACATCGACCGGGTCATGCACCGCACCGAGTCGCGGCCGCTGGCGACGCACGTCGTCTCGCCGGCGGCGGCGCTGACGTTCGGGGTCACGCTGGCCGTGGTGTCGACCCTCTGGCTGGCGGTCACCACCAACCTGCTGTCGGCGGCGTTGTCGGTCACCGCAATCCTGTTCTACGTCTTCGTCTACACCCTTGGCCTCAAACGGCGTACGTCGCAGAACATCGTCTGGGGTGGCGCGGCCGGCTGCATGCCGGTACTGATCGGCTGGTCCGCGGTTACGGGAGAGTTGTCCTGGGCCGCGCTGGTGCTGTTCGCGATCATCTTCTTCTGGACGCCGCCGCATTTCTGGGCACTGGCGATGCGCTACCGGGAGGATTACGCGGCCGCCGGCGTACCGATGCTTCCCGTCGTCGCCACGCCGCTGGTCGTGGCGCGGCGGATCGTCGGCTACTCGTGGTTGATGGTGGCCACCTCACTGGTCCTGTGGGTGCTGGACAGCTCGTGGATCTACGGGGTCGCGGCGCTGGTCGCGGGCGGCTGGTTCCTGGTCGAGGCCCACCGGCTGCTGGCGCGGGTCCGCCGGGGGGACGACGCCGCTCCGATGCGGTTGTTCCACCTGTCGATCAGCTACCTCACGATCCTCTTCGTCGCGATCGCGGTCGACGCCGTCGTCCTGCTCTGATCCCGGTTACCGCCAGGCCTACCTCAACCCGGCCGGAGCCCGTCCAGCAGCCGGGCCGCGACCACCGTCACGGCGAACGGCCGCTCGGCGTGGAAGGCTCCGTCGCCGGCTCGGTCGGGTCCAGGAGCCAGTACGACGGGACGCCCGGGTTGGCGTCATTGGATGTGCATTCGGCCACGAGTTGACCGAAGCCGCATCCGATCATGCGAAATTCGCCCTAGTGACAGCTAACGCCTGCTCCGCCACCGGCAGCCGGGATCGCATGGTCAGGTACAGCCGCACGGCGAAAACGGTGACCAGCGCTGCCCCGAGCAGATGGAAGCCCACCAGGAGCACCGGCAGGTCGGTGAAGTACTGCACGAAGCCGATCAGACCCTGCGCCAGCTCCACCACGATCAGCGCCACGGCGGCCCGGCGTACCCGCTCCGGCGCCCGCACCGCCAGCAGCCCCGCCCACAGCGCAACGGTGAGACCGATCAACAGCAGTACGGCGTCGGCGTGCAGCTGACTCACGACAGCCAGGTCGAAGCCCATCCGGGGGGATTCCGGGTCCCCGGCGTGCGGTCCGGTGCCGGTGACGACCGTCCCGAGCAGCAGGACCACCGCAAGCACCGCGAGCAGGCCGCGGGTGAGCAGCCGCAGCGGGGGCGGCACGACGGCCGCGGTCGGACCGGGTGACTCAGTGCTGCGGACCCACAGAACCACAGCGGCGGCGATGAGGATCATGGACAGCAGGAAGTGCCCCATCACGGTCCACGGATTCAGTCCGGTCAGCACGGTGACCGCGCCGAGCAAGGCCTGCGCCGGGATGCCGACAAGCAACGCGACGGCCGGGCCGACCAGGTCCCGTCGGCGTGGCCGGTCGCGCCACACCGCGACGACTGTCGCGACGGCAACCAGGCCTATGACGCCTGTCAGGGTCCGGTTGCCGAACTCGATCACCCCGTGCGCGCCAAGCTCCCGGGTGGGCACGAAGCTGTCCTCGGTGCAGTACGGGACGGTGGGGCAACCCAGCCCAGAGGCAGTGAGCCGGACGGCCCCGCCGGTCACGATGATGCCGACATTGGCCACCACCGAAGCGAGCGCCAGCCGGCGTACCCAGATGCCGCTCATTCCCATCGGAACCACCGCACCGCCGCGGCGAACGCGAGCACCGACCAGGCAAGCAGGATGAAAGCCGGCTGCGCCGGCAACGCCGATCCATCCTGGAACACCGCGCGCAGCCCGTCGGCGAGCGCGGCGCTGGGGAGGAACTGCAGCACGGCCGCAGCGGAGTCCGACAGCCGGGACAACGGCAGCAGCAAGCCGCCGCCGAGCAGCAGCAGGAACCACACCAGATTCGCCGCGGCCAGCGTCGCCTCCGCCCGCAACGTCCCGGCCAGCAGCAGGCCGAGACCGGCGAACGCCGCCGTACCCAGCAAGACGATCACCGCGGCGCCGACGACCGTCCCTCGCGGCTGCCAGCCCAGGGCCAGCCCGAGCACGCTGAGCACGGCCAACTGCAGGGCCTCGATGCCGAGTACGGCGAGCGTCTTGCCGCCGAGCAGTACCGAGCGGGGCATCGCGGTCGCGCCGAGCCGCTTCAGTACGCCGTACTTGCGCTCGAACCCCGTGGCGATCGCCAGCCCGGTGAACGCCGAGGACACCACGGCGAGCGCCAGGATGCCGGGCAGGAAGTAGTCGGCCCGGCTGGAGCCGTCGGTCGCGACGAGGGAACCGAGGACGAGCAGCAGCGTCAGCAGTACCGGGATGATCAGGGTGAGCAGGATCTGCTCGCCATGCCGCAGCGCCAGCCGCAACTCGATGGCCGCCTGGGCGAGCAGCATCCGCGGCAACGGCGCCGTACCGGGGTCGGGGGTGAAATCGGGCAGTCTCGCGTCGAGATCGGGGAAAGCGACGTCTCCTGCCACGGGGAGGGGTTGATTTCCCCGCACTCGACGCTTGCCGGGGCCGGTCATGGCCGCAGTTCCCGGCCGGTGAGTTCCAGGAACACGTCCTCCAGGCTGCGCCGCTGCACCCGCAGGTCCTCAGCCAGCACGTCCTGCCGGGCGCACCATCCGGTGAGTGCCGCCAGCAGAGCGGGGTCGACCGGGCTCTCGACCAGGTAGTGACCGGGCCTGGGTTCACTCACCGACGCCCCGTCCGGCAGCGCGCCGGCAAGGGTCACCACGTCCAACCCGGCCGGGGCCCGGAACGTCACCTGCCCCGCCACACCGGCCTTCGTCAGCTCACTCGGGCTGCCCTGCGCGACGACCCGGCCGTGATCTAGCACGACGACGGCGTCGGCGAGTCGTTCGGCCTCGTCCATGAAATGGGTGGTGAGTACGACGGTGGCGCCGTCGCGGCGCAGTCCCTGGACCACCTCCCAGGTCGCATGTCTCGCCGCGGGGTCGAGGCCGGCCGTCGGCTCGTCCAGGAAGACCAGCTCCGGCCGGCCGACGATCGCCATCGCGAGGGAGAGCCGCTGGCGCTGCCCGCCGGAGAGCCGCTTGACCGGCGTGCCGGCGACCGAGCCGAGGCCGAGGGCTTCCAGGAGCTTCGCTGGATCGTGCGGGCGCCGCGCGAAGGAGGCAACCAGCCGGAGCATCTCACCGCACCGTGCGCCCGGGTAGGCGCCGCCGCCCTGCAGCATCACCCCGACGCGCGGGCGCAGGTTGCCAGCGTCACGGCGCGGATCCAACCCCAGCACCCGGACCGCGCCGGCGTCCGGTCGGCGGAAGCCCTCACAGATCTCCACGGCGGAGGTCTTACCCGCTCCGTTCGGCCCCAACAGCGCCACCACGGCGCCCACCGGCACCTCGAACGACACACCGTCGAGCGCCGGGATGTCGCCGTACCGCTTGGTGAGGCCGGCGACCTCGACGGCGGGGGGTTCCACAGTGGTCAATTCTAGGAGTGGTCGACGTCTCGGAGCGATCGGCCGACGCATCCGCTGGCATCCTGCGCGCATATACGTCACACTTGTGTTGTGAAATCAGCGGCCACCCTCCCGGAGCGGACGAACGACGTCCGCACGCGCGATCGGGTGACCCGGCTCCTGCTGGAACGCGGCCCGCTGACCGCCGCTCACCTCGCCGCCCTGCTCGGCATGTCGCCGGCCGGCGTACGCCGCCACCTCGACTCGCTGATGGCGCAGGGGCGGGTCGACGAGCGGGTCGGAGCGGTCAACGCCAACCGGGGTCGTGGCCGGCCGGCCCGCCGCTACGCCCTCAGCGAGCAGGGCAGAGCCGGCTTCCCGCACGCGTACGACGATCTTGCTCTTGCCGCGCTCCGGCACATCGCCGCCAGCGAGGGCGCGGAGGCCGTCGCCCGGTTCACCGCGGAGCGCGTCACCGGCTTGGAGGAGCGCTGCCGCGACGCCATGGACAGCGCAGCTTCGGACTCACCCGAGCACCCGCTGGCCCGGGCGGAGGCGCTGGCCGAGGCGCTGACCCGCGAGGGGTACGCCGCCAGTGCCTCGGCGATCGCCGCCGGCGGCCAGCTGTGCCAGCACCACTGCCCGGTGGCGCACGTCGCCGCCGAGTTCCCCCAGCTGTGCGAGGCCGAGACCCAGGTGATCAGCCGGTTGGTCGGCACGCACGTCCAACGCCTGGCCACCATCGCCCACGGCGACGGTGTCTGCACGACGTACATCCCACCGGCACCGCCATCGCGCATCCCCTCCCGGAGGACACCTAGATGACCACCACCCACGAGTCGCTGCCCGCCGTGCTGACGCAGGACCAGCAGATCGATGCCATGGGCCGCTACGCGTTCGGCTGGGCGGACTCCGATGCCGCCGGTGCGCTGGCCAAGCGTGGCCTGTCCGAAGATGTGGTGCGCAACATCTCCGCGCTGAAGAACGAGCCGGACTGGATGCTGCAGCGCCGGCTCAAGGGCCTGAAGCTCTTCTACAAGAAGCCGATGCCGACCTGGGGCTCGGACCTGTCCGGGATCGACTTCGAGAACATCAAGTACTTCGTCCGCTCCACCGAGAAGC
>JACCZY010000075.1 GCA_013695685.1 Geodermatophilaceae bacterium | reverse complement strand
GCGGCGCGTTATCTGAGTTGGCGCGTTATCTGAGTTGCGGTGCGACATCGGCGGCAACGAGTTCGATCTGATCGATATCGGTGAAGTCCAGCAACTGCAGGTACACCCGCTGTGAGCCCGCGTCGGCGAAGCGGCCCAGTGCGTCGACACACTCCTGCGGCGTACCGGCGACGCCGTTCTCCCGCAGTTCGTCCGGTTCGCGGCCGATTCGCTGCGCGCGGTCGCGAAACTCCGCCTCGTCGCGTCCGCAGCAGACGACGAGGGCGTTGGACAGGCGCAGCGTGCCCGGATCCCGCCCGATCTCGCCACACGCGGCCCGGACCCGCTCGAAGAGTTCCCGGCTCTTGTCGGGGTTCACGAAGTTGGCATTGAACTCGTCGGCGAAGCGAGCCGCCAGTTGCGGCGTGCGCCGTTTTCCGCTGCCACCCACGATGATCGGCGGATGCGGCTGCTGGACCGGCTTCGGCAGGCCCGGCGAGTCGGTGACGGCGTAGTACGTGCCGGCGAAGGAGTAGCGCTCCCCGGCGGCGGTGTCCCAGAGGCCGGTGATCAGCTCCAATTGTTCGGCGTACCGGTCGAAACGCTCGCCGAGGTCCGGAAAGTCGATGCCGTACGCCGCATGCTCAGCTTCGTACCAGCCGGCGCCGAGCCCGAGTTCGACCCGGCCGTCGCTCATCTGGTCCACCTGCGCCACCTGGATCGCCAGCACGCCGGGCCACCGGAATGTCGCCGGGCTGACCAGCGTCCCGAGCCGGATCCGGCTGGTGTCGCGGGCCAACCCCGCCAGCGACGTCCAGGCGTCGGTTGGTCCCGGCAGCCCGTCGCCGTCGCCCATCACCAGGTAGTGGTCGGAGCGGAAGAAGCCGTCGTAGCCGGCGTCCTCGGTGGCGCGTGCGACGGTGAGCAGGTCGTCGTAGCTCGCGCCCTGCTGGGGTTCGGTGAAGATCCGCAGGTCCATCCGTCAACGCTAGCCCGCGCCGCACACCCTTGCGTGGTCATCCGGCCAACGACAGGGCAGGATAGGACGACATCGAGTTTGAGGAGAGGCCATCGTGCTGGGCATCCATAGGAAGACCCGTAGTCAAGTGATCGGTGATGAGTTCGGCGAGGGGCTCGCCCACCTGCGGGTGGCCGCCAGCCAGGCGGCCGCGGGCGCCAGCGAGGCCATCGCTCCGCGGGTCGAGGCAGCACGCGAGGCGCTGGCCCCGCGGGTTGAGGCCGCTCGGGAGGCCTTGGCCCCGCGGGTGGACAGCGCCCGGGAAGCCGCTGCCGAGGCGGTCGCCAGCGCGCGTGAAGCCGTCGCCCCGCAGTGGGACAAGGCGGTCGCCACCGCCGGTTCGGCCGCCGCCACGGTCGAGGCCCATAGGCGCAAGGCGCACAAGCAGGCCAAGTCGACCGCCGCAGACGTGCGCACGCAGGTCTCGGACGCCCGTGAGGAGGCGGCGACCAGAGCCAAGGACGCCCGCACGCGCGCGAAGTCCACCACGAAGGACGTCCGCAAGCAGCTCAAGGGCGCCGCCAAGGAGGACCGCAAGCAGGCGAAGCGGCTCGGGCGCGAAGCCGGAAGCCGCCGCGACGCGGCCGTCGCCCGTGCGCACGGGGAGAAGAAGGCACGGCGCTGGCCGTGGCTGCTGGTCGCCCTCGGCTTCGGTGCCGCAGTCTCCGCAGTCCTCCGCCGGCGCTCGGACTCGCAAGCGCCAAGGCCCAGCGTGACGAGCCCGCCGCCGCCACCACCTCCACCGCCGTCTCCCCCACCGACGACGGCCGGTCCGACCGGTACGACGGGAAACGTGGACACCCAGCCCGGTACCGCCACCGCGACCGGCACCGCGACCGCCACCGCCACCGGCACCGGCACTGACGAGATCGACGGCACCGAAGGTATCGACGGGCAAGCCGGGCACAGCCAGCAGTAGCGCGCAGTCGCTCGGCGTCGTTCAGGGGTGGCCGCGCTGCTCGCCGCCCTCCGATCGGCAGTCCGCGTAAAGTCGGCACAGTGACAGCTGTTCAGCCTGACGGCCGCCGGATGCTGCGGTTGGAGGTGCGCAACGCGCAGACTCCGATCGAGCGCAAGCCGGACTGGATCAAGACCCGGCTGCGCACCGGCCCGGAGTTCACTGCGCTGAAGTCGCTGGTCGCCCGCGAGGGCCTGCACACCGTCTGTGAGGCGGCCGGCTGCCCCAACATCTACGAGTGCTGGGAAGACCGCGAGGCAACGTTCCTGATCGGCGGCGACCAGTGCACTCGGCGGTGCGACTTCTGCCAGATCGACACCGGTAAGCCGGCCGAACTCGATCGCGACGAGCCGCGCCGGGTCGCCGCATCGATCGCGACGATGGGGCTGAAGTACGCGACGGTCACCGGAGTAGCCCGCGACGACCTTCCCGACGGTGGGGCCTGGCTGTACGCCGAGACGGTGCTCCAGATCCACGCCCAGCTGCCCGGTTGCGGTGTCGAGTTGCTCATCCCCGACTTCAACGCCGACGCGGAGCAGCTGGCCGAGGTCTTTGGATCGGCACCGGAGGTCCTGGCGCACAACGTCGAGACCGTTCCGCGCATCTTCAAGCGGATCCGACCGGGCTTTCGGTATCAACGCTCGCTGGAGGTCATCCACGCGGCGCGCGCGCACGGCCTGGTGACGAAGTCCAACCTCATCCTCGGCCTCGGTGAGGACTCCGAGGAGGTCGTCCCGGCAATGCAGGACCTGTTCGACGCCGGCTGCGAGCTGTTGACCATCACGCAATACCTGCGGCCCTCCCCCCGTCACCACCCCGTCGAGCGCTGGGTGCGGCCGGAGGAGTTCGCGCTGCTGCAGGACGAGGCCGAGCGGATCGGCTTCGCCGGGGTCATGAGCGGCCCGCTGGTGCGATCGTCGTACCGGGCTGGGCGGTTGTACGGTCAGGCCATCGCCCGGCGGGGCGGACGAGCAGACCAGAGCGCCCCTGATGACGTCCGGAGCGGCAAGTAAACTCCGGGCATGGCGACTGCTGCGAGAAGGGCTGCTGCCCCGGCGGACCGGAAGGCCCGGCGGGCGGCGAAGAAGGCGAGCAAGCCGCCTCGCGGCACTCGGGTACGGCAGTTCAAGCAGGCGTACTCGATCTCCAAGAAGCACGACCCGAAGCTGCCCTGGGTGATGCTGGTCACCGCGATCGTCGTCTTCACGGTGATCGAGGTGCCCGCGATCCTGTTCTGGAACGCCTGGATCTTCCTGCCGCTGGCCCTCGTCGCTGCCCTGCTCGGTGCGTTGATCGTCTTCAGCCGGCGGGCTCAGCGAGCGGCGTTCGGGCAGGTCGAGGGGCAAGCCGGAGCGGCGGCGTGGGTACTGCAGGGGATGCGCGGTGACTGGCGGATCTCCCCCGGCGTGGCGGGCAACTCCCAGCTGGACGCCGTACACCGGGTGCTCGGCCGGCCGGGGGTCATGCTGGTCGCCGAGGGGGTCCCGCACCGGGCGAAGGGCCTGCTAGCGCAGGAGAAGAAGAAGGTAGCCCGCGTCGTCGGCACCGTCCCGATCTACGACATCGTGGTCGGTGACGACGAGGGGCAGGTGCCGCTCAAGAAGTTGGGATCGCACCTGACCAAGCTGCCGCGCAACATCACCGCCGGGCAGGTGAACACGCTGGAACGGCGGCTGTCCGCACTCGGCGGGCCGAAGATGCCCATCCCGCAGGGGCCGATGCCCAAGGGGGCGAATCTCAGCGTGAGCCAGCGGACGCTGCGCCGCCGGTAGCGGCTCGTAACGCTGCCGAAACAGTCCAGACACTGTCGGGCAATGCGCCGGACATACCGTCCCGACAGCCACACTTGGGCTCACCACGGAACACACCGGAGGACGCATGTTCGCAAGCCCTGACGACGTCATCGCGTACGTCAAGGAAAACGATGTCCGCTACATCGACGTACGGTTCTGTGACCTTCCCGGTCTGATGCAGCACTTCACGATTCCGGCGGCCGGTGCCATCGACGACCTCTTCGCCGAAGGACTGGCCTTCGACGGGTCGTCGATCCGCGGGTTCCAGATGATCCACGAGTCGGACATGCTGCTGCTGCCGGACTACACCAGCGCCGTGCTCGACCCGTTCCGCATCGAGAAGACGATCAACATCAACTTCTTCATCCACGACCCATTCACCCGCGAGCCGTACAGTCGTGATCCGCGCAACGTGGCGAAAAAGGCCGAGGCCTACCTCGCCAGCAGCGGCATCGCCGACGCCGCGTACTTCGGTGCCGAGGCGGAGTTCTACATCTTCGACTCGGTGCGTTTCGACACCACCATCAACTCCGGGTACTACTACGTCGACTCGGTGGCCGGCTCCTGGAACTCAGGACGCGAGGAGGACGGCGGCAACAAGGGCTACAAGGTCCGCCCCAAGGGCGGCTACTTTCCCGTCTCGCCGTACGACCACTATGCGGACCTGCGCAGCGCCATGTGTTCGGCGCTGACCGGGGTCGGCATCGAGGTCGAGCGCGCCCACCACGAGGTCGGGACCGCCGGGCAGTCAGAGATCAACTACAGGTTCGACACGCTGTTGCACTCGGCGGACAAGCTGATGCTGTTCAAGTACGTCGTGAAGAACACCGCCTGGGCTGCCGGGAAGTCGGTGACTTTCATGCCCAAGCCGCTATTCGGCGACAACGGCTCCGGCATGCACACGCACCAGTCCTTGTGGCTGGACGGCGAGCCGCTGTTCCACGCCGAGACCGGATACGCCGGACTGTCGGACACCGCCCGCTTCTACATCGGCGGGCTGCTCACCCACGCCCCGTCCCTGCTGGCCTTCACCAACCCGACCACGAACTCCTACCACCGGCTGGTACCCGGCTACGAGGCGCCGGTCAACCTGGTGTACTCCCAGCGCAACCGCTCGGCCTGCTGTCGGATCCCGATCACCGGCAACAACCCCAAGGCCAAGCGGGTGGAGTTCCGGGTGCCGGACCCCTCGTGCAACCCGTACCTGGCGTTCTCGGCGATGATGATGGCCGGCCTCGACGGCATCCGGAACAAGATCGAGCCGCCGGCCCCCATCGACAAGGACCTGTACGAGCTGCCCCCCGAGGAGGCCCGCTCGGTGCCGCAGGTGCCGGGCACCCTCGCGGAAGTCCTGGACAACCTCGAAGCCGACCACGAGTACCTGATGGACGGTGGGGTGTTCACCGAGGACCTGATCGAGACCTGGATCGACTACAAGCGGGTCAACGAGATCGACCCAATCCGGCTGCGCCCGCATCCGCACGAATTCGCGATGTACTACGACATGTGAGCCGGACACGGCTCTGACCTGCGCGTTTACCCAACAGCCGGTGCGCCAGTCCGCACACAGTCCGCACGAGCTGCGAGCACAGCGCCAACGGCGGCCCGTGCGGACTCGTCGGCGTCGGGCCACATGTGCCCGTAGCAGTCCAGCGTCGTGCTCGCGCTGGCATGCCGCAGGCGGGACTGCACGACCTTCACGTCAAGGCCCGAACCGATGAGGAGACTGGCCAGGTAGTGCCGCAGATCGTGGAACCGGAACCCCTCGGGCAAGCCGTCGACCTTCCGGCGAGCCGACCGCATCGCACGCTCGATCGCCCACGGCGACGACGGACCCCCGATCCCGTTCGTCACCATGTGGTCGCTGCCCCACTGCGCCACCGCGGCGGAGAGCTGCACCGCAAGCTCAGAGGGGATCGGCACCGGCGTACGGGATATCTCAGTCTTCAACTCCAGTCCCGGCCACTGCACCGTGGGCCGCACGATGCCGCGCATGAAGTCCACGTCGGCAATCCGCAACCCGCACACCTCGGCCGTACGCAGCCCTACGAACGCACCGAGCAGGACCGCCGGCCGCAGATGTTCGGCCACGGCGTCGTGCAGCGCCCACACC
>JACCZY010000071.1 GCA_013695685.1 Geodermatophilaceae bacterium | reverse complement strand
TCACTCGCAACAGCGTCGCGCCGGACGGATCCCCGGCAAGCGACGTGGCGCCGGCCTGGTCACCGGACGGGCAGCGGATCGCCTTCGCTAGCAACCGCACCGGCGGCGAACTCGAGATCTGGGTGATGGACGCCGACGGCCGCAACCAGACCCGGCTCACCACCACCGAGGATTTCGTCTTCGACAACGAACCGGCGTTCTCACCCGACGGTCAGTTCATCACCTTCACCAGCAACCGGGTCAACGACTTCAACGTCGAGATCTTCCGGATGCGCCCGGACGGCACCGACGTACGCCGGCTCACCACAACCGAGGAAGGCGTCTTCGACAGCGGCGCGGAATGGTCCCCAGACGGTGATCGGATCGCGTTCAGCAGCAACCGAGCCGGCCGGCAGGACAGCCAAGACCTCTACCTGATGGATCCCGACGGCGGCAACGTCACACCACTCACCGCTCACCCAGACGGCCTCGACGACGTCTTCCCCAAGTGGACCTCCGACGGGTCGCAGCTGGTCTTCCAGACCTTCTCCGACCCGGTGACCGGACGGTTGGACAACGTGTGGGTAGTCGACGCCGACGGCACCGACCGCCGCGCCATCGTCACCCACCCGGCTGTCGACGCCTTCCCCGACCCCCGGCCCACATCGGGCTAAGCCCCGCGCGCTCGGTGAGTGGCCGCTGCGGCCTCTACACCAGCTCTGCGAGGTCCCGGTTGTAGCGCAGTTCCCCATTCTCAACGGTGACGGCATCGGCTGGGCCCGAGCCGACCTGCGGATCGCGGGGACTCGGCGGCTGCCGGAGTACGACGGCGCGGTCCACCGCGACCGGGCGCAGCATGCCTGGGACCTCGCCCGAGAGCGGTCCCTGCTCCGACAGGGCTGGGAGCGCTACGGCCCGGCCCGGCCTAAACCGGCCCGGCATAACCGGTCACGAACGACAACCCCAGGAGCCGGAAACCTGTCGTTAGTGACCGGTTTCCGTGGTCTGGTGATCAACTAGCTTTGCGGCGTGAGCGAGGAGCTGCGTACGGCGTTGGAGCGCGCCCTCGCCGTGCGCGGCAGGAACGTGTACCTCGCCGTACGTCGGCTGATCGCCAGCTACCGCTCCGACGAGATTGCCCGTACGCCGATCCTGAACAACCACCAACTCGGTCGGCTCGAGCCCGCCAGCTGGGCCGCCCGTGCTGCCCACATGGGCAGCGCTTGGCCGCCGACCGAAGCGGTGCGGTGACCCGGCCCCGGCAGCGACCGGTCCCCGGGTTCCATCCCGTCGATGCCGGTACGGCGGAGATTCTCGGCGACGCCGACCGGCCCGGCTGCTGGATGCTGTTGGTCGAGGGGACGCCGCAGTCGCATGTGGACCTCGACGATCCGACGTATCTGGACTTCGAGTACATCCGGCGGATCGGGCACGCCATCGACCTTGCCGGGCCGCCCGGGCCGCCCGGGCCGCCGCTAAGCGTCGTACATCTGGGTGCCGGCGCGCTGACCCTGGCGCGGTACGTCGCAGCGACCCGGCCGGGATCGCGCCAGCGCGCCTTCGACATCGACGAGGCCCTGATCGCGCTCGTCCGGCGCGAACTGCCCTTGAGCCGCGGGACGCGCGTCACGATCCGGGCGGAGGATGCACGGCGGGGGTTGACGACGCTGGCACCCGGCTCGGCCGACATCGTGGTGTCCGACGTCTTCCACGGTGCCCGGACGCCGGCCCCCCTGACCTCCCGCGAGTTCTTCACCGACGTCGCCCGAGTCCTGCGTCCGACCGGCGTCTGCGCAGTGAACATGGGCGACGGCCCGCCGCTGAAGTTCAGCCGCTCGCTGGTCGCCACCGTCGGTTCGGTGTTCGCGCACGTCTGCCTCATGGGCGATCCGGCGGTGCTGCGCGAGCGGCGCTACGGCAACCTGGTGTGCCTCGGGTCGGCCAGCCCACTCCCGCTGCCTGAGTTGACCCGCCGCTGCGCCGGTGACCCCGCGCCGGCCCGTGTCTTAGCCGGGCCAGACCTCGACCGGTTCGTCGGGCGGGCCCGCGTCATCGACGACACCACGGCCATCGACTCACCCGCGCCGCCGGCCGGGCTGTTCGCCAAGCCCCCGCGTTAGGACCGCAACGGGCAAGGCGGCCGGGCGCCGGGCTCAACCCAGCCTCATCTGCATCACCCCGCCGGAGCGCCCGCGCTCCACGGCGAGGATCTCGGCCACGATCGACAGCGCGATCTCCGCCGGTCCCCGGCTGCCGATGTCGAGGCCGCACGGCGAGTGCAGCCGGTCCACCTGCTCGGCCGGTACGCCATCGTCCCGCAGCCGCCGCATCACCATCGGCGCATGCCGTCGGCTGCCGAGCATCCCGACGAAGAATGCCGGCCCGGCCAGCGCCGTGCGCAGCACGTCGTCGACGTAGGGGGCGTCGTGGTCGGACAGCACCACCGCATCCGCGGGTCCCGGGGGTGCGGACTCGAACGCTGCCTGCGCGTCCTCGTGGAGCAGCACGACCCGCCTGCCCAGGAACCCGGCCAACTCGGCGATGCCGCGCGCGATCGGGTTGTCGCCGAAGACCATGACAGCCGGCGCGGGGTCGTGCAGTTCGGCGAAGAGTTCCAGCGCCTGCTCCCGGCCGTGCCCGAATACCACCCGCCGGCGCAGCGTCGCGGAGTCTCCCGAGCCGGCCAACTCCGCGGCCAGCCCGATGCCCGCGGTGTCGAACTCCGAGCAGCCGAGGGTCCCGGCCAGCACCTGCCCGCCGGCCACCGCAAGCTTCGCCCCGGCGTACGACGGGGGCTCGCCCTCCACGGCGACGACGGTGACGAGGACGCTGCGGCGTCCGGCTTCTCGAGCGGTGGTGAGAGCCTTCAGGACATCCATTGTCCGCAGCCTACTTCCCCACTTTGCCTGTCAGGTGGCCGCCAAAGACGGCCATCTCGGGTGCTGCCGCGGCCACCCGACAGGCAAAGTCGCTTGCCCGCTCACCGGATGAGCTAACCCACGCGGTCGTCGTCGGGGAGTATGGGCGGTCATGAGCACTCCGACGGGTCTGCAGACCGACCCGGGTACGCCGGGGCTGCCGTCTCGGCGGACCCTCGGTTACGAGGTACTGCTCGTGCTGGGCCTGTCACTCGGCGCCTCGGCGATCTACTCGATCATCGACATTGTCGCGGCGCTCACCGCCCCGGAACCACTCGCCGAGCAGACCTCGGCCCTGAACGTGTCCCGGGCGGAGCGGCCCTATCTCGACCTGACCCTGCAGCTGGTGCGGATCGGGCTGCATGTCGTACCGGCGTTGCTGGCGATCCACTTCCTGTCCCGCACCAACGCACCCGCCCTGCGCACGATCGGACTCGACGGCCGCCGGCCGGTCTGGGACGGCGGGGTGGGAGCGGGACTGGCGCTGCTGATCGGCGTGCCGGGGTTGCTGTTCTACCTACTCAGCCGCGAACTCGGGATCAACACGACAGTGGTCGCGACGGCCCTGCCCGAGCAGTGGTGGCAGTATCCGGTGCTGATCCTCGCCGCGTTACAGAACGCCGTGCTGGAGGAGGTGATCGTCGTCGGCTACCTGCTGACCCGGCTGCGGCAGCGCGGCTGGTCACCGTGGCGGGCGATCATCGCCTCGTCGGTGTTGCGCGGCGCCTACCACCTCTACCAGGGGTTCGGCGGGTTCCTCGGAAACATCATCATGGGTTTGGTCTTCGGCTGGCTGTACCAGCGCAAGGGCCGGGTCGCACCGCTGATCGTCGCGCACACCCTGCTGGACGTGGTCGCGTTCATCGGCTACGCGCTGCTGATCGACCGGGTCGGTTTCCTGTCCTGAAACCGATCAGCCTGACGCCGATCAGCAGCCGGGCACGTCGACGCCGCGGTCGAGCAACCAGGCCGCCGGGTCGACCCGGGTCCCGTAAAGACCGCGCTGCACCTCGAAGTGGACGTGCGGGCCGGTGGAGAAGCCGCGGGTGCCGATGAGGGCGATGACCTGGCCGGCGTAGACCCGCTGGCCAGTGCTGACCTGGATGACTTCCTCGTGTCCGTACACCGTCACGTCCCCGTTGTCGTGCTCGATGTAGACGGCCAGGCCGAAGCCGCTGGCCTCACCGGCGCGCACGACCGTCCCGGGACCGACCGCGTAGATCGGTTCGTACATGGGTGCGGCGATGTCGATGCCGTAGTGGAAGCTGCCCCAGCGTGAGCCGTAGCAGCTGGTGGTGTTGCCGATCGCGGGCAGGACCCAGTCCCCGGACGGCCCAGGCGCCGGTGGTGGGGGGGGCGGGGCCGGCGCCGGCGGTGGCGCAGGTAGCGGCGCCCCTCCTCCGCCGGACGGCGGGGCAGGCGCTGCTGCCGGCAAGTTGTTCCGGGCCTCTTCCTCCTCGGCCGCACGCCGGGCGGCGTCCTCCGCCGCGCGCCGGGCTGCCTCCTCCGCCTCCGCCGCACGCCGCGCCGCCTCCTCGCGCTGGCGCTGCAGTTCGGCTTCCTCGGCCGCCTTGCGGGCCTCGTACTCCAGGAATGCCTGACGTGCACCCTCGACCCCGAGCAGTTCCTCCTGCGCCTGCCGCAGCTGGGCCTCGTACTGCGTCTTCTCCTGCTCCAGCCCCGCCAACCGGGACTGCGAGGAGGCCAGGGTGGACTCGGCGCGGTCCAGTAGTTGCGCGGCGAGCCGCTCGGCGGCTTCGCGATCGAGGACCGCCTGCCGTTCAGCTGAGTCGGCGTTGGCCTTGCGCACCCTGGCGATCTCGACTTCGGAGACGACGTCGAGGTGGTTGGCGGACAGGGATTCGAGTAGGCCCGCCCGCTCGATGAGCTCGGCCGGGCCGTTGGAGTCCAGCAGGATGAAGCTGTTGTCGAGCGTGCTGCCCTGGATGTAGCTGCTCCGGGCGAAGAGCGCGAGGTCGGCGGTCGCCTCGTCCACCGCGGCCGCGGCGGCGGTCACCTCCGACCGCGACTCCTCTGCTCTGAGCCGGGCCTGCTCCAGCGCGCCCTCGGCAGCTATGTAGTCGGAGGATGCGTTCTCCACCTCGATCTGCAGACCCATGATCTGGCCCTCGGTGGAGGCCACCAACCCCGACAGACGGCCCACCTCCGCGGCCTGCGCGTCCTTGTTGCTCTGCGCCTGCTCGATCTGCTCGTCAGTGGGGTTGACCGGGTGCTGGTCCGCTCCAGCCGACAGGGGCGAGAGGGTGACCAGAAGTGCTGCGACGAGCCCCGCGATGGCCGGTCCGCGCATGCGCCCTCGTGTTGCCCATGGTGACACGACGCTTACTGTGCACCAGTGAGCCCGTTTACACCAGTGGCCACACCAACAACATGCGACACGCGGAGCGATTGCATCTCAACTCAGCGTCGTCGCTCACACCTTCGCCGCCGCAGCGGCTCGCCGTCGCGGCTACCGCACCGCGTGGGGTCAGAAGAGCGTGGCCTCCCGTACGGCGTGGAGTCAGAAGGGCGCGACGTCCCGTACGGCGTGGGCTCCGCGACGGGTGGCATCGGCGGCATCCTCGGCGACGTTCTTGGTGGCGTCGGAGAGGTCATGTACGGCGCGGCGTGCCCGCCAGCCCACCGACGGCTTCCCCTCGGTGTCGACAGCAGCGAGGATCAACCCGCCGAGCAGGCCCAGGTTCTTGAAGAAGTGCGCCTGCTGCTGCAACCGGGCGTTGGCGTCCTTCTCCTCCCAGAACCGGTGGGCGGCCAGCGTGGTCGGGACCAGGCTCCCGGCGAGCAGGATGGAGGAGATCCGTGGGAACTTGCTCAGCGCGAGCAGGGTTCCTGCCCCCACTTTGACCGCGGCGTCGATCTTCACCAGTTGCTGTGGATCGGTCGGCAGGTTGCCCGGAAGTGCCCGGGCGGTCTTCTCCGCGATTGGAGAGGCCATGCTGGCATGGCCCTCGACGCTGCGTAGCTCATTGAGCCCGCCGGTGACGAAGATGCTGGCGAGCAGGGGGCGGGCGATCCGTCGGACGAGCATGGAGTTCCCTTCACATTCAGGAGCAGGACCCCGTCAACGTAGCGGCGAACCGGGTCCGCCGCCGACTCGGTGGGTCTGCTGGTGCAGCGGCGGCCCGGCGACGGCGCAGTGCATCGGCTGGTCGGCAGCAGCCGGACGCCGCAATTGCCGGTCGATGGTCAGCCACGACAGCACGCCGCCGAGGGCGAGCAGGCCGGCGCAGATCCAGACGACAGTCGTGAATCCGGCCTCGAACACTTCCGGCCGCTGGTAGTCCGCGCCGGACAGGCCGGCGACGGCCGGCAGCACCGCCACCGCAAGCAGGCTGGCCGCGCGGGCCACCGCATTGTTCACCCCGGACGCGACGCCGGCGTGTCTGTCGTCGGCGCTGGCCAGCACCGTCGCAGTCAGCGGGGCCACCGTCACCGACAGGCCCAGCCCGAACACCGACACCGCCGGCAGCACGTCGAGCAGGTAGGAGGCCTCGGGGCCGATCCGCAGCATGAGCAGTACGCCGGCCGCACAGAGCAGGGGGCCGAGCGTCATCGGCAGCCGCGGCCCGATCCGCTGCGCGAGCGCGCCGGCCCGGGCGGACAGCAGCAGCATCAAGACAGTGAGCGGGAGCAGCGCCGATCCGGCGAGGAGGGGGGAGAAACCGGCGACGACCTGCAGGTCCAGCACGAGCAGGAAGAACAGCGCACCCATCGCGCCGTACACAGCGAACGTGACGACGTTGGCGGCGGTGAACTGGGTCGAGGCGAAGAGGTCCAGCGGCACCAGCGGATGCTCGCTGCGCCGTTCGACGACGAGGAAGGCGACCAGGCAGGCCACGCCGGCGACGCCGCTGATCACGGTGAGCGCGGACCAGCCCGCGTCACCGGCGGCGATGAGAGCGTAGGTGATCCCGGCGAGGCCGACCGCGCCGAGCACGGCGCCCGGCACGTCCAGCTGCGGGCTCGCCTGTGGATCGACGGTCTCCGGCACGTACTTCAGCGTGACGACGACCACCAGCACCGCCAGCGGAAGGTTGATCAGGAACACCAGCCGCCACGACCAGACGTCGATGAGGTACCCGCCGACGAACGGCCCGATGGCGGCCGCGATCCCGCCCAGCCCGGACCACGCCCCGATCGCGCGGGCGCGGTCGTCCGGGTGCAGCGAGGCGGAAATGATCGCCAGGCTGCCGGGGGTGAGCAGCGCAGCGCCGACGCCCTGCAGCGCACGCGCGGCCACGAGCAGCTCGACGTTCGGGGCGATACCGCACAGCAGCGAGGCCACGGCGAACCACACGGTGCCGATGATGAAGATCCGCCGCCGCCCCAGCCGGTCGCCGAGTGACCCACCGAGCAGGATGAACGACGCGAGCGTGAGCGCGTAACCGTTCAGCGTCCACTGCAGCCCGGCGAACCCGGCGTCGAACTCGGTCCCGATCCGGCCGAGCGCGACGTTGACGACGGTGGCGTCGAGCAGCGCCAGCCCGGACCCGAGCACCGTCGCGAGCAGCAGCCAGCGTCCCTGCGGACTGGACAGCCGTACCGCGGGAACCTGAACGCCCGGAGATCCCACTGCGCTCCGCCTTTCGCCGCGGCCAGTCGCCGCTCGGTGAGCGTCCCACCTCGCCAACCAGCGAGTACCGCGGAGTAGTCCCGCCTTAGCGAGTCCCGGCGTCCGGCTCGACAGGCTCCGGTACGCCGGCGCGCATCGCCTCCAGCTGCGCAGCGAAGGCCAACCCGAGCAACAGGGCCACCGCGGTGATGTTGGCCCACACGAGCAGGGCGATCACTGCAGTGAGCGGGCCGTAGGTGTCGCCGAAGGAGTCGTTGACCCGGATGTAGAGCGCCAGCGCGACGCTGGCGAGCAGCCACAGCGCGGTGGCCAGCCCGGCGCCGAAGACCAGCCAGGACAGCGACGGCATCCGGCGACGCGGAGCCTTCTCGAAGAGGATGGTCACCGACAGCACGGTGAGGCCGAGGCCCAGCGGCCAGCGCACGACGTCCCACACCGTCTCCGCCGTGTCGCCCCAGTCGTACACCTGCTCGACCGCTTCGCCGAGCGGGCCACCGGCGACCAGGACGAGGAACCCGGCGAAGGCGGTGAAGCCGGCGGTGACGGCCAGCCCCAGCGCGTTGAGGTACTTCTGCAGGGTCGGCCGGTCCCGCTCCACGCCGTACATCCGGTTCGCGCCGCGCTCGATCTGGGCCATCGCGGTAGTCAAGGCGAGCAGGCCGGCGACCAGCCCGAACGTCAACGCCACCTCGCCGGCCTCCTCGGCCTCCTCGGCCGCCTCGCCACCGGACAGGGTGTCGCGGACGAGCTGATCGCTGGCGCCGGGCGACAGCGCCAGCACAGTGAGGCCGAGGACCTCGCCACCCTTGTCCTGGCCGAGGTCGGCGGCCAGGCCGGTCAGGGCGATGAGGAACGGTACGACGGCCAGGCACAGCTGCATCGCCAGGGCGCGGGAGTGGCTGAAGCCGTCGGCGTACCGGAATCTGACGAACGCGTCCTTTGCCAGGTGCCAGTGGCCGTGGTGTCGCAGCGCTGCCCACGCATCGTCGGCCGACAGCTCGTCCCCTTGCAGGTCCCGCGTCTCGGGGACCCGGTTCGCCGAGCTCATTCAGTCGGCACCTCGGCTGGCCGGTACACGACCAGCCGGCGCGGCGTCTTGGTGAAGTGGAAGTCGACTGCCGACTCGCCCAACTCGCCGTCCCTGGCGAGCTGCACCGGGCCGGTGAGGGAGCGGACGGTGAGTTCGCGGACCTCCAGCTGCCGGTACATGCGGCTCATGTGCGTCGCCCCGGCCAGCGCGGTGAGAACGAGCCGGGCCCGGCTGAACTTCTTGTCCGCGCGCAGGTACTGCACGTCGAGCAGGCCGTCCTCCAGCCGTGGTCGCCAGGCGGGGGACAGCCCGCGCGGGGTGTAGAAGCAGTTGCCGACGAACAGGATCCACACCTTCGCTCGCTTGCCGTTGAGTTCCAGCTGCAGCGGCTCCTGCGTGCGCAGCACCGACATCGCGGCGAGGAACAACGCCGGCCACTTGCCGAACCGTGGCTCCAGCGCCTCGCGGCGTTCGACCATCTCCGGGTAGCCGCCGATGCTCGCGTTGTTCAGGAACGGCACACCGCCGACCGTCGCCACGTCCACGCAGACCCCCGCGCCGGTGTTGATCGCCTCTACCGCCGCTTCGGGTGTGTCGATGCCGACGTCGCGAGCGAAGTGGTTCAGTGTCCCGGCCGGTACGACGGCCAGCGGTAGCTCATGCTTCAGCGCCAGCCTGGCGGCGGTCGCCACCGACCCGTCGCCGCCGGCCACTCCGAAGGCCTTGGCCCGGTCGGCCGCTGCCGCCAGCAACTCGGCCATGTCGTCGTTCTCGCCTAGCTCGATCACCTCGGCGCGGGGCAGCAGCTCACGCAACTCGTCGGCGGGGTTGACGTCCTCCGGGCCGGAGCGCGGGTTGACCGTGATCACGAGCCCTTCGCCCCCGGGCAGCGCCGGCGCGACACCGGTCAGCCTGACCCTGGCCGGTACGGCGGGGTGCACCGGCCACCAGTGCCTGGTCGAAAGCGCGACGCCGGCGCCGAGCGCGACGCCGGCCACGACATCGCCGGGGTAGTGCACACCGACGTGGACACGGGAGTACGCCACCGCGGCGGCCAGCGGTGCGACCGCCGCCCCGAGCAACGGCGACTCCATGGCGACCGCGGTGGCGAAGGCGCCGGCCGAGGCACTGTGGCCGGAGGGGAACGAGGACGTGATGGGCTCGCGACGCAATCGGCGTAGCGGAGCAAGGCCTCCGTAGTCGGGTCGCATCCGGTCGAAGAGCTGCTTGGCAACGACATTGGTCAGCGAGCTGCTCACGGCGAGCGATCCGACAGCCCGCACGGCGGCTCGCCGGCCCTTCCCCTTGCGGGCTCCGAGTACAGCGGCGACGGCGAACCACAGCCGGCCGTGATTCGCCGCCTGCGACAGCCGGAGCAGCGTCTGGTCGGCCGGGCTCGGCGGCAGCCGCTGTACCCAGTGGTAGATCCGGCGGTCAAGGCGGGAGGGGGCGCGGGCCATCAGCGGAGCCTACTGAGCGCGGCTGCCGGATAGTTTCACCGCTGACGTGGCCCGGCCGGGGCAACGATAGACATTGCGGGCTCTATAGCGCCGCGGAGTCGTACATCTACGTTGGGCAGGTGCAGCACGGACCGCGCCCGATCAGGGGCGTCAGCACCTCTGACACAGCATTCGTGGACTGGTTCCCGTTCGGCCCGGTCGGGGAACCGACGAGGATCAGCAGCTTCGACGAGTTCAGTCAGGTCTTCGGCGGCCTGCACCCGCAGAGCCAAGCCAGTTACTCGATCTATCAGTACTTCCAGCAGGGTGGGGCCATCGCCTGGGTGGTGCGGGCCGGCATGACGGCGGACGACGCCGCGTTCAGCACCTCGCTCGTAACTGCGATGGGCGAGCTGACCGCGATCGATCCCTACGTGTTCAACCTCCTGTGCATTCCGGTCATGGCGAATCTGGGCGATCTGCAACGCGAGCTGGTCGCGGCGGCGGCGGCGTTCTGTGAGGCACAGCGAGCGTTCCTGCTTGTGGATCCACCGGCCTCGATCACCACGGCAGCGCAGATGCGGACGTGGCTTACGGACACCGACGGCATCCGACACATGAACGCCGCGGTCTACTTCCCCCGTCTGCTGATGCCCGATCCACTCGACGGTGGCCGTGCGCGCAACATCGGTGCCAGCGGCGGCGTCGCCGGCGTGTACGCCAGGACCGACGCTGCGCGTGGTGTGTGGAGGCCGGCCGCCGGAATCGAGGCGACGCTCGCCGGCGTCGACCTCATGCCCCCGCTTCTCGGTGATGCTGACAGCGCCGCACTGAACCCGCTTGGCATCAACGCCCTGCGTGTCTTGCCTGGCCTCGGCAACGTGGTGTGGGGAGCCCGCACCCTCGTCGGAGACGATCAGCGCAACAGCGAATGGAAGTACGTCCCGGTCCGCCGAACCGCACTGTTCATCGAGCAAAGCCTGCTGACCGGGCTGCGCTGGGTGGCGTTCGAGCCCAACGACGAAACGCTGTGGGCCCAGATCCGGCTCAGCGTCGGAACGTTCATGGACGAGCAGTTCCGCAGGGGCATGTTCCAGGGGCACCGGTCGCAGGACGCTTACTTCGTCCGCTGTGACCCGGGCACGACCTCCCAGAGGGGCATCGAAGCGGGCGTCGTCAACATCGTGGTCGGGTTCGCACCGATGAAGCCGGCTGAGTTCATCGTGATTCACGTTCGACAGGTCGCGGGCCAGCCGGCCCCGTAAGAGTGGGCGCAGAACCAGTCTCAGCGGAGGAACTTCGACGTACGGCGGTCCGCGAGCGGCTTGCCGCCGGTCTGGCAGGTCGCGCAGTACTGCAGCGAACGGTCGGCGAAGGAGACCTCGCGCACGGCATCGCCGCATACCGGGCACGGCAGCCCGGTGCGGGCATGCACCCGGAGCCCGGAGCGTTTCTCACTCTTGAGCCGGGCAGCCGCCTGGCCGATGGACCGCTCGACCGCATCTGTCAGCGCAGTTCGCATCGCGACGTGCAGGGTGTCCACGTCGCCGTCGCTGATGCTGTGGGTCGGCTTGAACGGCGAGAGCCGGGCAACGTGCAGGATCTCGTCGGAGTACGCGTTGCCGATGCCGGCGATGAGGCGCTGATCGGTCAGGGCGCCCTTGAGCTGGCCGCGATGTCCACGCAGGATCTCGCCCAGTTGAGCGGCGCTGAGCTGCAGTGCATCCGGACCGAGCCGAGCCACGCCGGGTACCTCCAGCGGGTCTCGCACGACGTACACCGACAGGCCCTTCTTGGTGCCCTGCTCGGTCAGGTCGAAGCCCGCGCCATCGTCGAGGTGGACGCGAAGGGCCAGTGGTCCCCGGCCGGGTTTCGGCGGTGCCGGGGGCAGTTGGTCGCGCCAGTGCAGCCAACCGGCCCGGGCCAGGTGGACGACGAGGTGCAGGCCGCTCACGTCGAGATCGAGGAATTTTCCGTACCGCCCGGCCACGGTGATCTCCAGACCAGCCAGCGCGGTGTGCGGCGGGTCGAAGGTCTTGATGGCCGAGAGTGAACACAGGTCGAAGCGGATGAGGACATGCCCGACCGCGCGTTCCCGCAGAAGCGCGGCGAGCGCTTCGACCTCGGGCAGTTCCGGCACGGCACCGATTGCACCACGTGCTGGCGCTGGACGGCGAGCGACCAACCACTGTCCTGCGCGACCTACCGGGCGTACGACGACGTCTTGGGGTCACCGATCTCGAGATCCGGTACCCGAGCGGGTTTGCCGTGCTTGAATGTGAGGCATGCCGCTGGACACTCGGCTTGAAGCCGCGCCCCTATCACGCACCCAGCGCATCGCTCTTGCCGCAATGCGAATCACCGCGGGTTTGCTGTGGTTGTCCAACGTGGGCTGGAAGACACCCCCCGACTTCGGCCGATCTGCGGACGGCTGCTCGGGGCTCTGCGGCTACGTCGAGACCGGTATCGATGACGCTGTGATTCCGCCATGGTCCTGGGTGCTGGAGAACATCATCTCGCCCAATCTGGCCGCGTTCGGGTACATCACGCTTTTCACCGAGTTCTTGCTGGCCGTCTTGCTGCTGTCCGGAACCGTGACCAGGGCAGCAGCGATTCTCGGTCTCGCGCAGAGTCTCGCCATCGGCCTGACTGTCGCCAACGCCGACGGCGAGTGGTACTGGAGCTACCTGCTGATGGCGGTCCTGCACGTTGCGGTCTTCGCGATGGCCGCAGGCAGGTACTACGGCGTTGATGCCCTGCTCCGGCAGCGCCCGCAGCTGCCCCGCTGGTTGGAGGCGGCAACGTGAGCCGGCAGGCACGGCTCACTATCAGCGCGGTCGTCGCGGCGTACGGCGTGGTGGTGATCGTGGCCAACGCCCGCAACGGCCTGTTCTCCACGACCTTCACCCGGGAGTGGGTGCTCTTCGGCGGAGGCGGCTTCCCCGGCGACTTCGGCCGCAACGTCTTCGCCGGCTCGATCGCCTTTGGCGTGCTGCTGCTCATCATGGCCGCGGCCGTGTGGTTCACCGCGGGGCGACGAATAGCGCTGCCGATCGGGGCGGCGGCAGTAGCGTTCGCGATCGTGCTTGTCTTGCTATACCGGAGCAGCGGGAACCTGCTGGCGGCCCGCCCCGGGGTCACCGCCGTACTGGCCGCAGTCGGCGTGTTCCTGGTCGCCTCGGCATGGGCCCGTAGCCCAGAGCAGGCGCCGTGAGCCGAGTGCAGCTACTGGATGCGACAACGGCTCCGCTGACCGCCCGGCGGTACTACCAGAACGGCGACCCAGGTCCTCTGGTCGGAGCGCTGGCAACGGTTCCGGAGCTGCTCGAGGTGTCTATGCCCTTCCTAGCTGCCGTGCTGGGGCCCTCCGCACTCGACGCCAGGACGAAGGAGATCGTGATCGTCCGCACCTCGGCTCTGCTGCGCTGCGGCTACTGCGTGGATACGCACTCCGTGGTGGCTTTGGACACCGGCCTGACGATCGGCGAAGTCCACGCGCTTCGCGGCGAAGGCGCCGCCGTACTGGCCGATCAGCGCGAGAACGCCCTGCTCGGGTGGGTCGACGCGGTGTCCGGCGGCCGCGGTCCGGTCGGGGACGAGGTTGCCCGCCGGCTCGGGCGGTACTTCGCTGAACATGAAACAGTGGAGCTCACGCTGCTGGTGGGGGTGACGATGATGCTGAACCGATTCTGTACGGCGCTGGACTTGCCAACCTCGCCCGAGGTGGTGCGGCGTTTGGCAGCCGCAGGGCTGCGATGACCGCGATCGCCGGTGCCGTTGCGGACGGCGTGTTGCCGGGCCGGGTGTGGCTCTACAGCAACTACCACTGCAACCTGGTGTGCACCTATTGCCTGACCGAGTCCGGGCCGAAGGTTGACCGTCGTGAACTCAGCGCCGACCGGATGCTCGAGGTCGCCCAGCAGGCCGCCGAGTTGGGTTTCACCGCGCTCGGCGTGACCGGCGGAGAGCCGTTCCTGCAGCCTGACATGGCCGAGACGCTGGCCCGGCTCGGGGCGATACTGCCAACCGTCGGTCTGACGAACGGGACGCTGTTCACCGGCCGGCGGCTGGCGGCCGCGGAGGTGCTCGCCGGTAGCGACGTCGCCCTGCAGATCTCCCTCGACTCTGCCGACCCGGACGTCAACGACGAGGCCCGTGGGCCTGACAACTTCGCCAGAGTCGTAGCTGCCATTCCCGCCCTGGTCGAGCGCGGCGTCACGGTCCGAATCGCCACAACGCGGGAACTCGGCGACGAAGCCGACATGTCAAGGCTTTGTGAATTGCACCGGGGCTTGGGCGTGCCTGATTCGGACCATGTGATGAGACCGGTGATCTCTCGAGGGCGCGCCGTCACCACTGGAATGGGCGTCGCCGCCGGCATGAACGACCTGCCCGCTGAGTTGACCATCACCGCCGACGGCGCGTTCTGGAGCCCGTTCGGAGCGACCGTGCATGGCGGCCGGCTGGACACCGATCTACTGCTGACCCGGACCACCGACCCACTGCGGGTACCGGCGCTGACATTGCTAGGCCTGGTCGAAGGCCGGCCCGCTGGTGCCGATTCGACCCTCAACATTCGTTGAGCGTGAGTCGGGGGACCCGGTCGGGTCCCGTCGCCGAACCGCCGCTTCCGTAGCCCGCTGCCTTGCGGCCGGTCGCGTCAGTCCGGCCGGGCCGTTTCCCGTACGGCGGCGGCGACGGCAGGTGCCACCGAGGAGTCGAAGACGCTCGGGACAATGTAGTTGGCGTTCAACTGGTCGTCGGTGACGACGGCAGCCAGCGCGCGGGCAGCGGCGAGCAGCATCTCGGTGGTGATCTCACGGGCCCGCGCATCCAGCAGGCCGCGGAAGACGCCGGGAAAGGCGAGCACGTTGTTGATCTGATTCGGTACGTCCGAGCGCCCGGATGCCACGACGGCGGCGTACTTGCGCGCGCCGATCGGGTCCACCTCCGGATCAGGGTTGGCCAGCGGGAACACGACCGCGCCCGGCGCCATCACCGTGAGGTCTGCCGGTTCCAGGATCCCCCCGGCGCTCACCCCGATGAACACGTCGGCACCGTCGAGCGCGGCCTTGAGGTCGCCGGTGCGGCTGCCCGGGTTCGTCCGCTGGGCCAGTTCGAGCTTGGCGCCGGACAGCCGCTTGTCGCTCGGATGGAGGATCCCCTCCCGATCCCAGACCAGCACATGTGTCAGCCCGGCCTCGAGCAGCAGCGTCACGATCGCCGTACCGGCCGCACCTGCGCCGGCGACCACCACCCGGACTTCCGACAGCTCCTTCTCGACCACCCGCAGCGCATTCGTCAGGGCCGCGAGTACGACGATCGCGGTACCGTGCTGGTCGTCGTGGAAGACCGGGATCGACAGCCGCTCACGCAACTGCCGCTCGATCTCGAAGCAGCGGGGGGCGCTGATGTCCTCCAGGTTGATGCCGCCGAAACCTGGCGCTATCAACTCCACCGTGCGGACGATCTCGTCGACGTCGTTGGTGTCCAGGCAGATCGGCCAGGCGTCGATGTCGGCGAACCGCTTGAACAGCGCGGCCTTGCCCTCCATCACCGGCATGGCCGGACCCGGCCCCAGATCGCCGAGCCCGAGTACGGCGCTGCCGTCGGTCACCACCGCGACGCTGTTCCCCTTGATCGTGAGTCGCCGTACGTCCTCGGGGTTGGCCGCCAGGGCCAGGCACACCCGGGCCACGCCCGGCGTGTACGCCATGGACAGGTCGTCACGGGTCTTGAGCGGCACCCGGGACCGGACCTCCAGCTTGCCGCCGATGTGCAGCAGGAACGTCCGGTCGCTGACCTTGCCCACCTCGACGCCGTCCACGAGGCGGAGGGCGTCGACGATCTCGTCGGCGTGCGCGCCGTCGGCCGCCGAGCACGTCACGTCGACGGTGATCGAGTCGCTGCGTGACTCGGCGACGTCGATCGCGGTGACGACCCCCCCGGCGACGCCGACCACCGTCGCGATCCGGCCTACGACCCCGGGATCGAGCGAGGCGTTCATCCGGATCGTGATCGAGTACGACGCACTCGTGATGACGCCTCGTCCTGCCATGACGGGTCCTCCACGGTCAACCACCTGGGCGAGGTGCCCACGGCGCGGTACATCATGTCGGGTCCATTTCACCAGCCCGGCAGAGGAGGCGGGCAGCCGCGCTCGCCGACCCCGGGACGAGCTGGCGAGCAAACTCGCCATGGCGCTCGTCGCGCCGGGCGTGGATGTGGCAGCCGTGGTGCAGTCCCAGCGCACGGACACGTTGAGGGCGCTCCCGCGCCCGTCACGGTGGCTGCTCCGCCGGTCCACGTCAGGGACACCGGCAGGAAGTCGGTGTCCCCTCCACTGGCCATGTCGCGGGCCGCAGTGGTCGCGTTCCTCGGCGCGCTGCTGGGAGCCGTGGCCGGCTTCGTACCGGCGGCCACCGCCCCTGGCCGCTAACCGGTTGGGGCGAGGCCGATGGGACAGGACACCCCGGTCCCGCCGATCCCGCAGTAGCCCATCGGGTTCTTGTGCAGGTACTGCTGGTGGTAGTCCTCGGCGTAGTAGAACTCGCCGGCCGGGGCGATCTCGGTGGTGATCTCGCCATAGCCGGCTGCCC
>JACCZY010000068.1 GCA_013695685.1 Geodermatophilaceae bacterium | reverse complement strand
GGCCATGAGTGAGTTGATCGACACGACGGAGATGTATCTCCGTACCGTTTTCGAGCTCGAGGAAGAGGGCGTCGTCCCGTTGCGGGCGCGGATCGCCGAGCGGCTGCACCAGAGCGGCCCGACGGTGAGCCAGACCGTGGCCCGGATGGAGCGCGACGGGCTGCTGTCGGTCGAGGGTGACCGGCACCTGCGGTTGAGCGATGCCGGCCGCAAGCTCGCGGTCGCCGTGATGCGCAAGCACCGGCTGGCCGAGCTGCTCCTGGTCAACGTCATCGGACTGGACTGGGAGGACGTGCACATCGAGGCGTGCCGCTGGGAGCACGTTATGAGCGAGGCGGTCGAGCGCCGGCTCGTGCTGCTGCTGGACAACCCCCGGCAGTGTCCGCACGGAAACCCGATCCCCGGCCTGGAGGAGCTCGGCGCGGCCCCGGACGAGACCGTCCCGGAGGACATCGTGCAGCTCAGCACGGCGGCCACGGCATCCGGTCACCCGGTGGTGGTACGCCGGATCTCCGAGCAACTGCAGTCCGACGCGGATCTGATGCGCCTGCTGAAGGGTGCCCGCGTGCGCCCCGGTGAGGAGCTCACCGCAACCACGATCGACACCGGAGTCCGGGTCGATCAGACCGACCTGTCGCACTCGGTCGCCGAGCACGTGTTCGTCACGGTGCCTTAACCGCCGGTCAGGACCCCTCCGAGGGCCCGCACGAGCCGGGCGCACTCCTGGTCGGTGTTCCAGGGACCGACGCTGGCCCGCAGCAGCAGTGGACGCCCGGGAACCCAGCGGATGAGGATGCCGTCGGACTCCAGCCGGCGTACCGCTGTGTCCGGATCGACCGGCGGCGGCAGCGCCACGGCTGCGAACGGTGTCGGGCCGCCGGGATCGGCCACCTCGAGACCGGGTACGCCGGCCAGCCGGTCCCGCAGTCCCTCCGCCAGAGCGGCCGCGTAGTCGGCGCCCGCGGCGATCCCGTGCTCGATGCGCCAGCGCAGCGACGCGGCCAGGCCGGCCAGCGCGACGAGGCTGATCGCCCCGACGTCGAACCGGCGGGCACCCGGCCACAACTCCGTGCCCGGCGCCCCGGGGCTCCGGTCATTGGTCACGTAGCCGCGCCAGGGCGGCATGAGGTGGTCCAACCGGTCCGATCGGACGTGCAGCGCACCGGTTCCCGACGGCCCGCACAACCACTTCTGCCCCGACACGGTGTAGAAGTCGCAGCCCAGAGCGGTCAGGTCCACGGCTATCGCCCCGGCGCCCTGAGCTCCGTCGGCCAGGACGGGCACCCCCCGGCCGTTGGCGGCGGCAACGATGCCGGGCAGGTCGAGGACCTCGCCGGTCGACCAGAGGACGTGGGAGCAGGCCACCAGCCGGGTGCGGTCGTTCAGGGCAGCGGTCACCGACGCCACCGCCCGCCCACCGGTGGTGTCGACGGTGCGCACGACCACGCCGCGGGTCTGGGCCAGGTGCGCCAGCGGCTCGGTCAGGCCGGGGTGCTCTACGCTGCCGGTGATCACTTCGTCCCCGGCCCGCCAGCTCAGGCCGGCCAGCACGGTGTTGACGCCGTCGGTCGTGGAGTGGTTGAGGGCCAACTCCTCCGACCGGCACCCCAGCACGACCGCCAGCTGGGAGCGCGCTTCGGCCTCGAGTTCGTGCCAGTGGTCCAGGCCGGCGGAGCCGATCCGCCCCGACGTCACGGCCCAGTCCAGGTGCCGGCGCATCGCGTCCCAGGTCACCCGCGGGACGGGACCGAACGTGCCGGTGTTCAGGTAGATCCGGGCGGTCACCGACGGCAGCTCGGCCCGCATCGCTCGGACCGCATGGGGGTTCAGCACAGCTCCTCCAGCGGGAAGAGGACGCCCGGGTTGAGCAGCCCGGCCGGGTCGAGGGCACGCTTCACCGCCCGCATCGCCGCGAGATCCTCCGACGTGCGGGACAGGCTCGTCCACCGGACCTTGGCCGCTCCGACGCCGTGCTCGGCGCTGATGCTGCCGCCGTGCGCCGCCACCAGGCGTAGTACCTCCTCCTCCACCGCGGCGGGGTCAGCGGCTCCGACGACGTTGACGTGGACGTTGGCTTCCGCCGCGTGACCGAAGAGCACGGTGCGAGCGGTCGGAGCCACAGTGCTGACCAGTGCGGGAAGCTGCGCCAGCAACGGCGCGAGGGCGTCCTGAGACACCGACACGTCGAGCTTCGTCGGTATCCCGAGGGCGTTGATCGCCTCGGCATGCCCCTCCCGGTAGGACCACAGCGCCGCACGACCGGACGGGTCCGACGCCACGGCCGCATCCGCCACGTCGGCGGAGCCGCCGAGGACGTCCCCCATCACGTCGACGAGGTCGGCGGCGCCGCCCGCCTCCAGCAGCAGGTACGCCGGGTACTGCGCCGGCAACGGTGCCGGCAGCCGGCGGTGGTCACGGACCAGCCGAAGCCCGTCGTCGAGGAAGAACTCCGCCGAGATGAGGCCGGGAAGCGCCGCGCGGGCATGGGCGACAACACGGGCCAGCGCGTCCGCAGCCGGCAACCCCAGCAGGGCGACCGTGCGGAACCTGTCCGGGGACACCAGCCGGAGGCGGACCGCGGTGATCACCGCGAGAGTTCCCTCGCTGCCGGTCAGGAGCCCCGGCAGGTCGTAGCCGACGTTGTCCTTGACCAGCCCCGACATCCGGCGCAGGACGCTACCGGCGGCCAGCACAGCCTCGAGACCTGCCACCTGCCGGCGCATGCCGCCGTAGCGCAGCACCTGCCCGCCGCCGGCGTTGGTGGCCACCATCCCGCCGAGGGTCGCCGAGTCACGGGCGGCGAAGTCGACGCCGACGTCCAGGCCGGCTGGCTGCGCGTGGCTGCGGACCGCCGACAGCGTGGCACCGGCCCCTACGGTGACCTGCCCCGACAAAGAGTCCACCGGTCCCAGGCCGGACAGGCGGCGCACGCTGAGCACGATCTCGCCGCCGCGCGGCACGGACCCGCCAACGAGCCCGGTATTGCCACCCTGCGGAACCACCGCCGCGCCGTGCTCGGTACAGACCGCGAGGACGCCGGCTACCTGCGTCGTGTCGGCCGGCCGGACGACCGCCGGCGTCCGCCCCCGGAAGCGGCCGGTCCAGTCGACCTCGTAGGACGCCCGTACCTCGGCGTCGGTGAGGACGTGCTCGGGTCCGACGACCGCGCGCAGCGCGCTCACCACAGGGTCTACCGACACTGCCCCATCCTGGCGCAGTACCTCCTCGCCGGTTGATGACTGCACAGTCAGGTTACGTTAGCAACGCGAACTATTCGACGGCGAGAAGGAAGCGCATGACTGACGCACCTGCTGACCCGACGCCCGACCCCCCCGACCCTTCCGCCGGCTCTTCCGCTGACCCTTTCATCGACGTGGCCGGCTTCGTCGCACTGCCCCGGCTGGCCGGCCTGGCGTTGTCCGTAGACGGCAGTCGGCTGGTCACTGGAGTGGGCACGCTGAACGCGGACAAGACCAAGTGGGTCACGGCGCTGTGGGCGCTGGACCCTGACGGCGAAGCCCCCGCGCGACGGCTCACCCGCAGCGCGCCGGGCGAGTCGAACGCCGTGTTCGCGCCGACCGGCGAGGTCCTCTTCACGTCGGCGCGGCCGGATCCCGAGGCTGGCAAGGATGCGGACGAGCCGAAGCCGTCGCTGTGGGCGCTGCCTGCCGGTGGCGGTGAGGCCAGGCTGCTGGCCACCCATCCCGGTGGCGTCAGCGGCGTGATGGTCGCACGCGAGGCCGGCACGGTCGTCTTCGCCGCATCGTCGATGCCCGGCGCGGAGACCGCCGAGGCGGACGAGACGCTCATCAAAGCGCGCAAGGATGCCGGCGTCAGCGCCATCCTCTTCGAGGACTACCCCGTGCGGCATTGGGATCACGACCTCGGCCCGGCCCACACCCGGGTCTTCGCCGCCGGACCGCTCGACCCGGACGCCGGCCCGGACGACCGGCTGGCCAGTCCGCGCGACATCACGCCGGAGACTCCGGCCACGCAGGACGTCGAGGACACTGCGCTGAGCCCGGACGGCCGGCTGCTCGCCGTCGCTGTCGCCGTACCGGTCGCCCACGCCGCCCGACGCAAGCGGATCGACCTTGTCGACGTCGACACCGGTGATGTCCGGACCCTCGCCGGCGACGAGGGGTACGACTACGGCGACATGGCCTTCTCCCCCGACGGCGGCCGACTGGCCTGCATCCGTGGCACGCACAGCAGCTGGGACGAGCCCGGTGACATGACGCTGTGGGTAGTCGAGGTCAGCACCGGCGAGGGGCGTGACCTGACACCGGAATTCCCCAACTGGCCGGCCCACCCGGTGTGGTCCGCCGATGGTACGGCGGTGTTCTTCGTCGCCGACGAATCCGGCCACCACCCGGTGTTCCGGGCGGAACTCGACGGAACGGCGATCATCCGCCTCACCGATCACGGTAGCTTCAGCGACCTGCAGGTACACCCGGACGGGAAGCGGCTGTTCGCGTTGCGGGCGATGGTGGACTCCCCCGCTCAGCCGGTGCGGCTGGAGGCCGGGCAGCAACCTTCGGTGCTGCCCAACCCGGGCGCGCTGGATGACCTTCCGGGCACGCTGACCGAGATCAGCACGGTTGTCGCCGACGGTTCCACCGTCCGGTCGTGGCTGGTGCTGCCGAAACGCGCCTCGGCCGAGCAACCGGCCCCGTTGCTGCTGTGGATCCACGGTGGCCCGCTGATGAGCTGGAACGCCTGGTCGTGGCGGTGGAACCCGTGGCTGATGGCTGCCCGCGGATACGCCGTACTGCTGCCGGACCCCGCCCTGTCTGCCGGCTACGGGCAGGACTTCGTCCGCCGCGGCTGGGGCGCCTGGGGTGGTGCGCCGTACACCGACCTGATGGAGATCACCGACGCCGCGATCGTCAGGCCCGACATCGACGAAACCAGGACTGCCGCGATGGGCGGCTCCTTCGGCGGGTACATGGCCAACTGGATGGCCGGCCACACCGACCGGTTCCGCGCCGTTGTCACCCACGCGAGTCTGTGGCAACTCGACCAGTTCTCGGGTACGACGGACTCGGCGTACTACTGGGCCCGCGAGTTCGGCGATCCCCTGCACGACCGCCAGCGCTACGACGACAACAGCCCGCACCACTCGGTCGCTGCCATCACCACGCCGATGCTGGTCATCCACGGTGACAAGGACTATCGGGTACCCATCGGGGAGGGGCTGCGGCTGTGGTATGACCTGCGCCGGCACGGCGTCGAGTCCAGGTTCCTGTACTTCCCCGACGAAAATCACTGGGTTCTCAAGCCGGGGAACGCGATGGTCTGGTACGAGACGGTCTTCGCCTTCCTCGCCGAGCACCTCCTGGACGAGAAGTGGGAGAGACCGGCGTTGCTTTGAGCGCCGTCCTCCGCCGCGGGCGTCCTGCCGCGATGCCTGTGTCACGAGGTCTCACGCCGCCATGCTGGTGATCTTCAGGGCGGATCGCAGCACCTTGGGCGGCACGCCGCGGTCCAGGCCCTCGGTCAGCAGCACCGCGAAGGAGTAGCCGGCATCGCTCGCCAGGGCCCGTTCCAGCGCGATCCGCGCGTAGGCCCCGTTGCCACGCAGATACGCATGCACGGCCAGCATCGTCGCCGGCGGCGCGTCGTACGGCGGCGTGGCCTTGCGAACCAGCTCGACCCACAGCGCCTCTGCCGCATGTTCCAGGTCGGTTCCCGCCCATCTCAGGGCGTCGTCTCGCACCAGGACGTCGGCCAGCCCCAGAGCCAGCCTGGCCACCCCGGCCGAGGACAGCTCGACACTGGTCTCGGCTCGCGCCTCGACCGCCGTACGCAGCAGTTCGCGGCTGTCGGCGGCGATGGCGTCCCGCCCCCGCTCGGACAGCTCGGCGATCAGTTGCTCGCTGACCCACTCGAAGGTCTGGTCCAGCATCGTCCGCATGAACAGCTCGACCGGTCGAAGCGAGCGCTCCAGATCCTCGCGTGAGGAATGCACCACGTCGCCCAACCAGGCCGACGCCGCCGCGAGTTCGGACACCTCGCCGGGATCGACCGGCGTACCGTCCTCGGGGCAGCACTCAGGACGCTCACAGTGGTAGGAACGCCAGCGATCGCCCCGCACCCAGAGCGCATCCTTGACCTCGATCCCGCGGTCCTGCGACGCCTTCTGGATCGCCTCCACCAGGTCCAGCCGGGGCGGCTCTCCCGGCGCCTCGGTGAACACCAGCAGGAACAGGCCGCCGGCGCCGGCATGCTTCAGGTGAGCGGCGCACATGTCCGCGAGTGGGGCGGCATCGGTCGGCGGCGGAAGGTCCACCCGCATCGTCAGGCACACCGCTGGCTTGTCCCGGCCGAGTCCCACCGCGACCACGGACTCGGCTGGGTGAAACCCGACGAGGTAGGGGATCGCTGCGACGATCTGCGCCGGGCTGCGCAACCGGATGGCCGGCGCGGGGAGGCTGCGGGGAGCGAGGTTGCGAGGCATGACGGCGAGCCTCCCGGTCGCGGCGGAACCGGACCAGCGCCAGCGCAGGCTGTGGATTACCTGCCGCGCCTGTGGAAACCCGGATCCCTGAAACCATGCGACCCCTGCCAGACTGACTGCGACTAAACGCCCCACCCGACGTGCGGAGGTATCGATGTCGAAGACCGCGAAGGATGCCGGTGACACGGCACGCAAGGCCGCGGACAGCAAGCCGCTGGAAATGCTCGCCCGCGTCGGGCTGGTCGCCTACGGGCTGGTGCATCTGCTCGTCGGGTGGCTGGCGCTGCAGGTGGCGTGGGGTGGCAGCGACGAGGACGCCGACCAGTCCGGTGCGCTGAAGACGCTGGCCGAGCAACCCTTCGGGCAGGCGCTGCTGTGGCTGATCGCGCTAGGGCTGGTCGCGCTGGCGGTCTGGCAGGCCAGCGAGGCCATCTGGGGTTTCGAGGGCGGGGACACGAAGAAGCGGCTGCGTCGGCGCGGCACCGCTGGCGCCAAGGCGGTGGTCTACCTGGCTCTGGCGATCAGCGCGGCCCGCTTCGCGATGGGCGCGGGACAGTCCAGCTCGCAGGGGCAGCAGAGCACCACGCAGGGCGTGCTCGCCCTGCCCTTCGGTCAGGCGCTTGTCGTGATCGGTGCGCTCGTCGTCATCGGGGTAGGGGTCTCGCACGTGCGCAAGGCTGTCACCAAGAAGTTCCTCCGGGAGATCGACACCTCGCCGTTGTCACCCGCCGCGCGGAAAACCATCACCCGGCTCGGTCAGGTGGGCTTTGCGGCCAAGGGTGTCGCGCTGGCCGTCGTCGGTCTGCTGCTCGGCTACGCCGCCATCACGTTCGACCCCGAGAAGGCCCGCGGGCTGGACGGGGCCCTGCACACCATCGCGGGCCAGCCGTTCGGGCAGTACCTGCTCACCGCGGTCGCCCTCGGCTTCGTGGCCTTCGGCCTCTTCGCGTTCGCCCAGTCCCGGTACCGTCCCATGTGACCCCTCGGCCCCAACGTGAAGGCTGAGAGGCCCGCCGACCGCCGAGAGCTGTGAGGACCGCCGATGAACGACGTAAGCGTCACAGGGCCGATGCACGACCGGTACGACGAGATTCTCACGCCGGCGGCGTTGGATCTGCTCGGCGCCCTGCACCGCGAGTTCGAGCCGCAGCGGCGGGAGCTGCTTGCGAGCCGGGCGCGGCGGGACGACGAGCTGGCAGCCGGCGGCACCCTGGACTTCCTCGACGACACGCGGAACATCCGCGACGACGACTCCTGGCGGGTGGCTGATCCGGCGGCCGGCCTCGTGGACCGGCGGGTCGAGATCACCGGACCCACCGACGCCAAGATGACGATCAACGCGCTCAACTCCGGCGCGAAGGTCTGGCTGGCCGACCACGAGGACGCGAACAGCCCGCTCTGGGAGAACGTCATCGGCGGTCAGCTCAATCTGCGCGACGCGATCACCCGTACTGTCGATTTCACCAGCCCCGACGGGAAGAGCTACGCGCTCAAGGACGACTCCGAGCTGGCCACCATCGTCGTACGGCCGCGTGGGTGGCACCTGCCGGAGAAGCACATCCTCGTCGACGGCGAGCCGATCTCCGGGAGCCTCGTCGATTTCGCGCTGTACCTGCTCCACTGTGGACAGTTGCAGATCGACCGCGGGGCCGGACCGTACTACTACCTGCCGAAGCTGGAGAGTCACCTCGAGGCGCGGCTCTGGAACGACGTCTTCGTCCGCGCACAGGAGCTGGTCGGCATTCCGACGGGGACGATCCGGGCAACTGTCCTGATCGAGACCTACCCCGCGGCGTTCGAGATGGAGGAGATCCTCTACGAGCTGCGGGGCCACTCGGCCGGGCTGAACGCCGGCCGCTGGGACTACATGTTCAGCGTCATCAAGTGCTTTCGCACCCGCGGCCGGGAGTTCCTTCTGCCTGATCGCAACTCGGTGACGATGACGGTGCCGTTCATGCGGGCCTACACCGAGCTGCTCGTCCGCACCTGCCACAAGCGCGGCGCGCACGCGATCGGTGGGATGGCCGCGTTCATCCCCAGCCGTCGGGACGCCGAGGCGAACGACACGGCGCTGGCCAAGGTCCGCGAGGACAAGACGCGGGAGGCCGGTGACGGCTTCGACGGCTCCTGGGTCGCCCATCCCGACCTCGTCCCGGTGTGCCGGGAGGTGTTCGACGGAGTGCTCGGGGACCGCCCGAACCAGCTGGACAAGCTGCGCGAGGACGTGTCGGTGTCCGCCGCGCAGCTCCTCGACGTGGCAGGGACGCCCGGTGAGGTCACCGAGGCAGGTTTGCGTAACAACGTCAGCGTCGGCATCCAGTACCTCGAGTCCTGGCTGCGCGGGTCGGGCGCCGTCGGCATCAACAACATGATGGAGGACGCCGCCACCGCCGAGATCTCCCGGAGCCAGGTCTGGCAGTGGCTGCACAACGAGGTCGAACTGGCCGACGGGTCGCAGGTGACGCGCGAGCTGGTCGAGCGGATCATCGATGAGGAGATGGACGCCATCCGGTCGGCCCGCGGCGAGGACGCCTTCGCCGAGGGCCGCTGGGACGAGGCGAGGTCCACCTTCACCGAGATGGCACTGTCCGAGGAGTACGCCGACTTCCTGACGCTGCCTGCGTACGCCCGGATGCCTTAGGGGACGGCGGGGATGACGAGCACGCACGGGACGACGAAGACCGCCGGACCGGCGGTCGGGCCCACCCCGCCGGAGCAGACCACGGCAACCGGGCAGGACGGGAACGGACCGCAGATCCAGGCGGTACGCCGGCGCATCCGCGAGCTGCTCCCGCCGGACGCGGTGATCACCGACCATGCCCGGCTGCGCACCTACGAGTGCGACGGGCTCGCGCACTACCGGGTGACGCCCGCCGTGGTTGTACTCGCCGACTCGGTGGACCACGTCGCCACCGTCGTCCGGATCTGCGCGGCGCAGCGGGTTCCGTTCGTGGCCCGCGGGTCGGGCACCGGCCTGTCCGGCGGCGCCCTCCCGCGGGCTGACGGCGTACTGATCGTGACGTCGCGGATGCGGGCGATCCGGGAGGTGCTGCCGCAGGACCAGCGGGCAGTGGTCGAGCCGGGGGTCATCAATCTGGACGTGACCAAGGCGGCCGCTCCGCACGGCTACTACTACGCGCCCGACCCGTCCAGTCAGCAGATCTGCTCGATCGGCGGGAACGTCGCCGAGAACTCCGGCGGCGCGCACTGCCTCAAGTACGGCTTCACCGCCAACCATGTGACCGGAGTGGAGTTCGTCGCCCCGGACGGATCCGTGGTGGAACTAGGCGGACTCGCCCCGGACGCGCCGGGCTACGACCTGCTCGGGACGGTGGTCGGCTCCGAGGGGACGCTGGGTATAGCCACGGCCGTCACCGTCCGGCTCACCCGCAAGCCGGAGGGCGTGGTGACGGTGCTGGCCGGCTTCCCGTCCACCGACGACGCTGGTGCGGCGACCTCGGCGATCATCGGCGCGGGCGTCGTGCCGGCGGCTATCGAGATGATGGACGCACTGGCGATCGAGGCGGCCGAGGCGGCGGTGCACTGCAACTACCCGGACGGGGCGGGGGCCGTCCTCGTAATCGAGTTGGACGGCGCCGCGGTGGAGGTGCAACGCGAGTTCGACGAGGTCGAGCGGCACTGCCGCGAGCACGGCGCTTTCGAGTTCAGGGTGGCCAGGGACGACGTGGAGCGAGCGCTGATCTGGAAGGGCCGCAAGTCCGCGTTCGCCGCCGTCGGCCGGATCAGTCCCGACTACATCGTGCAGGACGGCGTCATTCCGCGTACGTCGTTGCCGCAGGTGCTGCGCGCCATCGCCGAGCTGTCCTCGTCCTCGGGCGTCCGGGTCGCCAACGTGTTCCACGCCGGCGACGGAAACCTGCACCCACTCGTGCTCTTCGACGAGTCCAAGCCCGGCCAGGGCGAGGCTGCGGAGGAGGTCAGCGGCAAGATCCTCGACCTGTGCATCGACGCCGGCGGGTCGATCACCGGGGAACACGGCGTCGGCATCGACAAGTCGGCGTACATGCCCCGCATGTTCTCCGACGACGACCTGGACACGATGCAGATGGTGCGGTGCGCCTTCGATCCGGACAACATCGCCAACCCCGGCAAGATCTTCCCGACGCCGCGGCTGTGCGGTGAGGTCCCCGGGCGGCGCAAGGGCGAGCACCCGCTGGCCGTGGCCGAGGTAGCGGAGATCTTCTGATGGCGGTGGAGGCGTTGATCCGCGCCGGTCCGGCGTTGACGGCGGCCTGCGACGACGTATCCGAGGCGACGGGCGCCGACGCCGTCGACGGCGTACAACCCGGCTACGTGGGGCGGCCCGGCTCGACAGCGGAGACCGCCTCGCTGCTGCGGGCCGCCGCCGAGCACGGGTTGGCGGTGGTGGCTCGCGGCGCCGGCACGAAGCTGACCTGGGGCACGCCGCCCGAGCGCGTGGACCTGGTGCTCGACCTCACCCGGATGGACGCGGTCGTGGACCATGCGGCCGGCGATCTGGTCGCGGTGGCACAGGCCGGCTGTCCGATCGCCACCCTGCAGGAGTCCCTTGCCTCGGCGGGACAGCGGCTGGCGATGGACGAGACGCGGCCCGGAACCACGCTCGGCGGCGGCATCGCGACGAACAGCAGCGGCCCTCGCCGGATGCTGAACGGCACGTTCCGCGACCTGATGATCGGTACGACGGTCGTGCGTGCCGACGGCGTGATCGCGAAGTCCGGCGGGCGCGTGGTCAAGAACGTCGCCGGCTACGACCTCGGCAAGCTGATGACCGGCTCGTTCGGAACCCTCGGCGTCGTCACCGAGGCCGTCTTCAGGCTGCATCCCCTGCCGGCTGCGAGCAACGTGCTGTTGGCCGGCGCCCGCGACGCCGCCACCCTCGCCGAGATGGTCCGGGCAATGGTGCACTCCGACGTCGTACCGACAGCGGTCGAGGTGGACTGGTCACCCGCCGGCGGCGGTATCGGCGTACTCCTGGAAGGCAGTGCCGAAGGCGTGGCAGCCCGTACGGCGACGGCCGGCGACCTGCTGGGGCGCGCGGGCGCTGCCGAGACGCACGTTGCCGACCTGCCGCCGCCGTCCTGGGGGCGCTACCCCGAGGGGGTGCTGCTGAAGGTCACCTGTGCCCTGTCCGCGGTGCAAACGGTGCTGACCGAGGCGTCGCGGCTGGGCGTCACGGTGTGCGGGTCGGCCGGTGCCGGCGTGCTGTACGGCGGGCTGCCGGCGCAAAGACCACCGGACGACGTCAGGGCTGCCGTGACTGCGTTGCGCGCCGTCTGCGTGGGTACCGGGGGCAGCCTCGTCGTGCTCGACGCGCCAGCCGCGATCAAGTCCACAGTAGACATCTGGGGACCCGTGTCGGCGCTGGAGCTCATGCGTTCGGTCAAGCAACAGTTCGACCCGCAGCGCCGGCTGTCCCCCGGCCGCTTCGTGGGAGGCATCTGATGACGAGCACCGACCTGCCGCTGCCCGCGTTCGACGACCATCACCCGCCGAGCGCAGCGCTGATCGGTGACTGCGTGCACTGCGGCTTCTGCCTGCCGACCTGCCCGACGTACGTGCTGTGGGGTGAGGAG
>JACCZY010000052.1 GCA_013695685.1 Geodermatophilaceae bacterium | reverse complement strand
CAACCAGCGACAAGCAGAATCGCGGGGGACGCCTCCGGCCATTCGTTGCGCCGGTGAGCGCATGGCCGCCGCCCCCTGGCGGTCGCGGGGAGCAGATTCCCTGCGAGAATCCGGACCGTTGCGCCGGACGCGGCCAAACCCAACGCTCACGTCGGCCAACTGTGATCCGACCGGCGAGGAGGAGGACCCGTGCTCGGCCGACTCGGTCGGTTCTGTCAGCGCCGCCGCCGGCTCGTCCTCATGGCATGGGTTCTGCTGGTCGCCGTCGGCTTCGGCGTAGGCGGGCAGATCTTCGACCGCCTCGAGCCGACCCGCGGCGGCTCGGCGAGTGAGTCCATCCGTGGCCTGGAGCTGCTCAACGACGTCTCGCCGTACGACGGGCAGGTCGTCGCGGTACTCGACGGGATCAGCGCCGGCGACCCGGCACTCGCCGACCTGGCCGAGGAGCTACAGCTGCTCGGCGGCGTCGGGCGGGTGAGCTGGCCGGGCTCGCCCGACGGGCAGCGGCTGGTCGCCACGGACGGCGAGGGGGTGGCCTTCGTCGTCGACCTGGATCGCAATCTGGACGACCAGGACGAGGCGGTTGCCGCCGTGGAATCGGTGCTCCGGCAGGCCGAACGGGACGGGCCGGCCGACGTGATCGTCGGCGGGGATCTCCTGCTCTTCGACGAGATCAACGAACAGATACAGAAGGACATCGCCTTCGCCGAGCTGATCGCGCTGCCGATCACGCTCGTCGTGATGGTGCTCATCTTCGGCGGGCTGCTGGCCGCGGGCCTGCCGATCGTCGCCGCCGTGGCCTCGATCGCAGGCGCGCTCCTCTGCCTGCTCGGCTTCTCCACGGTGCTGGACCTCGATCCCAACGTCGTACCCGTGACGACGTTCATGGGTCTCGGCCTGGCCATCGACTACTCGCTGCTCATGGTCAGCCGGTTCCGTGAGGAACGCGGCCGTGGCCTTTCCGTCGACGACGCCGTGGTGCGTACGGCGGAGACGGCCGGCCGGACGATCCTGTTCTCCGCACTGACCGTGGCGACGGCGCTGAGCGGACTGTTCGTGTTCGCCGAGCCGATCTTCCGGGCGATCGCCGCCGCGGGCGTGGCGGTGGTTCTCATCGCACTGCTCGCCGCCGTCACCCTCGTTCCGGCGCTGCTGGCCGCGCTCGGGCACCGGATCAAGGCGCCCACCGCGCCGTTGCCCGACGACGGCGCCTTCTCCCGACTGGCGGCGCGCGTGCAGCGCCGCCCCTGGTCGGTGGCGCTGTCGGTGTCGGTCGGCCTGGTGGTGCTCGGCGCGCCGGTGCTCGGCGTCACGTTCGCCAACGGCGGTTCCGAGCTGCTGCCGGCGGAGTTCGAGAGCCGGCAGGTGGACGAGGCCCTCGCCGCGCGCTTCCCCGGCGGCGGGACAGACCCCGTCACCGTCGTGTCCCGATCCACCACCGAGCAGCTGCGTACCTGGGCAGCGAACGTGCTGCCCGAGCTTCCCGACGGCCTGGTCGCCGCGGTCACCCCGCCGGTCGCCCTGCGCGATGGCGTCAGCGTGCTGAGCGTCGTACCGGACGGGACGAGTCAGGGCGACACCGCCAAGTCCCTCGTCGCCGAGCTCCGCGGCGACCCCGCACCCGGCGAGTCCTACGTCACCGGCCAAGCCGCCATTCTCGTGGACTTCCAGCACTCGATCGCGTCCAGGGCGCCGTGGGCCTTCGCCCTCGTCGCACTCGCGACCCTCGTCCTGCTCTTCCTGATGACCGGGTCGATCGTCGTCCCGATAAAGGCGCTGGTCATGAACACCGTCTCGCTCGGTGCGACGTTCGGCGCACTGGTGTGGATCTTCGCCGACGGCCATCTGGAGGGACTGCTCGGATTCGAGGCGACCGGAGCGATCGAGACCTGGGTGCCCGTCCTGGTGTTCGCGTTCGCGTTCGGGCTATCGATGGACTACGAGGTGTTCCTGCTGGCGCGAATCAAGGAGACCTACGATGCCCAGCCGGCGGGTTTGAAGGACAACGATGCGGCGGTGCGGCTCGGACTGCAGCGCAGCGGCCGGATCATCACCTGCGCTGCGCTCCTGGTGGTGATCGTCTTCGCCGGGTTCGCCACCGCGCAGATGCTCGGGATCAAGCAGATGGGCGTCGCACTGGCACTGGCGGTCGCCGTCGACGCCACGATCGTCCGCTGCCTGCTGGTACCGGCGACGATGACCCTGCTGGGCGAGGCGAACTGGTGGGCGCCGGCCCCGCTGCGGCGGCTGCACACGCGGTTCGGGCTGCGGGAGTCGGAACACGTCGAGCCCGTTCGCGAGCCGGCGCGGCTGTGACGAAGGTCGCCCACCGGAATGATCGCGCGCTCGTCGGGGTCGGACTCAGGAGAAGGATCAATTACTCCTGAGGAGCCGCATGAAGACACGAAGCATCGGTACGACGACCGTCAGCGAGATCGGGTTGGGCGGGATGCCCATGTCGATCGAGGGGCGGCCGGACGAGGCGCGCTCGATAGCCACCATCCACGGCGCCCTCGACGCGGGCATCACGCTGATCGACACCGCTGACGCCTACCTGCTCGAGCCCGGGGAGACCGGTCACAACGAACGCCTGATCGCCACAGCACTGTCGTCGTACGACGGTGACACCAGCGATGTGCTGGTGGCCACCAAGGGCGGCCACCTCCGTCCCGGCGACGGTGACTGGACGATCGACTCCAGCCCCACGCACCTGCGCTCGGCCTGTGACGCGAGCCTGCGGGCCCTCGGCGTCGACGCGATCGGGCTGTACCAGCTGCACCGCCCGGATCCGGAGGTCGATTACGCCGACAGCCTGGGCGCGATGCGGTCGCTGTACGACGACGGCAAGGTGCGCATGATCGGGATCAGCAACGCCACCATCGCGCAGATCCAGCAAGCGCAGGACATCATCGGGGACGCGCTGGTGAGCGTGCAGAACCAGTTCTCCCCGGCGTACCGGGCCAGTGAGGCGGAGTTGCGCTTCTGCGGGGAGCAGGGGCTCGCGTTCCTGCCGTGGAGCCCGTTCGGCGGGATCAGCAAGGCCGGAGATCTCGGCTCCAGCTTCGCTGCGTTCGCCGAGGTCGCCGTGGCGCATGATGTCAGCCCGCAGCAGGTGTGCCTGGCGTGGCTGCTGGCCAAGGGCGGGCACGTAGTGCCGATCCCCGGGGCCAGCCGGCCGGAGACGATCACCGACTCCGCGCGGGCCGGCGAGCTGCAACTGACCGACGACGAGCTCGCCCACCTCGACGCCTCCTCCTAAGCCCAGGACCAACTTTGCCTGTCGGGTGGCCGCCGGGGCGGCCGTTTTGTCCGGTTCGCCAGGCCACCCGACAGGCAAACTCAGCGGTCAGCGTAAACACCGACGCCGCCGCCGATCTCGATCCCGTAGCCCTGCAACAGCTGGCGGCGTACGGCGTGCGCGTCGGTACCCAGACGGTGGTCAGCTGCGGGAGCCGCGCACCCTCGGCGGCGAAGAGCTCCAGCCCCATCTCCACCAGGTTGCGCTGCAGGGCCTCGCCGGCGGCGTGATGGCGGGCCCGGACGGCGGGCAATCCCTCCCGGAGCACCCGGCCGAGCGCTGCGTGCAGCGAGGTGATCATGGCCACCGGAGCCGTGTGGTGGTACTGGCCCGTACTCGTCGATCGGCAGCTCGATACCGCCGAGTGAGGTCACGCAGTCGACCAGAAGTAGGGCGTCACCCTTACCCGCGGCGATGGGCCCGACGTCGTTGCGTACGCCGGTCGAGGTCTCCGCGTGCACGACCGCGATGAGCTTCGGAGCCGGGTGTGCGGTGAGCACCTGCTCCGGATCCACCGGCTGCCCCCTCGACCGTGTTGACGAACGCCGCCTCCATCCCGGCAGAGCCGGTGCCGGACAGCGGCAGGGTGCGCGCGTTCGCCGTACCGAAGACCTCCCGCAGCCGCTGGCAGGTCTCGTCCAGGGTTTCCAGGAAATCGAGGTCCTAGGTGGCCCAGCAGCGGGCGGCCGAGCGCCTGCGTCGCCTCGGGATACGGGTTGGACGGCCCTGGCCCGAGCAGTGTTCGCACCGGTATCGACACCCGGCGAGGGTAGCTGTGCCGGCGGAGGTCAGGAGGCAGCAGCCGGTACGGCGTCGATCCCCGCTTCCTTGCGCTGAGCCGCCGTGATCGGGGCCGGCGCCCCGGTCAGCGGGTCGAACCCGGCACCGGTCTTCGGGAAGGCGATCACGTCGCGGATCGAGTCCGTCCCGGCAAGCAGCGCGCAGATCCGGTCCCACCCGAACGCGATGCCGCCGTGCGGCGGAGGGCCGTAGCCGAACGCCTCCAGTAGGAACCCGAACTGCTCCTTCGCCTGCTCCTCGCTCAGCCCGATGACGTCGAAGAGCCGCTGCTGCACGTCGGCGCGGTGGATCCGGATCGAGCCGCCGCCGATCTCGCTGCCGTTGCAGACGATGTCGTAGGCGTAGGCCAGCGCATGAGCCGGGTCGCTGTCGAAGCGGTCGACCCACTCCCGGGTCGGGCCCGTGAACGGGTGGTGCAGGGCGGTCCAGCCGCCCTCGTCGGTGGGCTCGAACATCGGCATGTCGACGATCCAGACGAACCGCCAGGCGTCGTAGTCGATCAGTCCGCACCGCCGCCCGACCTCGAGTCGCGTCGAACCCAGCAGCGCCAGCGCCTCGGGGCGGCTGGCAGCGGCGAAGAAGATGCAGTCGCCGGTCTGTGCGCCGGCCGCCGCGGCCAGCCCCGCCTGGTGTCCCGGCGACAGATTCTTCGCGACCGGTCCGCGCAGTTCCCCGTCCTCGCCCACGAGGACATAGGCGAGTCCCTTGGCGCCACGGCTGCGGGCCCAGTCCTGCCAGCCGTCCAGCACCTTCCGCGGTTGGGTGGCGCCGCCGGGCATCACGACCGCGCCGACGTGCTCGGCCTGGAATACGCGAAACTCGGTGCCGGCAAAGTACGACGTAAGATCCACCAGCTCGAGCGACAGTCGCAGGTCGGGCTTGTCCGAGCCGTAGCGGCGCATCGCCTCGGCGTACGTCATCCGCGGTATCGGCAGTGCCACATGGACGTCCAGCAGATCGCGCCACAGCGCGGCGACGACGGCCTCACCGAGCTCGATCACGTCGTCCTGGTCCACGAAGGACATCTCGATGTCGAGCTGGGTGAACTCCGGCTGGCGGTCGGCGCGGAAATCCTCGTCGCGGTAGCACCGGGCGATCTGGTAGTACCGCTCGAAGCCGGCGACCATCAGCAGCTGCTTGAACAGCTGCGGCGACTGCGGCAGCGCGTACCAGCTGCCCGGCTGCAGCCGCACCGGCACCAGGAAGTCGCGGGCGCCCTCCGGCGTCGAGCGGGTCAGGGTCGGAGGCTCCACCTCGACGAAGTCGCGCTCGGCCATCACCAGCCGAGCCACCGCGTTCACCCGGCTGCGCATCCGCAGGATGCGGGCGGGCTCGCCGCGCCTCAGGTCGAGATACCGGTGGTGCAGCCGCGCATCCTCCCCCACGTCCGCCGACCCCGCGCCCTCGATCGGGAACGGCAGCGGCGCGGACTCCGACAGCACCTCAAGCTCAGCCGCAATCACCTCGACCTGGCCCGAGACGAGGTCCGGGTTCTCGTTACCGGTGGGACGCCGGTCCACCGTTCCGGTCACCCGGATGCAGAACTCCGAGCGCAGCCGGTGCGCCACCTCGGCCATGGCGCCCTCCCGGAAGACCACCTGGGCGAGTCCGGCGGCGTCCCGCAGGTCGATGAAGATGACACCTCCGTGGTCGCGGCGGCGGGCAACCCAGCCAGCGAGGGTGACGGTCTGCCCGGCTAGCTCGGCGTTGAGTGCCCCGGCGGTATGCGTGCGGATCACGTGAGCTTCTCCAGAATGGTCGCGACGAGCGAGTCGAGCGGTAATGCGAGCTGGTCGCCGCTGCGGAGGTCCTTGAGCTGGGCGGTGCCGGCCCGGATATCTCTATCACCCAGCACGATCGCGTACGCCGCACCGGAGCGGTCGGCGGCCTTCATGGCGCCCTTGAGCCCGCGGGCGCCGTACGCCATGTCGGCGGACACCCCGGCAGCGCGCAGTCCGGCGGTCAGCCCGAAGAGCCGCTCGGCGGCAGCGGCACCCAGCGGCACGCCGTACACCTGAACGCGCGCCGCGGTCGGTAGCCCGACGCCCTCGGCCCGCATCGCCAGCAGCGTGCGGTCCACCCCGAGCGCCCAGCCGATCCCGGTGAGGGCCGGTCCGCCGATGGCCGCGGACAGGCCGTCGTAACGGCCGCCCCCGCCGATCGCCGACTGTGCCCCGAGTCCACTGTGGACGAACTCGAACGTCGTACGCATGTAATAGTCCAGGCCGCGCACGAGTCGCGGCGCCTCCTCCCACTGCACGCCGATGTCGGCGAGGCGGGCGCGGACGTCGTCGTAGTGCACGGCGCACGGGCCGCACAGGTGCTCGACCATCAGCGGTGCGCCGTCGAGCTGGGCGAGAACTGCCGGCCGCTTGTCGTCGAGGACGCGCAACGGGTTGATGTCGGCCCGCCGCCTGGTGTCATCGTCGATGTCCAGATCCCGCAAGAAAGCCTGCAGGAGGGCGCGGTACGCCGGCCGGCACGTGTCATCGCCCAGCGACGTGAGCAGCAGCCGGAACCCGCCCAGGCCGAGTGCGCGGTAGCCCTCCCATGCCAGCGCGATGATCTCGGCATCCAGCATCGGATCGTCGACGCCGACCGCCTCCGCGCCCACCTGGGTGAAGTGCCGGTAGCGACCGGCCTGCGGCCGTTCGTAGCGGAAGTTCGGCCCGGCGTACCACAGCTTGACCGGCAGCTGGCCGGCGTACAGCTTGTGCTCGATGACCGCCCGAATCACACCGGCAGTGCCCTCGGGACGCAGCGTCAACGATCGACCGCCCTTGTCCTGGAAGGTGTACATCTCCTTGCTCACCACGTCGGTGGACTCACCGACGCCCCGGGCGAACAACGCCGTGTCCTCGAAGATCGGCGTCTCGATGTACTCGTAGCCGGCCAGCGCTGCGGGTCGGCTGAGCGCGTCGCGGACTGCGAGGAAGGCGGAGGACTCCGGTGGCAGGATGTCGTAGGTGCCTTTGGGGGCGGTGAAGCTCACTAGAGACCCCTCCGCGACGGTGCGGCGGTCACGGCCTCACGCAAGTAGGGGTTCGTCGCGCGTTCCCGGCCGATCGTCGTCTGCGCGCCGTGACCGGACAGTACGACGGTCTCGTCGGCCAGCGGCAGGCAGACCCGCGCCAGCGAATCGAGCATCTGCTCGTAGGAGCCGCCCGGCAGGTCGGTGCGTCCGATCGAGCCGGCGAAGAGCAGGTCGCCGGAGATCAGGACCGGTGCTTCCGGGTGCTCGAGCTCGAAGGCGACCGACCCGCGAGTGTGCCCGGGCGCGTGCCTGACCGTCAGGGTCACGCCGGCCAACGCCAGCTGCTCCCCGTCGGTCAGCTCGGCCACCTCCGACGGCTCGGAGAAGGTCAGCCCCCGGATCATCGCGCCGATCTGCGGGCCGTGCCAGGACAGCGGGTTGTCGAGCATGTCCCGGTCATCCGGGTGCAGGTAGGCGGGGATGCCGTAGCCGTCGCAGACCGGTACGACGGACCAGACGTGGTCGAGGTGGCCGTGGGTGAGGACGACCGCGACCGGCTTGAGCCGGTGCTCCCCCAGCACATCGCGCAACGGCCCTTCCGCGTCCTGGCCCGGGTCGATCACGACACACTCCTGCCCAGACCCCGGAGCGACGACGTAGCAGTTGGTGCCGAAGACGCCGGCGGGAAACCCGGTCACGAGCACGGCGTGGGTACCTCATTACGGTTGGAGGGGGACGATCCCCAGGGTACCGACGCTCCTCGGCAGTGGTCGCAGGGTTCCGCCGCCGTACGGCGATTCTGCGCCGGTTGACTCCACGCCGGTTGCCTCATCGAGACCTCACGCGGTGTCCCGTATCGTGGCGAGCCGTCACCGGCGCGGGCGCTCATGCCCGCTGCGGCGGCATGCGGATCGGGTCACCACGAGTTGAGTTCGACGTCAAAGGAGAATCTGTGCCGACCAGCAAGCAGAAGCGGCAAGCCGCGCAGCGGCATCTGCAGCGACAGCTCGAACGTCGCGCGGAACTGGCGAAGAAGCGGCGGCAGCGCAACATCGTGCTGGCGGCGGCGCTGTCAGTGCTGGTCGTCCTCGGCGCAGTCTTCCTGATCACCACACTCGGCGGCGACGACGAGGCGACCGACCCCGCTGCCAGCCCCACGACGAGCCCGCCGGTGGACCCGACGGCCACGACCGAGGCCACCACCGCGGTCCCGGGAGCGTGCACGTTCATCGCGGGCGATCCGGCAGCTCCCAACGTCACCGACGTCGGCCTGCCGCCCACCCCGGCCGAGACGACCGGGACGGTGGAACTCTCGGTCGCCACCAACCAGGGTGACATGGTCTTCACCCTCGACCGGGCCAGCGCCCCCTGCGCAGTACAGAGCGTGGAGTACCTCGCCAGTCAGGGGTTCTACGACGACAGCCCGTGTCACCGCCTGGTCAACCAGGACGCGTTCGGCGTACTGCAGTGCGGTGACCCGAGCGGAACGGGCACCGGCGGACCCGGCTACGCCTACGCGCAAGAGGCGCCGGCCGGTGAGACCCCCTACGCCGCGGGGGTCATCGCGATGGCGAACAGCGGCTCTCCGAACAGCACGAGCAGCCAGTTCTTCATCATGTTCCAGGACACCGACCTGCCGCCTGAGTACAGCGTCGTCGGCACCGTGACGTCCGGGCTCGAGGTTGTGGAGACGGTAGCGGCCGCGGGGAACGACGGCTCCTTCGAGCCGAGCCCGGGTGGTGGGGCCCCGAACCTGCCGATCACGATCAAGACGATGACACCCGTCTCCTGACCGACCCGCGTCCCGTCCTTCCGGCGACCCGTCCCTCGGCAACCCGTCCCTCGGCAACCCGGTCCGTCCGGCGACCGATCCCGCGACGATCATGGAGATGTGTGGGCCGATTTGCCCGAATTGCTCCGATTTGACCGCCCGGAACTTCATGATCGTCGCGGTGGGGGGTAGGGAGCCACGCCGATCGGGCGTCGGGCGTCGGGCGATCAGGCGTCGGGCGGTAGGGGTCAGGCGTCAGGAGCCGGAGACGCGGTAGACGTCGTAGACGCCCTCCACGCTGCGGACCATCCGCAGCAGGTGACCGAGGTGTTTCGGATCGCCCAGCTCGAACGTGAACCGGCTCACCGCCACCCGGTCGCGCGTGGTCTGAACCGAGGCAGACAGGATGTTCACGCTCTCGTCGGACAGGGCGCGGGTGATGTCGGACAGCAGCCGGTGCCGGTCCAGCGCCTCCACCTGGATGGCGACGAGGAAGACCGAGCCGGGTGAGGGCTCCCAGTCGACCTCGATCAGCCGGTCCGGCTCGGCCTGCAGCGCGCCGGCGTTCGTGCAGTCCTGTCGGTGTACGGACACCCCGCCGCCACGGGTGACGAAGCCGATGATGTCGTCACCCGGGACGGGCGTACAGCACTTGGCGAGCTTGACCCAGATGTCCGACGTCCCCCGCACCACGACCCCCGGGTCACCCCCCGGCCGGCGACCTCGTGACCGCATCGGGACCGCCGTCTCGGCGATGTCCTCGACCGCACCCTCGGTGCCGCCGAGAGAGACGACGAGCTTGTGTACGACGGACTGCGCCGAGACCTGGTGCTCGCCCACGGCGGCGTACAGGGCCGAGACGTCGGGAAAGCGCAGATCCCGGGCGAGGGTGGCCAGCGCCTCGCCGCCGAACAGCCGCTGCAGCGGCAGACCCTGCTTGCGCATGGTCTTGGAGATCGCGTCCTTGCCCGCCTCGATGGCGTCCTCGCGGCGCTCCTTGGCGAACCACTGCCGGATCTTCGTCCGGGCGCGTGAGCTGGCGACAAAGGCGAGCCAGTCACGCGAAGGTGCGGCGTTGGGCGACTTGGAGGTGAAGATGTCGACGACGTCGCCGTTGGTCAGTTTGCTCTCCAGGGCCACGAGGCTGCCGTTGACCCGAGCGCCGATGCAGCGGTGCCCCACCTCGGTGTGGACGGCGTACGCGAAATCGATCGGGGTCGAGGATCCGGGCAGGCTGATGACATCGCCCTTCGGGGTGAACACGAACACCTCGCGCGGGCCGAGGTCGTAGCGCAGGGATTCCAGGAACTCACCCGGGGACGCGGTCTCACGCTGCCAGTCCAGCAATTGACGTAGCCAGAGCATCTCGTCCTGGCTCAGCGTGGGCACGCCCTCCTTCGTTTCCTTGTACTTCCAGTGCGCCGCGATGCCGTACTCCGCCGTACGGTGCATGTCCTGAGTCCGGATCTGCAGCTCCACGGGTTTGCCGTCGGGGCCGATCACCGTGGTGTGCAACGACTGGTACATGTTGAACTTCGGAGTGGCGATGAAGTCCTTGAAGCGGCCGGGGACCGGCTGCCAGTGGGCGTGCATGATGCCCAGCGCTGCGTAGCAGTCGGCGAGGCTGTCGACGAGCACGCGGACACCGACCAAGTCGTAGATGTCGGCGAAGTCCCGCCCGCGCACGATCATCTTCTGGTAGATCGAGTAGTAGTGCTTCGGCCGTCCGGTCACCGCAGAGTTGATCTTTGCGTTCTTCAGCTCGGCGCGGACCCGGCGGGCCACCTCGGCGAGGTAGGTGTCGCGCGACGGCGCCCGCTCGGCGACCAGCCGCACGATCTCCTCGTAGCGCTTGGGGTACAGAGTCTCGAAAGCGAGATCCTCCAGCTCCCACTTGACAGTGTTCATGCCGAGCCGGTGCGCCAGCGGCGCGAGAACCTCGAGCGTCTCGCGCGCCTTGGCCTCCTGCTTGGCCGGCGGCAGGTAACGCAGCGTCCGCATGTTGTGCAGGCGGTCGGCGAGTTTGATCACCAGGACACGGGGATCCCGGGCCATCGCGACGATCATCTTGCGGATCGTCTCGGCCTGAGCGGCGTCGCCGTAATGGACCCGATCCAGCTTCGTGACCCCGTCGACCAGGTGGGCTACCTCGGCGCCGAACTCGACGCCGATCTCCTGCGTCGTGTATCCGGTGTCCTCGACAGTGTCGTGCAGGAGGCTCGCGACGAGTGTCGTGACGTCCATGCCCAGTTCGGCCAGGATTCGCGACACCGCAAGCGGATGCGTGATGTACGGGTCACCGCTCTTGCGCAGCTGCCCCCGGTGCCGCTCCTCGGCAACCTCGTAGGCGCGCTGGAGGATCTGCAGGTCGGCCTTGGGGTGTACGGCGCGGAGGATGGCCACCAGCGGCCCCAGCGCGGGCGGGATGGCCGTCGACGTGTTCCGCGGCCCTGACGTCATCCGGCGGGCGATGCGCTCGCGCACCCGGCGGCGGCGCAGCGGGCCGCCCCCAGCCTGGGAGGCCGCCCCAGTGGCGGCGTTTACGGGGGCATGAGCGGCGGCGTTTGCGGGGGCGTGCCCGGGAGTGTCCGTACCGTCGGCCGCCTCCGGATCACTCGGTCGCACCACCGCAACCTCGGCCGGTACGGCGCCCGCCGACGGCTGTCCCGCAACGACGGCAGGCGGGCGTGCCTGCTGGGTGCGGGCTGGCGTCGGTGAGTTCAGCGCGACTCCTCGGTCGGTGCGAGCACCTGTGAGTGTAGGACGCCCGAAACGCGAGCCGGCGCTCACACGACGAGGAGCGCCTCGACGTTCACGGGGAGCCGGTCGCGGCCGGCGAATTCGGACAGCTCGACCAGTACGGCGACACCGGCGATCACCGCTCCGGCCGACTCGAGCAATGCCAGCGCGGCTGCCAATGTCCCACCGGTTGCGAGGACGTCGTCGACCAGCAGAACGCGCTGCCCGGGGCCAAGGTCCGCACGCTGCAGTTCCATGACGGCGGCGCCGTACTCGAGGTCGTATGACGCGGACACACTGGGACCTGGCAGCTTGCCGGCCTTGCGGATCGCCACGACGCCGCAACCGGCGGCGTAGGCGACCGGGGCGGCGAGCAGGAAGCCCCGCGCCTCGATTCCGGCGACGACCTCGAAGCCCGCCGGCCGGTGCACCTCGACGATGTGGTCGACGACCGCGGCCAGCGTCGGCCCATCGGCGAGCAGCGGCATGATGTCCTGGAACAGCACGCCAGGGAGCGGGAAGTCCGGCACCTCCCGGATCAGCCGACCGGCCCGCCGGGCCAGTTGCTGCCCGGACCCGCCGGCTGCGGTCACCGCTTGCGCTTGCCCGAAGGACGGCCGCCGCGTCGGCGCGATGCTTTGCTGGAGGGTCGCCCGCTCCGGGCCCGCTGCCCGGTTTTCGCATCGGCCGCCGGCCGGGCAGGTGCTGGCGCTGCCGGCTCCTGGGCCGCGTCCGGAGCTGTGGAGTCGTCGTCTGTGTCGATGTCCTGATCGAGGTCCGCTTCGAGGTCCGCTTCGAGGTCCGCGTGGTCGTCATGCTCCGCGGCGTCAACGGCCCGAGCCCCCACCGGCTTGCCCAGAGAGACGGTGGCAGGCCTGGCCCGGCGCGCGGACGGGCGCAACGCCGGCGCGGTAACCGGTTCCTCCCCCGCCGTGCCGGCGGGTGCGTTGCCCGTAGGTGCCTTACTGCCGGCGGGTGCCTTGCCGGCCGCCGTCGCACCGGCCGTCACCCGGCTGGCGGGCGCCTTGCCGGGCGCCTTGCCGCCGGAGGGTGCCTTGCCGGGCGCCTTGCCCGCCGTGACCTTGCCGGCGGGTGCCTTGCCCACCGCCGCCTTACCGCCAGCGGGTGCCTTGCCGGGCGCCTTGCCCGCCGT
>JACCZY010000051.1 GCA_013695685.1 Geodermatophilaceae bacterium | reverse complement strand
ACGACCAGGTCCGCGCGGGCGCGCAGGAATGGCCGCGCCCCGGTGTCGCCCACCGCCGATCGGATCACCTCGGGCCAGTGCTCGCGGCCGAGCAGGACGGGGTGGCCGCGGCGGCCGTCGTACGTCGCCATTGCCACCACATCAGGTGCGGCGTACGACGACACCCTCGCCACGGCGTCCGCGCCGATCCCGGGCGTATCGACCAGCAGTACGACGACCGCATCGACGGCGGCGTCGACAGCGGCCGGCAGAGCTGCCAGGGCGGCCAAGCCGGCGCCGAGCGAGGACCCCATCCCCGAGTCCCAGTCGTCGTTGACCACCACCTCGGCTCCGATCGCGAGTTCGCGCGCCCGATCGGCCTGCGCCCCCAGTACGACGACGACCGGACGGCATCCGCCGTCGCGCAGGGCGGTGATGGCGCGTTGCAGGAACGGTGTCCCGTCCGGCAGCGTGGCCAGCGCCTTGGGGGAACCGAACCGGCGGCCGGCGCCGGCGGCCAGCAGCAGTCCAGCGATGCGTGCCACGTCAGGCAGGGTAGGCCGCGACCTCGCTCGCCTTGACCGACGCCCATACGCCTGCCCCGAGCACCAGATCCAGCTCGGCCGCCGCTTCGGGTGTCACGTCCGCGGTCAGCGGCACCTGGCCGTCGAGGTCGACCCGCAACGTCTCGCCGTACGGCGTAACACCGGCGACGGTGGCCGGCCAGACATTGCGCGGGCTGCCGTCGGGGCGGGAGCGGTAGAGCCCAACTGCGGCGGGCCGGATCGCTACGAAAACCGGTCCGCTGCTGGCCTCGGCGACCTGGACTGTCGCTCCGCTGTCGAGGACGACTGAGCGGCCCTGCGCCATCCCGGCGAGCAGGGACAGCCCGACCAGCCGGGCGACGTAGTCGGTGCGCGGGCGGCGCGATACATCCACGGGCGTGCCGACCTGCACCACGCGGCCGCGTTCGACGACGACGAGCTGGTCGGCCAGTGCCATTGCGTCCACCGGGTCGTGCGTCACCAGAACTGTCGCGCCGGCGTAGTCGGCGAGGTGGTGCCGCAGGTCGGCGCGTACGTCGAGCTTGGTGCGTGCATCCAGCGCCGACAGCGGTTCGTCCAGCAGGAGCAGCCGGGGATCACCGGCGAGCGCCCGCGCCAGCGCGATCCGTTGCGCCTGACCGCCGGACAGCGAACGCGGTTTCGACGAGCTGTGGTCGGAGAGGTTCATGCGGGCAACCCACCCGGCCGCCACGGCGCGGGCGGACTCCCGAGAGGCGCCACGCGCACGCAACCCGAACGCCACATTGTCCACTGTGGACAGATGCGGGAAGAGCAGGTGGTCCTGGAAGACCATGCCGATCGGCCGACGGTGGGGCGGCAACCTGATCCCCGCAGCAGGATCGTCGAGGGTGGTGCCGTCGAGCCGGACCTGCCCAAAGTGCGGGCGGGCGAGGCCGGCGAGCACCCGGAGCACGGTGGACTTCCCCGCGCCGTTCGGGCCCAACACCGCAAGCACCTCACCGGGCTGCACCTCGAACGTAACGTCGACGGGCAGCGCTCCCCGCTGGATCACGATGTGCGCGCTCAGACTCACTGGCGCACCAGCCAGCGATCGCGCAGCAGCCCCAGGGTCAGGATGGACACCGCGAGCAGCACCAGGCTCAGGGCGATCGCGGCATCCGGGTCGGTTTCCAGGGCCAGGTAGACCTGCAGGGTCATCGTGCGCGTCGTACCGGGGAAGTTGCCGGCGAAGGTGATCGTCGCCCCGAACTCGCCCAGCGCGCGGGCCCAGCACAGCACCGCCCCAGCGGCTACCCCCGGCGCGACCAGCGGCAACGTCACCCGCCGGAACGTCATCGCCCGGCCAGCGCCCAGGGTGGCCGCGGCGTCCTCGTACCGCCGGTCGGCCGCCCTCAGCGCCCCCTCCACGCTGATGACGAGGAACGGCATCGCGACGAACGTCTGCGCCAGCACGACGGCCGTGGTGGTGAAGGGGAACGACACGCCGGTCGCGTCGTAGAGCGGCGCGCCGAGCACACCCGTGCGCCCGAACGCCAACAGCAGCGCCACCCCGCCGACTACCGGCGGCAGGACGAGCGGGACGGTGACCAGCGCCCGCAGGACGCCGCGGCCGCGGATCTGCGACCGGGCCAGCACCCACGCCAGCGGTACGCCGAGAACCAGCGAGATCAGCGTCGCCAGTGAGGCCGAGACGATGGACAGCCGCAGTGCGTCCCGGACCTCCGGCGTACTCAGCAACGAGCCGAGCGTCGACCACGGCGCCCGGACCAGCAGCGCGATCAGCGGGAGGACGAGAAAGACGACCGCCAGCGCGGCGGGGATGAGCAGCGCGGCGGGTACGCCGGTTGCGCCGTCGACCTGCGCCTTGTGCCGCCGGGCCATCCGGGGCGAGCTCACGGGAGCGCGAAACCGGCGTCTGCCAGCGCCGCCTCACCGGTCGGTGACCGCACGAACTCCACCCATGCCGCGGCGGCGTCCGGGTTGGGCGAGGCGCTGAGCACCGTCATCGGGTAGTCATTGACCGCCTCGCCCGCCTCGGGAAAGTCGATCCCTTCAACGGCGTCACCACTACCGAGTACGTCGGTGCGGTAGACCAGTGCGGCGTCGACCTCACCGAGCGACACCTTGGTCAACGCCGCCCGCACGTCCTGCTCGAGGGTGTCCGGCTGTGGCGTCAGCCCGGCCGCCGAAAAGACCGTGACCGCCGCGTCGCCACACGGAACCTGCTCGGCGCACAAGGCGATCGTGAGGTCCGGGTCGGTGAAGTCGGCCAGTCCGGTGACGTCCCCCGGATTGCCGGCCGGTACGGCGATCTGCAGCGTGTTCTGGGCGAACACCACCGGCGCCGCGGCGTTCAGGCCGGCAGCCATCACTGGCTGCATGGTGGTCGGGCTGGCCGAGGCGAAGACGTCGGCCGGTGCGCCCTGGGTGATCTGCTGGGCCAGCGTCGAGCTGGCGGCGTAGCTGAATACCACCGTGACGTCGGGATACTCCGCCTCGAATTGCGAGCCGAGGCCGGTGAACACGTCGGTCAAGGAGGCCGCCGCGAACACCGTCAGGGTGCCACTCGGCGCATCTGCGCCGGCCGACGCAGAGCCGGACCCGCTGCCCGGCGGCTCACTCGCCGGCGGACCCGACGCGCCGCAGCCGACGAGGCCAAGCCACAGCGCCGCCGCACAGCCGATCAGCCGACGCCCGATCACGCTCGCCCGACCAGCGGTCGCCCGATCACGAGTCGCCCGGGATCTCGATGACGACCTGCGTGGACTTCACCGAGGCCACCGCGACGACACCGGGTTCCAGTCCCAGCTCGTCGGCGGCCTCCCGGCTCATCAGCGACACCAGCCGGAACGGGCCCGCCTGCAGATCGACCTGCGCCATGACGCTGTCCTTGACCACGCGGGTGACGATGCCGCGCAGACGGTTGCGCGCGGACTGCCGGCCCAGTCCCGCCGGCACCGCGGCCAGTCCGTCAGCGGCGGCCAGCTCGCGGGCGAACTCGGCCAGGTGGGTGCCCTCGACCACGATCCGTCCCTGCTGGCCGCGGTGGGTCGGCAACCGCCCCGACTCGGCCCATCGGCGTACGGTGTCGTCGCTGACGCCCAGCAGGTCAGCCGCCTCGCGGATCCCGAACGTCGCCATGGCGGCAACGATACTTCCGCAACTGCGGAGGCATCAAGCCGGTGATTATCCGCATCTGCGGATTCACCCCCCACCCCTTCATGATCATGAGTCTGAGATCCGGGGTCTTGCCTGATTCCAGACTCGTGATCATGAACGCTCGGCAGAGCACGGACCGGCACTCGGGCAGAATGGGGCTATGCACATCTCGGCCAAGGTGGACTACGCGATGCGCGCCCTGGTCGAGTTGGCGGTGTCGCCGGTCCCGCTGGTGCGGACCGAACACCTGGCCGAGATCCAGGGCATCCCGGCCAGCTTCCTGGAACGCATCCTCGGCGAGTTGCGGCGGGCCGGGATAGTCGCCAGCCAGCGTGGGGCGCGTGGCGGGTACCGGCTGGGCCGGCCGGCCGCCGACATCTCCGTGGCCGACGTGTTCCGCGCGGTTGACGGCCCGCTGGCCGAGGTCCGGGGCGACCGTCCCGAGGCGAGCAGCTACGCCGGGCCGGCCGAGCCACTGCGGGAGGTCTGGGTCGCGGTACGGGCGAGCCTGCGCAGCGTCCTGGAGGAAGTCTCGGTCGAGCAGGTCGCCCGCAACCAGCTCCCCGATGCCGTGCTCAGCCTCACCCGGGCACCAGAGGCCTGGGTACGCCGCTAGTCGCTCTCCCCTGTTCGTCGGCGACAAGCACCGGTAGCGACAGACTCAGCGGGCTCTATAGCGCCCGCTGTGTCTGCCATTGCGTGGTCGTGACCGCCTCGACGTACGCGTCGGGTCGGACCGTGAGCACCACCGGCTCGGCACCGCGCTGCAGCCGCTCGGCGACTCGGCCGTGCACGTCACGCACCACCGGATGCGTGCCACCGGGGATGTCAGCGTCGGCGGGCACCACCTGGACCGCGCTACTGACCGCGCTACCGGGCCGGCAGCCCACATGCAGCAGCAGTCGCGTCGTACCGACGAGCTCCCGCAGCCGGCCGGCGGACGTTCCCCGAACCGGTTGCACCGGAGCATCGGGCAGTACGAGGCCGGCCTGCACCGGCAGCCCCGCGACCACCGGCGCGTAGACGGTAGGCGTTGCCAGCCGCCCGGAGTTCACCTTCGCCCGCATCACGGGGTCCTCGACGCTGGCGAGCAGGATCGCGTCCCGTTCGCGTCGTTCGGCTTCCGTCCCCGGCACCATGAACCGCATCGTGGCGTCGGTGACCGCGAGGTTCTCCCGAGCGGCCAGCATCCGCTCGGCGGCGTACCCGTCCAGCAACTCATCGGCGCCCTCGGGGGCGGAGGCGTCGGCGGAGGCGGACCCGAGGGCGAACGCCAGTCGCCACGCCAAGTTCATGGCGTCGGCCACCCCCGAGTTCAGCCCGCGCGCCCCGAACGGGCTCATCAGGTGTGCCGCGTCGCCTGCTAGCAGCACCCGCCGGTCCCGGAAGCGGTCGGCCATCCGCTGATGGAAGCGGTACACGGTGAGCCACACCGGCTCGTACGCCGCACCGCCGACGATCTGGCGGATCCGCTCATCGAGCCGCCCGCCGGCCTGCTCGGCCGCCAGGTCGAACTCCGGTGGCACCTGCCAGTCGATCCGCCACACGTCGTCTGGCTGCGGATGGATCAGGACGGTCCGGCCGGGGTTCCACGGCGGGTCGAACCAGAACCGCCGCTCGGCCGGGAACGGGAGCTGCGCCCGGATGTCGGCGATCAGGAACTGGTCGCGGTGGCTGTGCCCCGGAAACTCGATACCGCACAGCTGCCGGACCACCGACCTCGCGCCGTCCGCGCCCACTGCGTACGCAGCTTCGACCACTACCTCGCCCGCATCCGCTTGACACGTCAGCCGAACGCCGTCCGCGTCTTGCTCCAGCCCGGCCAGGGAGTGTCCCCAGTGGACGGTGACGAGCGGTTCACGCTCCACCGCCTCCACCATCAACTGCTCGACCTCGGTCTGACTCACGTTGACGAACGGCGGGAAGTGCTCGTCGGTGGCCGGCAATTGCGTCTGGAACAGTTCGGTCTCCCGAAAGTACGTCCGGCCAAGCTGCCAGGCAACGCCCCGGTCCGCTACCTGCCGGCCAAGGCCGAGCATGGCCCAGCTCTCCAGCGTCTCCCGCTGCATGCACAGCGCCTTGGAGCCCTCGCCCCGCAAGCGTCCCGACTTCTCCAGCACAGTCACCGGTACGCCGAACTGCGCCAGCCGCAGCGCCAGGGTCAGCCCGACCGGCCCACCCCCGACGACCGCGACGCTCATGCCGTACAGCCCGGCCGCCAGCATCCACTGCGCTCCGGCAGCGTGCTCGTGGCCCGCGGGAGCCTCATGACTGCAGCTGCGCCCAGACCTCACGGTCCCGCTCAGCGGTCCAGATCCGGGGTCGCGCGATACCGGACAGCTCGTCCCAGAGCCGCGACACGTTGAACGGCATGCAGTGCTCGAAGATCGGCCACGTGCCGTAGGCGGGTTCCAGGGCCGCGTGGGCGGCGTCGAAGGCCTCCTTGAGCGTTCCGCCGCCAGTCAGCACCGGCTCGACCTGGGCCCGCATGGTCTGCAGGAACCCGCGGGTCTGGTCGATCCCGGCCCGCACCTCGTCGGAGCCGCGCATCACCCGGCCACGCCCACCGACCATCGTCTGCGCACCCAGCGCAGCCACACCGTCCAACGTGGACGACATCCAGTCCAGGTGGATCGCGTCGCCGGTGTACAGGGCGGCCTCGCCCTCCACCAGATCCCCCGCGAAGCAGATCCGCTCCTCGGGTAGCCACACGACGATGTCGCCCTCGGTGTGCCCGCGACCGAGGTGCAGGAGCTCGACCACCCGCCCGCCGAGGTCGACGGAGGTCCGGTCGGTGAACGTCTCGGTCGGGATGGTCAGGCCGGGGATCGTCTCCGCGCCGGCGAACAGCCGAGGCATCCGGCCGGCCTCGGATTCCCAGTCCTGCTGGCCGCGTTCGTGGATGAGCTCCAGCGTGGTCTGCGAGCTGATGATCCGTTGCGCGCCGAACGCTGCGGCGCCCAGGGTGCGGACGGCGTGGTAATGGGTCAGGACGAGATCGCGGATCGGTACGTCGGTCCGGGTTCGCAGCTCGTCCATCCACTTCTGGGCCATGTACGGCGTCGCCCGCGCCTCGACGCACAGCACGGCATCAGCGCCGACCACCGCGCCGACGTTCGGGTCGCCTTGCGCGGTGTAGGCGTACACCCCGTCGGCGAGTTCCTCCAGCGTCGCGGTCTTCTCGGTCAGATCCGCTGACGACGCGAATGGCTTGGTCATGCCGTGTCTCCTCCCGGGCTGTTGCCCTTGGAGTCCAGTAGACGCCCCCAGCGAGCGTGCTTGTGGGTCTCCGGATACCGATTCTCCGCTGGCTGCGGGACCGGTGGCCGCCCCACCGGCTCCGCACGGTGGACGAGCGCGACTACCGCGTCGACGACCGTCTCCCACAGCGCCCGCGGGATGTCGTGCCCCATGCCCGGCACCACGAGCAGCTCGGCTCCCGGGATCGCGGCGGCGGTCTCCCGGCCGCCGTCCACCTGGATGAGCGGGTCCGCCTCCCCGTGCACCACCAGCACCGGCATGCCGAGTTCACCGAGTGCGGGCCGCCGGTCGGGCGACAACCGGATCGCGGCCAGCTGCCGGCCGACGCCGACAGGGTCATGGTTGCGGTCCCATGCGATGCCGACCGACTCGCGGATCCAAGCCTCGTCCCGCGGGTACGCGGGCGAACCGATCACGGCGGCGATTCCGAGCGAGCGCTCGATCGCGCCCTCGCGGTTGGTCGCCGGCGGGGCGAGCAGGACCTGACCGGCTGCGGGGGTAGCAGCCCCGACACCAGGGGCCGGTGTCGACATGATCGACGTCA
>JACCZY010000046.1 GCA_013695685.1 Geodermatophilaceae bacterium | reverse complement strand
CCGACCAGGTTCTCCTGGAAGATGTTGTGGTCGAACATGTACTCGGCGGCCTCGCCGAGGTTGATGATCCATTCGGCAAGATGTGGCGGTACCACGCCGTAGGCCATGTTCTGCGCGTAGACCGAGCAGGTGGCGTGGTTGTCGCCGCAGATGCCGCAGATCCGGCTGGTGATGAAGTGCGCGTCCCGCGGGTCCTTGCCCTTCATGAAGATGCTGTAGCCGCGGAAGATCGACGAGGTGCTGTAACACTCGACGACTTCCTTCTGCTTGAAGTCGATCTTGGTGTAGATGCCGAGGCTGCCGACAATGCGGGTGATCGGGTCCCAGGCCATCTCGACCAGGTCGGTGCGCCCTTCGGTCCTGCTGCCCCTGCGCTCTTCCGTGGCGGTCATATGCGCTGCCTTTCCAGAAACGTGAGTTGGGCCCGTTGAGTGTCTCGCCGCGCAAACCGCCGGCTCAGGTTCGGATTGGACTCAGGCACTTACCACGGCGGCCGGTAGCCGGTGGTCAGCTGACGGCCCTTCTTGCGCCAACTGGGTTCCTCGTCCAACGTCTTGGCCGTCACGCCACGGAGAGTGCGGATCAGCCCGCCGTAGGTCTTGCTGGCGCGGGTGGAGATCTTGCTCCCGGGTGGTTCGTCCATGAACGGCATGAACTTGTCCGGGAAGCCAGGCATCGTGCAGGCGATACAGATCCCGCCGACGTTCGGGCAGCCGCCGATGCCGTTGATCCACCCCCGTTTCGGCACGTTGCACTTGACGACCGGGCCCCAGCAACCGAGCTTGACGATGCACTTGGGCGAGCCGTACTCGGTGGCGAAGTCACCCTGCTCGTAGTAGCCCGCGCGGTCGCAACCCTCGTGCACCGTCGCACCGAAGAGCCAGGTGGGGCGCAGCTGGTCGTCCAGCGGGATCATCGGGGCGGCACCGGTGGCTTGGTAGAGCAGGTAGACGATCGTCTCGGACAGGTTGTCGCCCTGGATCGGGCAGCCCGGGACACAGACGATCGGGAGGCCGGCCTTGGACTTCCAGTCCCAGCCGAGGTAGTCGGGCACGCCCATCGCGCCGGTGGGGTTGCCGGCCATGGCGTGGATTCCGCCGTACGTCGCACAGGTGCCCACAGCGAGGATCGCGAGTGCCTTGGGGGCGAGCCGGTCGATCCACTCGCTGGTCGTCATCGGCTGGCCGGTCGCTGGGTCGTTGCCGAAGCCGCACCAGTAGCCCTCGGGCTTGATCGCCTCGTTGGGGATCGACCCCTCGATGACCAGGACGAACGGCTCGAGCTCGCCGCGCTCGGCCTTGAAGAACCATTCGATGAAGTCGTTCACACCTCCGACCGGGCCGTTGTCGAAGTCGATCAGCGGCCAGTGCACCGCCACTTTGGGCAGCCCCGGCAGCGCCGAGAGTGCGATCTCCTCGATGCTCGGCTGCGTCGCGGCGGTCAAAGCCACCGAGTCGCCGTCACAGCTCAGGCCGGCGTTGATCCACAGAATGTGGACCACGGGCTCCTCGGCCTCTGCTGTCGTCTCCGTGCCTTCTGCGGTTGCTGTCATGTGCCATCACCCCAGTGCGCGTCGGAAGCGCTGCGGAGGGCAGCGCGAGCCACGTCACGATAAAACCGTGACTCGGGTCACGTTTGTAAGTGCGGGGTGCAGCTAGCCTCAACCTCCATCTACCGAAAAACCGCCCACACCGGACGTGAGCCTTGGGAGTCCGAGCCCACGGTGCGCCATAGACTCAGATGGTGGGCTTCAACGTCTCTGCAGATGCCTATGGCCGGTTCATGGGTCAGTACTCCGAACCGTTGGCTGTGCAGTTCGTGGAGCTGTCCGACGTGCGCCGGGGACAGCACGCTCTCGATGTCGGGTGCGGACCCGGGGCAGTGACTGCGCAGCTGGTTAAGCGACTCGGGTCCGCCGGGGTCGCCGCGATCGATCCGTCCGCTCCGTTCGTCGCTGCCATGGATGCACGATTCCCTGATGTCGACGTGCGGCTGGGTGTGGCCGAGCATCTTCCCTATCCGGACGACAGCTTCGATCTCGCCCTCGCCCAGCTGGTCGTGCACTTCATGACCGATCCCGTGGCGGGGCTACGGGAGATGGCACGGGTCACCCGTCCTGGGGGCATCGTCGCTGCCTGCGTCTGGGACCACGCCGGAAACAGCGGACCCCTGGCCACGTTCTGGCAGGCGGCGCGCGACATCGATCCGAACGCACCGGATGAGTCCGACCTCGCGGGTGCTCGCGAGGGACACCTGGCGACATTGTGTGAAACGGCTGGCTTAGAACACATCGAACCCGCCACGCTGACAGTACGAGTACGGTTCGCCACGCTGGCCGACTGGTGGGAGCCGTTCACTCTGGGGGTCGGACCGGCCGGTGCCTACGTCGCGCAGCTCGATGGGCCTCGACGCGAGCTGCTCCGGACCCGATGCGAGCAACGGCTGCCGTCCGCACCGTTCGAGGTCGCCGCTTCAGCGTGGTGCGTGCGGGCTCGGGTCTAACCGGAGCGAGCGACGCGGCGCCGGATGCGCCGTCGGCCGCAGCCGGGTGACGTCGCCCGCTGACACCGCGTGCACGTCGTCGCCCGTCCTGATCACGAGCCGGCCGGTGCTGTCGATCGCCTCCGCCCGGCCACGTAACGGCGGGCCGCCGGGGACGACCACCGACACCTCCTGACCGAGGGTGTCGCAGGTTTCGACGTACGACGCCAGCAGGCCGCTCCCGGCCGCATCCCCGAGATGGTCGCACCAGCGCCGGTACCGGGACTCGATCTCACGCAGGATGGCTCGCAGCAGCGTGTCCCGGTCGACACAGGCGGCCCCCTCCAGCACCAGGGACGTCGCCTGCTCGGGAAGTTCGTCCCGGCAGGTCGACACGTTCAGCCCGATCCCCACCACCACCGTGTCCTCGACCACCTCGGCCAGTACGCCGGCCGCCTTGTGCCGGTACTCGCCCAGCAGCAGGTCGTTCGGCCACTTGAGCCGCGTCACCACCTCGGCCAAGCCGGTGACCGCATCGGCCAGGGCGACCCCGGTGAGCAGCGGCAACCACCCCCAGCGGCTCAGGGGGAAGTCGCCGGGCGGGCGCAGCAGTATCGAGAACGTCAGCCCGGCCTGCGGCGGGGAGACCCAGCCACGGTCCAGCCGCCCCCTCCCGAGCGTCTGCTGCTCGGCGACCAGGACCACGCCCTGCGGCGCACCCTCCCGCGCCAGCACGGCGAGGTCGGCGTTCGTCGAACCGGCGCTCGCAACGACCCGTAACTCCCGCCACAGCGACCCGTCGAACACCACTGCCCGGGACAGCGCCACCGCGTTGAGCGGTGGTCGGCTCAAGTCGGCGTACACGGGACTAGGCTATGCCGCCGTGACAGCGCACCCCGCTGACGGCGTGGACGTTCCTGCGGACCAGCCGCCCGACGTGCATTCGACCGCGGGCAAGCTCGCGGATCTGATCCAGCGCAACGAGGAGGCGGTCCACGCCGGATCGGCACGGGCGGTGGACAAGCAGCACGCGCGGGGCAAGATGACCGCCCGCGAGCGGATCGACATGCTGCTCGACCCTGGCTCGTTCATCGAGATGGACGAGCTCGCCCGGCACCGCAGCGTGGCCTTCGGGCAGGAGAAGAACCGGCCGTACGGCGACGGGGTCGTCACCGGCTACGGCACGGTGGATGAGCGCCCGGTCTGCGTCTTCGCCCAGGACTTCACGGTGTTCGGCGGCAGCCTGGGCGAGGTGTTCGGCGAGAAGATCGTCAAGGTGATGGACCTGGCCATGAAGAATGGCTGCCCGCTGATCGGGATCAACGACTCCGGTGGCGCGCGGATCCAGGAGGGAGTGGTCTCCCTCGGCCTCTACGGCGAGATCTTCTACCGCAACGTGCAGGCCTCCGGCGTGATACCGCAGATCTCGCTCATCATGGGGCCCTGCGCCGGCGGCGCGGTCTACTCCCCCGCCATCACCGACTTCGTCGTCATGGTCGACCAGACCTCGCACATGTTCATCACCGGGCCGGACGTCATCAAGACGGTGACCGGCGAGGACGTCCCGATGGAGGAACTCGGCGGCGCGAGGTCGCACAACACCAAGTCCGGCGTGGCCCATCACATGGCCGGCGACGAGCAAGGCGCCATCGACTTCGTCAAGGCGCTGCTGTCGTTCCTGCCGAGCAACAACCTGGACGAAGTCCCGTCCTACGACGTGGAGTTCGACGCGGCGATCCCCGACGGGATCACCGACGCCGATCGCGAGCTGGACAGCTTCATCCCGGACTCGGCGAACACGCCGTACGACATGCACGAGGTGATCGGGCACGTTCTCGACGAGGGCGACTTCCTGGAGATCCACGAGCTCTTCGCCCCGAACATCCTCTGCGGATTCGGGCGGGTCGAGGGCCGCTCGGTGGGTGTGGTCGCGAACCAGCCACTGCACCTGGCCGGCTGTCTGGACATCGAGGCCTCGGAGAAGGCCGCCCGTTTCGTGCGGACCTGCGACGCCTTCAACGTCCCGGTACTCACCTTCGTCGACGTCCCGGGCTTCCTGCCCGGGACCGACCAGGAGTGGGACGGCATCATCCGGCGCGGGGCCAAGCTCATCTACGCCTACGCCGAGGCAACTGTCCCGAAGGTCACCGTCATCACTCGCAAGGCCTACGGCGGGGCCTACGACGTGATGGGCTCCAAGCATCTCGGCGCCGACGTCAACCTGGCCTGGCCGACCGCTCAGATCGCGGTGATGGGGGCGCAGGGTGCTGTCAACATCCTCTACCGGAGCGAGCTCACCGCGGCCGAGGACCCGGACGCGGCGCGGGCGACCTACATCACCGAGTACGAGGAGTCCCTCGCCAATCCCTATGTCGCTGCGGAGCGCGGGTACGTCGACTCGGTGATCCCGCCGTCGTACACCCGCTCCTACGTCGTGCGCGCGCTCCGGCTGTTGCGCAACAAGCGCGAGTCGCTCCCGCCGAAGAAGCACGGGAACATCCCGCTGTGACTGCCCACCCTCGGCGACTTTGCCTGTCGCACGGCCGCGCACAGCGGGCACATCGGGCGCGCAGGCGGCCACCCGGCAGGCAAAGTGGGTGTGGGAGTGGAGGTGGCTGAAACGGGTGCTGAGGAGCACGCCGGAAGTGACCTGGACAGGCCGGTGCTGCGGATCGTCCGCGGCGACCCGACGCCGCAGGAACTCGCCGCGCTGCTCGTCGTCGTGCTGACCCGGACCGAGCCGCCGGCGCAGCGGCGTACCGCTCCCGGCTGGGCAGACCGCCAGCCCCTCATGCGGCGCCCGCTGCGCACCGGGTCCGGAGCGTGGCGGACGTCAGCGCTGCCGTGACCGGGCAGCAGGCTCCGCGGTTCGTGCTTGCCAGCGGCTCGCCGGCCCGGCTGCGCTTACTGCGCGCCGCCGGGATGGCGCCCGAGGTCGTCGTGAGCGGGGTCGACGAGGCAGCCGTCACGGCGCCGGACGCCGCCGGCCTGTGCGCCGCCCTGGCCGAGGCCAAGGCCGCCACGGTGGCGGCCGGCCTCGACGGCGAAGACGGCGAAGACGGCGAAGACGGCGAAGACGGCGACGCGCTGGTACTCGGATGCGACTCGGCGCTGGACCTCGACGGCGACGTCTTGGGCAAGCCGGCCGACGCCGCCGAGGCGCAGCGGCGCTGGCAGCAGATGGCCGGCCGCACCGGCGTGCTGTACACCGGGCACTGCCTGATCTCGACGCTGACCGGCCGGCGCTTCGGCGAGGTCAGCTCGACCGTGGTCCGCTTCGGGCGGCCGACAGCTGCCGAGCTGACGGCGTACATCTGCTCCGGAGAGCCGCTGCGGGTCGCCGGCGCGTTCACGATCGACGGACTGGGTGGGCCGTTCGTCGACAGCGTCGACGGCGATCCCGGCACGGTCATCGGGCTGTCCCTGCCGGTGCTGCGGCGGTTGCTGGCACGCCACGACGTGTTGATCACGGCACTGTGGCGATCAGCCTAGACTCACGCCGTCAGCACGCTGGAGGGAAAGCGCCGGTGCAGAAGGTCCTCATCGCCAACCGCGGCGAGATCGCAGTGCGCGTCATCCGGGCCTGCAAGGACGCCGGGCTGACCAGCGTCGCGGTCTACGCCGAACCCGACCGCGACGCGCTGCACGTCCGGATGGCCGACGAGGCGTTCGCGCTGGGCGGGACTACCCCGGGCGACTCCTACCTCGTGATCGACAAGATCATCGAGGCGTGCCGGCAGTCCGGTGCGGACACCGTGCATCCCGGCTACGGCTTCCTGGCCGAGAACTCCGACTTCGCCCAAGCGGTCATCGACGCCGGCCTGATCTGGGTGGGCCCGACGCCCGAGGCGATCCTGGCACTCGGTGACAAGGTGCAGGCTCGGCATATCGCGACCAAGGCCGGCGCCCCGCTGGTACCTGGCACCAAGGACCCGGTGAGCGGACCGGACGAGGTGGTCGCCTTTGCCCGCGAGTACGGCGTACCGGTAGCCATCAAGGCGGCCTTCGGTGGCGGTGGGCGCGGGCTCAAGGTCGCCCGCACGATCGAGGAGATCCCGGAACTCTTCGCCTCTGCCGTGCGCGAGGCCGAGTCGGCGTTCGGGCGCGGGGAGTGCTTCGTCGAGCGGTACCTGGACAAGCCCCGGCACGTCGAAGCGCAGATCCTCGCCGATACGCACGGCACAGTCATCGTGGTGGGGACGCGGGACTGCTCTCTGCAGCGCAGGCATCAGAAACTCGTCGAGGAGGCGCCCGCGCCGTTCCTCACCGACGATCAGCGCACTGAGATCCACGCCTCGGCGAAGGCGATCTGCGCGGAAGCCGGCTACCACGGCGCAGGGACCGTTGAGTTCCTCGTCGGCGCCGACGGGACCGTGTCGTTCCTGGAGGTCAACACCCGGTTGCAGGTCGAGCACCCGGTCAGCGAGGAGACCACCGGCCTGGACCTCGTCCGCGAGCAGCTGCGGATCGCCGCCGGTGAGAAGCTGACCCTGACCGAGGATCCGGCGCCGTACGGGCACGCGTTCGAGTTCCGGATCAACGGCGAGGACCCTGGCCGCAACTTCCTGCCGGCGCCCGGGACCGTCACCACCTGGGTGCCGCCGGCCGGTCCCGGCGTACGGGTCGACTCCGGGGTCGAGGCCGGGTCGGTCATCGGCGGCGCGTTCGACTCACTGCTGGCCAAGCTGATCGTGGTGGGCAGCAGTCGCGAGCACGCCCTGGAACGCTCCCGCCGGGCGCTGGCCGAGATGCGGGTCGAGGGGATGGCGACCCTGCTGCCGTTCCACCGCGTCGTGGTCGAGGACCCGGCCTTTGTGCCGGCCGACGGCTCGGCGTTCACCGTGCACACCCGGTGGATAGAGACCGAGTTCGACAACCGGATCCCGCCGTACGCCGATGCCGCCGAATCCGCCTCCGACTCCGACGCCGAGCTGACCGAGCGGGAGACCGTCGTCGTGGAGGTCGGTGGGCGCCGGCTGGAGGTCTCGCTCCCGGCCGGGCTCGGCGCCGGGGCGAAGATCAAGAAGGCGGCACCCCGTCGCGCGGGCGGTGCAAAGGCAGGCGGCGGCGCGAGTGGCGACGCGCTGACCAGCCCGATGCAGGGCACGATCGTCAAGATCGCCGTCGAGGACGGTGCGACGGTTGCCGCCGGAGACCTCATCGTCGTCCTCGAAGCCATGAAGATGGAGCAACCCCTCAACGCGCACAAGGACGGCACCGTGTCCGGCCTCGCTGCCGCGGTAGGCGCCGTGGTCACCAGCGGTTCGGTGATCTGCGAAATCACCGGTTGAGCAGACGCCCCTGCCCCGCGCCCGTACGGTTGGCCGAGCGGTGCTCGGTACGCCCAATCAGCGACGGGAGATGCGAGATGGTCACGGTAGGTCTGCAGGTAACCCTCACGGCAAAGCCTGGCAAGGAGGAGGAGTTGGCCTCCTTCCTGGAGAGCGCGCTGCCGCTGGCGCAGCAGGAACCGGACACGACCGCCTGGTTCGCGATCAAGCTCGATGACTCGACGTACGGCGTCTTCGACGTCTTCCCCAGTGACGACGGGCGGCAGGCGCACCTCAACGGACCGATCGCCGCGGCGCTGATGGACAAGGCGGACGACCTGCTCAGTTCCCCGCCGGACATCAAGCCGATCGACGTTCTCGCCGCCAAACTCTGAGGCCGCCGGGCTGACCTCGCCGCCCTGCCCTGCGCGGTCCTGTCTCCCCGGCGATCATGATGATGTGTGGCCCGATTCGCGCCTTTTATCCCTATCTGGCTGTCCGGATCTTCATGATCACGCCGGTTGGGGGTCCCACCAGATGGTGGTGACCCCGCGCGAGACGAACTGGTAGTCCGCAGGCAACGCGGCATCGACCTCGGGCTCGGCGGCGGCTGGCAGGCACAGCCGGCGGCGGATGAACGACACCGTCTCCGGCCGGTTCGTCCGGCGTGCCGGCCGCCGCCACGACTCGGTCTGCACCTCCAGACCGGCGTCGCGCAGGACCTCCGCGCACAGCTGCGCACTCGGGCCGGAGGGCCGGGCCAGGTCGTGAAAGCGCAGCCACAGGTCGTTGGTCGGCACCCACGGGTGCAGGTCGGTCATCTCGACCACCACCCGCCGCCGCGCCGCCGCATCCAGCGCGACGGCGAAGGCGACCAGATCCGGCACGTTGTACGTCACGTGGTGGACCACCACCACGTCTGCCGGCCCGGCCTCGGCGGCGACGTCCGGCCAGTTGCCGAGGATCTCGCCGTGGGCGACGCCACGGGAATCCGCCGCCGCGGCGAACGCCTCGAGCATGTGCGGTGCGGAATCCACACCCACCACCAGTCCCGCCGGAGGTACTAGCGCCATCGCCCCGGCGCCGCCGCCACAGCCCACATCCAGGACGGTTCCGCCGGCCGGCAGCGCCTCCCGCGCGCGCTGCTGCGAGGGCGTGTCAACCGGTTCCGGGTCGGCGGTGAACATCCCGACCGGGAAGCCGTACGGCGACTCAGGCGCCGCGGCCAGGATCTCCGGCGGGATCGCCCAGGCCTCGAGTTCGGCCCGCCAGCGGGCCGCTGCAGCTCCGGTCACATCACAGATACTGTCGTGCCACTGCCGCCGCGCGCGCGCCGTACCCGCCCCCGAACATCGCCGCGTGCACCGCAAGCGGATGCAGCTGGTGCAGGCCAACCCGCTCCCGCCAGCCCTGCGCCAGCGGCGCCGCTTCGTCGTACGCCGCGACGACGCGGTCGATATGCGGCAGGCCGAAGAGCGCCAGCATCGCCAGGTCGCTCTCGCGGTGACCTCCGTGCGCGGCCGGGTCCACCAGATAGGCCGGACCCGCGGCCGACCACATGACGTTGCCGGACCACAGGTCGCCGTGCAGCCGAGCCGGCGGTTCGGCCGGTACGCCGACGTTCCCGATCCGATCCATCACCCGCTCGACGGAAGCGGCGTCCGCCGCGGTCATCCGCCCGGCGTCCATCGCATGCCGGATGTAGGGAAGCACCCGCCGCCCGACGTAGAACTCCGGCCATGACGTCGCCGGGGTGTTGTCCAGCGGCAGCCGCCCGATCCAGCCCGGCCATGTCGCGCCGAAGTCATCCGCACCCGAGGCGTGCAGCGCCGCCAACGCCCGGCCGAGTTGCTCGGCGGCCGCGGGGGTCGGGGCGCCGGAGTCGATCCACGACAGCAGCAGCATCGACTCGGTGACCGCGACGACGTCCGGTACTGATACGCACCCGCACTCGCCCAGCCACCGCAGCCCGGCCGCCTCGCTGCCGAAGAAGCCGGCCGCGGCGCCGGCCAGGGACTTGGCGAAGACCGAGCTGCCGTCGTCCAGGGTCAGCCGCTCGGCCCGGCAGGTGTCGCCGCCGGGCAGCGGAGTCGTCCGGATCCGCTGATGCTCGATCAACCGGTCGAGGTTGTGTGGGTGCGCCCGTAGGTACCCCCAGTCCAGATCGACGTCCACGGGTGCCGATCAGTCCGGGTCGCCGTGAGCCATCAGCTGCCGCCCGGCTTCGGTGATCGACCCGCCCATCGACGGGTACACCGAGAAGGTCTGCGCCAGGTGCGACACGGTGAGGCTGTTCTGCACGGCGAGGGTGATCGGGAGGATCAGTTCGGAGGCGTACGGCGCCACGACCACGCCGCCGACGACGACGCCGGTGGGGTGCCGGGCGATGAGCTTGACGAAGCCCTCGCGTACGCCGGCCATCTTCGCCCGCGCGTTGGTGGCGAACGGAAGCGTCACGACCCGTGCCGGCACCGAATCCCCCTCGATCGCATGCTGCGACAGGCCGACCGTCGCGATCTCCGGATGGGTGAAGACGTTGGCGGACACCGTTTTCAGTTGAAGCGGGCTCACCGCCTCGCCGAGCGCGTGCCACATGGCGATCCGCCCCTGCATCGCCGCGACCGAGGCGAGCATGAGCACGCCGGTGCAGTCGCCCGCGGCGTACACACCCGGGATGTTGGTGCGCGATACCCGGTCGGTCGCGATGAACCGGCTCTTGTCCAGCTCGACGCCTACCGTGTCCAGGCCGAGATCGGTGGTGTTGGGAACGGAGCCCACGGTCATCAGCGCGTGCGAGGCCGACAAGCGACGGCCGTCGTCGAGCACGACCTCCACGGTGTCACCGACGCGGGTCACCGACGACGCCCGTGCGCCCTTGACGATCTCCGTGCCCCGCTCGGCGAAGACCTGCTCCAGTACGGCGGCCGCGTCGGCGTCCTCGCCCGGCAACACCCGCTCCCTGCTGCTGACCAGGGTGACCCGAACGCCCAGTTGGGTGTACGCGCTGGCGAACTCCGCACCGGTCACGCCGGAGCCGACGACGATGAGGTGCTCGGGCAGTTCTTCGAGGTCATAGACCTGGCGCCAGGTCAGGACCCGCACGCCGTCGGGTTCGGCACCCGGGACGATCCGGGGGCTGGCACCGGTCGCGATCAGGACGATGTCGGCCATGAGGTCGGTGCAGTCTCCGTCCGGGGACTCGACCCTGATCCGGTGCCGCGCGAGTCCCGGCTGCGCGTCGGCGAACCGGGCGGTACCCGACAGCAGCTCGACACCCTCCCGAGCCAGCCGCGCCCGCACGTCCGCGGACTGGGCGAGGGCAAGCGCACGCACCCGGCCGTGCACCACTGCCGGGTCGATGTGGACCTCGTCGGGTTCACCGGCCCGTACGCCGAGCGTCGGCGCCTCGCGCACGGACGTCATCGACCCGCTGGTCGCGATGAACGTCTTGGACGGCACACAGTCGTAGAGGACGCAGGCGCCGCCGAGACCCTCACGCTCCACAAGAGACACTGCCGCCCCGAGCTGCGCCGCGACGAGCGCCGCCTCGTAGCCGGCCGGACCACCGCCGATGATGACGATGCGGGTCGACGGCGTACTCACAGGCCTTCTCCTTGCGGGCGCGTTGCGGGCGCGGCTGTCCCCTTGCAGTCTCCCAGCCGTCGCTACGCTCGGCGCCATGGCCCTGTACGCCGCCTACGGGTCCAACATGGACCCGGCGCAGATGCATGAGCGCTGCCCGCACTCGCCGGCGGCAGGCACCGGCTGGGTGCGCGGGTGGCGGCTGACCTTCGGCGGCGAGCAGTTGGGCTGGGAAGGCGCGCTGGCGACGATCGTGCCCGACCCGGCCGGCGAGGTTTTCGTAGGGCTGTACGACGTCACCCGTCAGGACGAGCAGACCCTGGACGCCTGGGAGGGCGCGGACCACGGCCTGTACCGCAAGGTCCGCGTCCGAGTTCACACGCTGTCCGGCGACGTCCTGGCCTGGGCCTATGTGCTCGACGCCTTCGAGGGCGGGCTGCCCTCGGCGCGGTACCTGGGTGTGCTGGCCGACGCGGCCGAGGTGGCGGGAGCCCCGACGGACTACCTCGCCGGACTGCGGTCCCGCGAGTGCCGCTCGATCGGCAGTTAGCGGGCGGCCTTACCGGCGAGTTAACTGGTCGGGCGGGTCAGGCTCGTCAGCAACGTGTGGGTCATCACCCGTACGCCGATCGCGATAGCCCGCTCGTCGATGTCGAAGCTGCCCATGTGCAGGTCGAGTTCACGACCACCGCTGGCGGTGCCGAGTCGGGCCAGCGCGATCGGTGCGACGTCGGCGTACCAGCCGAAGTCCTCCGCCCCCATGCTCTGCGCGGTGTCTGCGACGCCGTCCGGGCCCAGGGCGTCGATGACGCCGGAGCGGAGCAACTCGATCGACCAGGCGTCGTTGACGACTGGGGGGACGCCCCGCTGGTACCGGATCTCGACCTCGGCCCCGGTGGGCGCCACCACCTGCTCGATCAGGCCGCAGATCAGTTTCTCCGCGCCGTCCCATGCCTCGCGTCGCAGCACCCGAACTGTCCCGCGCAGCGACCCGGTCTCGGGGATCGTGTTGTGCGCGATACCCGCCCCGATCGCCGCCCAGACCAGCGACAGGCCGGCGCGGGGATCGACCTGACGCGAGAGGAGACCCGGGAGCGTCGTCACGATCCGGCCGAGGGCGTCCACGATGTCCACGCTGAGGTGTGGCCGGGCGGTGTGCCCGCCGGGGCCGCGCAAGGTCACCGACACCGAGTCCGCAGCGGCGGTGATCGGCCCCGCCAACAGCCCCACCTTGCCGCAGTCAAGCCGGGGATCGCAGTGCAGGGCGAACACCCGCTCCAGATCGGCCAGGACCCCGCTGCTGACGACACCCTCCCCGCCGCCGGGGATCGTCTCCTCGGCGGGCTGGAAGATCAGGCGCACCTGGCCGGGCAGGTCCGGGGCGCTGGCAAGCGCAAGACCGACGCCGAGTGCGATCGCCGCATGCGCGTCATGACCACATGCGTGGCAGACACCATCCACTGTGGATCGATAGGGAACGTCTTTGAGATCACGCAACGGCAGCGCATCGATGTCTCCGCGGAACCCCACCCGACGCCCGCCCGTGCCGATGTCACACGTCAGCCCGGTGCCCATCGGAAGAATCTGCGGGCTCAGCCCCGCGGCGCGCAGCGTGTCGGCCAGCAGTTCCGTGGTCTTGTTCTCGCCGAAGCTGAGTTCGGGGTTCGCGTGCAGCTGCCGGCGTACGGCGATCAAGTAGTCGGTGTGGTCGTCGACCCACCGGTCCAGCCAACTGAAACTCACGCACACGACCAGGGGACTCGACGGCGAACGGGGGACGGACGACGAGTGTAGTTGCGGCCGCTCACAGGTTCTCCGCCGGCGAGTAGCTGCCCCACACCTCTCGCAGCGCGTCGCACACCTCTCCGACTGTCGCCCGGGCCGCCAGCGCCTGCTTCAACGGGGGCAGCACGTTGGCCGTTCCGTCGGCCGCGCGCCGGATGCCGTCCAGCCCCCGGCGTACGTCGTCGTTCGACCGGCGCGTCCGCAGGGCGGCGAGCTGCTTGCTCTGGTTCGCCTCGATTCCCGGGTCCACCTGGAGCGGTTCGTACCGCTCGTCGTGGTCGACGGTGAAGCGGTTCAGTCCGACGACGACCCGGGAGCCGTCCTCGATCGAGAGGGTGACGTCGTACGCCGACCGCTCGATCTCCGCCTTTTGGAAGCCGTGCTCGATCGCCTGGACCGCTCCGCCCATCTCCTCCACCTGCTCCATCAGCCGACGGCTCAGGGACTCCACCTCATCGGTCATGGACTCGACGACGTAGGAGCCGGCGAACGGATCGACGGTGGCGGTCACGTCCGTCTCATGCGCGAGCACCTGCTGGGTACGCAGCGCCAGCCTGGCCGCCTTGGCGGTGGGCAGCGCGATGGCTTCATCGAAGGAGTTCGTGTGCAGCGACTGGGTCCCGCCGAGTACGGCCGCCAACGCCTGCACAGTCACCCGCACCAGGTTGACCTCGGGCTGCTGCGCCGTCAGCTGGACTCCGGCCGTCTGGGTGTGGAAACGCAGCATCATGGACTTCGGGTTCTGCGCGCCGAACTCCTCCTTCATCACCTGTGCCCAGATCCGCCGGGCGGCGCGGAACTTCGCCACCTCCTCGAGGATCGTCGTGCGGGAGACGAAGAAAAAAGCCAGGCGGGGAGCGAACTCGTCGACGTCCATCCCGACGGCGACGGCGGCCCGCACGTACTCGATGCCGTTGGCGAGGGTGAAGGCGATCTCCTGCGCCGGCGTCGCGCCGGCCTCGGCCATGTGGTAGCCGGAGATGGAAATGGTGTTCCAGCGCGGGATCTCAGCGCGGCAGTACTGGAACACGTCCGTGACCAGGCGCAGCGACTGCGCGGGCGGGTAGATGTACGTTCCTCGGGCGATGTACTCCTTGAGTACGTCGTTCTGCACCGTGCCGTTCAGCTTGTCCGCGCCGATCCCGTTCTCCTCGGCGACGAGCTGGTACATCAGCAGCAGTACGGCGGCCGGCGCATTGATCGTCATCGACGTGGACACCTCGTCCAGGGGGATGCCGTCGAAGAGGATCGCCATGTCCTCGACCGAATCGATGGCGACGCCCACCTTGCCCACCTCACCCGCCGCGCGGTCGGCGTCGGAGTCGATCCCCATCTGGGTCGGCAGGTCGAAGGCGACGGACAGCCCGCTCGTGCCGTGGGACAGCAGGTCGTGGTAGCGCTCGTTGGACTCCCTGGCTGTGCCGAACCCGGCGTACTGGCGCATCGTCCACGGCCGCTGGGTGTACATGGACGGGTAGACGCCGCGGGTGTACGGGTACTCCCCGGGCTGGCCGACCCGCGCCGGCAGGTCGTCGGCGACCGAGGCGGCGTCGTACACCGCGGGGATCTCAAAGCCGGATTCGGCCTGGCGGCTCATGCACGCATGCTAGGCCCGGCGCCTGCCGGCCGAGTTGTCAGTGCTTTCGCGTCACTGGTGACGCGGATCCACTGACAAAGGTGAATCTGTTGCTGCCGCCTGACCCGCCGGGCAGCTGCCGCTGGGGGGCTCAAGCCCGCCGTGAGCCGCTGACCAGGGATGTCGGGCCATTGGTCACGCACAGTCGCGCCGTGATGGCTAAGATGCTCCGCCGTGACGACCACCGAGCAGGATCCGCTGGAGCTCGCAGCAGCCGCTGCGACAGCCTTCGCCGCCGCCACCGGAACGCAACGCCACGACATCGCGATAGTGATGGGGTCGGGCTGGCTGCCCGCCGCCGATGCACTCGGCCCACCGAGCGTCGAGATCTCCGCCACCGACCTGCCCGGCTTCACTCCGCCGGGAGTGATCGGTCATTCGGGGAAGATCCGGTCCGTGGAGGTCGCCGGTAAACGGGTCATGGTGCTGCTCGGCCGCACCCACCTGTACGAGGGCCGCGGCGTGGGGCCTGTCGCACACGGCGTGCGGGTGGCCGCCGCCGCCGGCTGCGCCACCGTCGTACTCACCAATGCCGCCGGCGGGCTCCGTCCCGAGTACGGCGTCGGGCAGCCGGTGCTGATCTCCGATCACCTGAACTTCACCGGCCAGTCGCCGCTGACCGGCGCGCAGTTCGTCGACCTCACCGACCTGTACTCGGCCCGGCTCCGGGCGCTGGTCCGCGCGGCCGACCCCGATCTGGCAGCCGGCGTGTACGCCGCACTCCCCGGGCCGCATTACGAGACGCCGGCCGAGATCCGGATGCTTGCTTTGGCCGGTGCCGACCTCGTGGGGATGTCCACCGCGCTGGAGGCGATAGCCGCACGGGCGGCTGGGTTGGAGGTGCTCGGCATCTCGCTGGTGACGAACCTCGCCGCGGGCATCACCGGCGAACCGCTGGATCACGCCGAGGTGCTGGCGGCCGGCCAGGCAGCGGCCAGCAGGATGGGAACCCTGCTGGCCGACCTCGTGGGCCGGCTGTGACATCCCCACCGACGCGCCGGGTCCTGCTCACCGGCGCGGCCGGGCAGATCGGCAGGCTGCTGCGAGCCGGGCTCCCATCAACGGGCTGGTCGTTGCGCTGCCTCGACATCGCCGACATGGGGGCTGCCGGCGAAGGCGAGGAGCTGATCCGCGCCGACGTCACGGACCTGGACGATCTGCTGGCCGCCACCGAAGGCGTGGACGCCGTCGTCCACATGGGCGGGTTGGCCGGTGAGGCGGCGTACGAGGACATCAGGCGGGTCAACATCGACGGGACCTTCCACGTGTACGAGGCCGCCCGCCGAGCCGGAGTCACCCGGGTGGTCTTCGCCAGCAGCAACCACGCGGTCGGCTTCACGCCGCGGGCCGACTGTGTCCCTGTCGACACCAGGCCCCGGCCGGACTCGTTCTACGGAGTCAGCAAGGTCACCGGCGAGGCACTCGGATCGCTGTACGTCGACCGCTACGGACTGGACGTCGTATGCCTGCGGATCGGCAGCCAGCTCCCACGCCCGCTGCGCCCGCGGCATCTATCGACCTGGCTGTCCGACGGCGACGTCGTGCGGCTCGTGGACGCTGCACTGTCCGCTCCCAGCCCCGGATTCGTGGTGGTGTACGGCATCTCCGCGAACACTCGCGGCTGGTGGGACATGCAACCGGGGCGGGCGCTGGGCTACCACCCGCTCGACGACGCGGAGTCCCACGCAGACGATGTCGGCGAGGGAGCCGACCCCACCGACGAGCTGCTCGGCGGCGAGTTCACCGGCCCGGAGTACGACATCGCGTGACGGAAGCAGCGATCAGGGCCTGGATCGCCGACGATCCCGACCCCGCCACCCGCGAGGAACTACAGGCGCTGCTCGACGCCGGCAACGAGGCGGAGTTGCGTGACCGCTTCTCCGGACCCCTCACGTTCGGCACGGCGGGGCTCCGCGGCGTGGTCCGCGCCGGCCCCAACGGCATGAACAGGGCGGTCGTACGCCGGGCGGCCGCCGGACTGGCGGGCTACCTCGTCTCGATCCGGGCCGACGGACCGGTGGTGATCGGGTACGACGCCCGTCGCGGCAGTACCGACTTCGCATGCGACAGCGCGGCGGTCATCGCCGGCGCGGGGCTACCCACTCTGCTGTTGCCGGCGCCGCTGCCGACCCCGGTGCTGGCCTTCGCTGTCCGCCACCTGCGCGCGGCAGCCGGTGTGATGGTCACCGCCAGCCACAACCCGCCGCAGGACAACGGGTACAAGGTCTACCTCGCTGACGGCGCGCAGATCGTGTCGCCGGCCGACGTCCTCATCCAGCGGTCCATCGCCGCGGTGCGCTCGGTCCTCGCGCTGCCCCTCTCCGAGGACTACATCGTCCTCGGCGAGGAGGTCCTGGACGCGTACCTGGCCGCGGTGTGCGCCGTACCACCGCCGGGTTCGCGGGAGTTGACCGTGGCGTACACGGCGCTGCACGGGGTCGGTGCTGAGGTGATGCGCCGCGCGTTCGTCGGGGCCGGATTCACCGAACCGCACGGTGTCATCGAGCAGGCCGCACCCGATCCGGCCTTCCCGACAGTCCCGTTCCCCAATCCGGAGGAGCCCGGAGCGGTCGACCTGCTGCTCGCGCTCGCCGCGGAATGCGGCGCGGACATCGCGATCGCGAACGACCCGGACGCCGACCGGTGCGCGGTGATCTGCGGCGGCCGGATGCTGTCGGGCGACGAGGTCGGCGTCCTGCTCGCCGATGCCCTGCTCACCGCCGGACGGACCGGGACGTTCGCGACCACGATCGTCTCCTCGTCCATGCTTCGCTCGATATGCACAGCGGCCGGCGTCCCGTACGCCGAGACCCTGACCGGCTTCAAGTGGATCGTCCGGGCGCCCGAGCAGACGGGCGTACCGCTGGCGTTCGGCTACGAGGAAGCCCTCGGGTACGCCGTCGCTCCGGATGTCGTCCTGGACAAGGACGGCATCTCCGCTGCCCTCGTGGTCGCGGCGGTGGCCGCGAGGCTCCGTGCCGACGGCAAGACCCTGCTCGACCGCCTGGACGACCTCGCCGCCGAGCACGGCGTCCATCACACCGATCAGCTCTCGATTCGCGTCCAGGACCTGTCGGTGATCGGTGCGGCCATGTCCGCGCTGCGGGCCTCGCCCCCGAACGAGCTGTCCGGCCGGGCGGTGGCCTTGGAGGACCTCGCTCCCGATGCGGACGTCGTACGGCTCACGGCGGACGGCCTGCGGGTCGTGGTGCGGCCGAGCGGGACCGAGCCGAAGCTCAAGGCCTACCTGGAGGTCGTCGTGCCGGTGACCGGGTCCGTGGCAGCGGCCCGTTCCGAAGCCGCCGCTCGGATGTCGCAGCTCCGAGCCGATGTGGGCAAGACCCTGGGGTTGCCCAGCTAGATGAGCGCCGCCGGCTAGACGGCCCCGAACTGGCGGTCCCCGGCGTCACCCAGGCCGGGGACGATGTACGCCGAATCGTTCAACCGCTCGTCGATGCTCGCGGTGACCACCCGCAGGGGCATCCCGCTGGCCTCCAGCCGGGCCAGGCCCTCGGGCGCCGACAGGGCGCACAGGACGGTGATGTCGGTGGCGCCGCGGCTGGTGAGCAGCCGGCAGCAGTGCTCCATAGACCCGCCCGTGGCGAGCATCGGATCGAGCACGAAGACCGGGCGGTCGGTCAAGTCCTCCGGCAGCGATTCCATGTAGGCCCGCGGCGCGAACGTCTCCTCGTCCCGGGCCAGCCCCACGAAGCCCATCTGGGCCTCGGGGAGCAGCCCGAACGCCGCCTCCGCCATCCCGATCCCCGCCCGGAGCACCGGAACGAGCAACGGCGCGTTCGCCAGCGCGGTCCCGGCGGTTCGCGCGACCGGCGTCATGATCGTCGACGTCACGACCGCCAGCTCGCGAGTCGCCTCGTACACCAGCATCAGCGTTAGCTCCCGCAGGGCCGCACGGAACGTCGCGTTGTCCGTACGGGCATCTCGCATCGTCGTCAGGCGGGCGCGGGCGAGCGGGTGGTCCACGACCAAGGTCTGCACGAGGCCAGACCCTAGCGCCCTCGGTGCGGGCCGAACCGACCCGTCGGTGGCCTAGACTCCGGCCACATGAGCACCGGCACCCTTCCCGACGTCAGCCGGGACGACGCGTCGTTGCGAGCCTTCCTGCACGGCCTGCCGGGAGTCGACCAGGTCGGCGCCGAGGCAAGAGCCGCGATGCTGTCGACGCGCTCGATCAAGACCACCAGCAAGCAGTGGGCCATCGACACCGCCATTTCGATGATCGATCTGACCACGCTCGAGGGTGCCGACACCCCCGGCAAGGTGCGCAACCTCTGCGCCAAGGCCCGCCGGCCGGACCCGGGCGACCCGACTACCCCGCAGGTCGCAGCGGTCTGCGTGTACGGCGACCTCGTCGCTACAGCCAAAGAAGCACTCGGAGACAGCGGCGTCCACGTCGCCGCCGTCGCCACCGCCTTCCCGTCCGGCCGGGCGAGCCTCACGGTCAAGCTCGCCGACACCAAGGATGCGGTCGCGGCCGGTGCCGACGAGATCGACATGGTGATCGACCGGGGCGCGTTCCTGTCCGGCCGCTACCTGCAGGTGTTCGAGGAGATCGTCGCGGTCAAGCAGGCTTCCGCCCCGGCACACCTCAAGGTGATCCTGGAGACCGGGGAGCTGGCGACGTACGACAACGTACGGCGGGCCGCCTGGTTGGCCATGCTCGCCGATGCCGACTTCATCAAGACCTCCACCGGCAAGATCTCACCCGCCGCCACCCTCCCCGTGCTGCTGGTGATGCTCGAGGCGGTCCGCGACTTCCGCGCCAGCACCGGACGGCAGGTCGGCGTCAAGCCGGCCGGCGGCATCCGCACCAGCAAGGACGCGATCCGCCACCTCGTCATGGTGAACGAGACCGTCGGTGAGGAGTGGCTCTCGCCCGACTGGTTCCGGTTCGGAGCGTCTACGTTGCTGAACGACCTGCTGCTGCAGCGCCAGAAACTGGCCACCGGGCACTACTCAGGCCCCGACTACATCACCCTGGACTGAGCGACGTGCCCTTCGACTACGCCCCAGCTCCGGAGTCCCGCGCCATTGTGGACATCAAGGCGTCGTACGGCCTGTTCATCGGCGGGGAGTTCACCGACGCGACGGACGGCACGCCGTTCAAGACGATCAGCCCCTCGTCGGAGGAGGTGCTGGCCGAGGTGAGCGAGGCCGGACCGTCCGATGTGGACAGAGCGGTCAAGGCGGCCCGCAGGGCGTACACCGGTGTCTGGGGCCGGCTCGCCCCGGCCGAGCGGGGTAAGTACCTGTACCGGATCGCCCGCATCGTCCAGGAACGGGCTCGCGAACTGGCGGTCTTGGAGTCACTGGACAACGGCAAGCCGATCCGCGAGTCGCGGGACGTGGACGTGCCCACCGCTGCCGCACACTTCTTCTACTACGCCGGCTGGGCGGACAAGCTCGACTATGCCGGTCTCGGCCCGGCGCCGCGCCCGCTCGGCGTTGCGGGACAGATCATCCCGTGGAACTTCCCGCTGCTCATGCTGTCCTGGAAGATCGCCCCGGCCCTGGCCGCCGGCAACACCGTCGTACTGAAGCCGGCGGAGACCACGCCGCTGACGGCACTGCTCTTCGCCGAGATCTGCCAGCAGGCCGACCTGCCGCCGGGCGTGGTGAACATCGTCACCGGCGCCGGAGAGACCGGGCGGGCGCTCGTCGAACACCCGGACGTGGACAAGGTCGCGTTCACCGGCTCGACCGAGGTCGGTAAGGCCATCGCCCGCGCGATCGCAGGAACCCCCAAGAAGGCCACGTTGGAGCTGGGCGGCAAGGCCGCCAACATCGTCTTCGACGACGCACCCATTGACCAGGCGGTCGAGGGCATCGTCAACGGCATCTTCTTCAACCAGGGCCACGTCTGCTGCGCCGGTTCCCGGCTGCTGGTCCAGGAGAACGTGTACGACGAGGTGCTCGACTCGCTGCGGCGACGACTGGGGACACTGCGGCTCGGCGATCCGCTGGACAAGAACACCGACATCGGCGCCATCAACTCCGCCGCCCAGCTGGCCCGCATCCGCGAGCTGTCCGACGTCGGCGAATCCGAGGGGGCGCAGCGGTGGTCACCGCCGTGCGAGCTGCCCGAGCACGGCTTCTGGTTCCCGCCGACGTTGTTCACCGGCGCCGGCCAGTCCAGCCGGATCGCGCAGGAGGAGATCTTCGGCCCGGTGTTGACCGTCCTCACGTTCCGCACCCCGGAGGAGGCGGTGGCCAAGGCGAACAACACGCCGTACGGCCTGTCCGCGGGCGTCTGGACCGAGAAGGGTTCCCGGATCCTCTGGATGGCCGGCCGGCTCCGCGCGGGCGTCGTGTGGGCCAACACGTTCAACCGGTTCGACCCGACCTCGCCGTTCGGCGGCTACAAGGAGTCCGGCTTCGGTCGCGAAGGCGGCCGACAGGGCCTCGCGGCGTACCTGACCCGTGGCGGCCCCGGTGCCTAGGCCAGCGACCTCCAGACTCGACGTCCGCAAGACGTACAAGCTGTACGTCGGCGGCGCGTTCCCCCGCTCCGAGTCGGGCCGGACCTACGCCGTGGTCGACGGCAAGGGCAGCTTTCTGGCCAACGCCGCACAGGGTTCGCGCAAGGACGCCCGCGACGCCGTGGTTGCCGCCCGCAAGGCGTTTCCCGGCTGGGCAGGTGCCACGGCGTACAACCGCGGGCAGGTGCTGTACCGCGTGGCCGAGGTCATGGAAGGCCGGCGTGAGCAGTTCGCCGCTGAAGTGGCCGCAGCCGAAGGCGTCACTGCCCGGGTAGCTCAGTCCACAGTAGACACTGCGATCGACCGCTGGGTCTGGTACGCCGGCTGGACGGACAAGATCGCCCAGGTCGTGGGCAACGCCAACCCGGTTGCCGGCCCCTACTTCAACCTGTCGGTACCCGAGCCCACCGGCGTCGTGGCGGTCCTCGCGCCGCAGCGCTCGGCACTGCTCGGCCTCGTCAGCGTCGTGGCTCCGGTACTCGCGGGCGGATCCACGTGTGTGGTTCTCGCCAGCGAGGACCGGCCGCTGCCGGCTGTCGTCCTGGGCGAGGTGCTCGCGACCTCCGACGTACCCGCCGGCGTGGTGAACATCCTGACGGGACGGACGGCGGAACTGGCACCGTGGCTGGCCGAGCACCGCGACGTCAACGCCATCGACCTCTGCGGCGGCGACCCGGAACAGGCAGTCGAGTTGGAACGCAGCGCCGCGGACAACATCAAGCGGGTGCTGCGAGCCGGCGAACCGGACTGGACCTCCGATCCAGGGCTGCTCCGCCTCACCGCGTGGCTGGAGACCAAGACCGTATGGCATCCGATGGGCGTGTGATGGACGACAACCTGCCAGCCGAGAGCATCGTGCCGATCGCTGTGGTGCTGGACGAACGCACCGGCTACACGCTCTGGGCCCCGCCGTGGGAGGAGGACGGCGAGGAGTGGCAGGCGTTCCTCGGGACCGGCGGGCGGATCCACCTGTTCACCACGCCCGCCCAGCTGATCCACTTCCTCGGCATGGACACCGAGCACGACCTCGATGACCACCCCGCGTGGCCCGCCGTGCTGACCTGGTCGAAGCGCCAGCTGGTGCCCGACGACGACTACGTCTTCGACCTCGACGCGGTGTACGACCTCGCCACCGGTGGCCCTGACCGGTGGTCGGTCGGTGAGCTCGCGGACGCCGTCGACATGGTCGAGCGGATGGCCGACTGCTGCGACGTCGAGGCGGTCGAGGACCACCTCAGGAAGATTCCTGGCCTCGGGTTGCTGGACAGCGGCCACGAGGTGTTCAGCACGCGCGCGGGGGACAAGGCGTGGATGGAGGTTGCCGAAGGTCTCGCCGAGCACTGGGAACCGGTGCTGGAGGCGCTGTCGGGTGCCCTGCACTGGGTGGAGCCGGTCGAGCTCCCCGACGACGACGAGGAGGAAGCCGACGAAACCGACGACGACTCCATCGACGATGTAGTGGGGGCAACAGTGTTGCGTGGCGGCGCGCTCGTGGGGGTGGAGGACAGCACCGAGCAATCCCGGGCGGCCACAGAGTTCTGGGAGAGCGTGGGCATCCTGCCCGTTCGGCTGGCCTTCGCCGAGGGCAGCGGTCTGACCCTGCGCTGTTACGTCGAGGACACCGCGCGGTTCCTCGGCCGCGAACTGACCGTTGATGTCTTCCGGTCCGCCGACGGCCTGTCCAGCTTCGTCGAGGAGGGTGAACCGAACGATCTGGCGGCGCTGGCGACGTGGGGCGCGGTCGTGGAAGCCGACGCCGACCCCATTCCGGCCGATGAAGACAGCTACGACTTCGGGCAGGTCACCGACATGCTCGACGGTACGGCGAATCACTGGGATGTCGCCCTGCTCGGCCAGGTCGGGGAGGCGGCCCTGGATCTGGCCGAGTACTGCCACCTCGAGCGGGTGAGCGACCTGCTCGCTCCCGACACCGAACTCGGTGCGGCGATGGCGGACGTCCAGAACGGCGACGATGACGACGAGCGGCCGGCGGAGTCCGAGGTTGCCGTTCTCGCCGAGCAGTGGCATGAGGTAGTTGCCCAGATCTCCTCCTGCCTGCGCTGGCACGACTGACACCCGACCCCTGGTGGACATCCGCCGTCGTCTACCAGATCTACCCGCGCAGCTTCGCCGACTCGAACGCCGACGGGATCGGCGATCTCGCCGGCATCACCACCAAACTGGACTACCTGGCCGATCTCGGCGTCGACGTGCTCTGGCTGTCTCCGATCTACCCGTCGCCGCAGGACGACAACGGCTACGACATCAGCGACTACCAGGGCGTCGACCCGGTGTTCGGCACGTTGCCGGAATTCGACGCGCTGCTTACCGAGGTGCACCGGCGCGGTATGCGACTGGTGATGGACCTCGTCGTCAACCACACCTCGGACAAGCATCCGTGGTTCACCGAGTCACGATCCGCGGTGGATAGCCCACAACGCGACTGGTACTGGTGGCGGCCGGCCCGCGACGGCTTCGAGGTCGGGACGCCGGGTGCCGAGCCGACGAACTGGGTGTCGCTGTTCTCCGGCTCGGCCTGGCAACTCGACGATGCGACCGGTGAGTACTACCTGCACCTGTTCTCCCGCACGCAGCCCGACCTCAACTGGGAGAACGCGCAGGTGCGTCAGGCCGTCTACACGATGATGCGGTGGTGGCTCGACCGCGGCGTCGACGGCTTCCGGATGGACGTCATCAACTTCATCTCCAAGGATGTCGCGCTGCCGGACGGCCCCCGGCTGCCCGACGGTCTCCTCGGCGACGGCTCATCGTCGTACATCAGCGGTCCCAGGGTGCACGAGTTCCTCCAGGAGATGCACCGCGAGGTCTTCGCCGAGCACGCCGAGCGGCTGCTCGTGGTGGGCGAGATGCCCGGCGTCACGGTCGAGGATGCGGTGCTCTTCACCGATCCCGCCCGCGGCGAGGTGAACATGGTCTTCCAGTTCGAGCACGTGGGTCTCGACCACGGCCTGTCCAAGTGGGACCACCGGCCACTGCGGCTGACCGATCTCAAGGCGTCGCTGGGACGCTGGCAGGCCGCGCTGGCCGAGAAGGGCTGGAACAGCCTCTACTGGAACAACCACGACCAGCCGCGGGTCGTCTCCCGCTTCGGCGACGACGGGCGCTACCGGGTCGAGTCGGCGAAGTTGCTGGGCACCGTCCTGCACCTGCACCGCGGTACGCCGTACGTCTATCAGGGTGAGGAACTGGGGATGACGAACGCCCCCTTCCAGGCCATCGACGACTACCGCGACATCGAATCGCTCAACCACTACGCGTACGAGATCGGCGTGCGCCGGACTCCGCCGGATCAGGTGCTCGCAGCCCTGCGGGTGAAGAGCCGCGACAACGCGCGTACGCCGGTGCAGTGGGACCCCTCAGCGCACGCGGGATTCACCACCGGAACGCCGTGGATACCGGTGAATCCCAACCGCACCGAGATCAACGCCGCCGCCGCGACGGCCGACCCGTCCTCGGTGTGGCACCACTACCGCAGGTTGATCGAGCTGCGGCACCACGAGCCGGTTGTCGCCGTCGGCGACTTCACGATGCTGCTGCCCGACGACGAGCGGGTCTACGCCTTCATCCGCCGGCTCGAGGACGTAGCGCTGCTGGTGGTGGCGAACTTCTCCCCCGCAAAGGCCGACGCGGCGGTCCCGGATGCCGCGGAATGGGCGGTCAGTGAACTGGTGCTCGGCAACTACCCGGACGTCGTCGAGGGGCTGCGGCTTCGCCCGTGGGAAGCCCGCATCTACCGCCGGACGCTCGCCTCGTGATCATGGAGTATTGCCGGTGATAACCGGCCGTATCCCATGATCACGTCGGACCGGATGCAGGAAGCTCAGGCCTTGAGTGTGGCGTATCCCGGCTTGATCACCGTATTGATCAGTTCCAGCCGCTCGTCAAAGGGGATGAACGCGGACTTCATCGCGTTCAGCGTCAACCACTGCAGGTCGTCCCAGCCGTAGCCGAACGCCTCGACCAGGGCCGCCATCTCCGAACTCATGGACACGCCGCTCATCAGGCGGTTGTCGGTGTTGACGGTGACGCGGAACGACAGCTGCCGCAACAGGCCGATCGGATGCTCGGCGATGGACGCCGCCGCCCCGGTCTGGACGTTGGACGACGGGCACATCTCCAGCGGTATTCGGCGGTCCCGGACGTATTGCGCGAGCCGTCCGAGCCGTACCGTGCCGTCCTCCGCGGCGCTGATGTCGTCGATGATCCGTACGCCGTGCCCGAGCCGGTCGGTACCGCACCACGCCAGGGCCTCCCAGATCGAGGGCAGCCCGAAGCCTTCGCCCGCATGGATCGTGAAGTGCGCGTTCTCCCGGCGCAGGTACTCGAAGGCGTCGAGGTGACGGGTCGGCGGGAAGCCGGCCTCCGCTCCCGCGATGTCGAAGCCGACCACGCCGTCGTCGCGGTAGCGCACAGCGAGTTCGGCGATCTCTCGGGACCGGGCGGCGTGCCGCATCGCCGTCAAGAGCGTCCCGATCCGGATGGTGTCGCCCTGCTCAGCCGCGGCCCGGGTGCCGGCGTCGAAGCCCTCCAGCACGGCCTCCACGACGTCGGTGAGCAGCAGTCCGCCCTCGACGTGCAGCTCGGGCGCGTAGCGGACTTCGGCGTACACCACGCCATCGGCGGCCAGGTCCTTGGCGCACTCGGCAGCCACCCGGACCAGCGCCTCGCGGGTTTGCATGACCCCGACGGTGTGGACGAACGTCTCGAGATAGCGCTCCAGCGACCCGGAGTCCGCGGACTCGCGGAACCACTGCTCCAGCGACGTGACGTCCGCGGCCGGCAACTGGTGTCCGCTCTCGGCGGCCAGTTCCAGGACGGTGTCCGGCCGGACGCCTCCGTCGAGATGGTCGTGCAGCAGCACCTTGGGGGCCAGCAGGATCGTCTCGGGCGTCAGGGGGGTGGGCACGCGTTGAGGCTAACGACACCCACCGTGCTGCCGGTGACCCTCTACCGGTACGGCGTCAGCAACTGGTCGACCGGCGCGTAGTCGTCAGTGAGCACAGGGCTGTCCGCCACCAGCTGTGCCAGCTCGTCGCCGGCCAGGATCTGCAGCAGCGATCCACGCTGGTCCAGCCGGCCGGCGATCTCCGTCAGGGGCAGTTCCTGCGCTGCGGCCAGGATCACGTAGTTGCCGCCGACACTCATGTCCACCGCCCCCGCGGTTCCGATCACCGCGACGTGGTCGAACACGCTCATGACCGTGGCGATCTCCGCGCGGGCGAAGTCCCCGGGCGGGTAGTCGATGACGTTGAGCGCGTAGACGCCGTCCGGCCGCAGCGCCCGGCGTACCTCCTGCACCGTCTCACGGGTGGTCAGGTGCCAGGGGACGGACAGGCCACCGAAGGCGTCGCCGACCACCAGATCGAAGGACTCCTCGGCCTGCTGGCCGAGCCCGACCCGCCCGTCGACGACGCGCAGCTCCAGATCGGGGCCGGTCGGCGGTTGCAGTCCCTGGGCGATCTCGGCCACGCCGGGATCGATCTCCAGTACGACGTTGCGCCCGCCCGGGCGGGTGGCCGCGAGGTAGCGCGGAAGGGTCAGCCCGCCGCCGCCGATGTGCAAGGTGGCGAGCGGCTCGCCGGCCGGGGCGATGACGTCTGCCAGGGACGCGATCGCGGTGACGTAGTTGAACTCCAGGTACGTCGGATCCGCGGCGTCGACGTAGCTGTGCCGAAGGGTGTCCAGGAGCAGCAGCTGGCCGGTCGACCGGTCCGGATCGGTGACGACACGTGCGCAGTGGTACCTGGTCTCCACGTCGCACAGCCGCGACCCGAACACGGTCAGCCCGGCGATGAGCACGCCGACGAGGAACGTCACGACGGCGGGCCGGATCGGGGCGCGCTCATGCAGATAGAACGACAACCCGGCACCGCAGAGCAGGAGCACGCCGCCCGTCGCGACCAGGATCACGCTGCTCGGCGCGATCGCCACGAGCACGAAGCCGGTGAGAAAGGTTCCGGCGATCGCCCCGAGGGTGCCGACCCCGGACAACCGGCCGACCACCGTGCCGGTCTTCGACAGGCTCGCCAGCTGAAGCTTGACGACCATCGGCGGGACCGCGGACAGGACCGCCGCCGGAGCGAAGACAGCCAGCCCCGCGAGCAGCAGCACACCGCCGGCTCCGGCACCGGTCAGCTCCTGACCCGCCCGGGCCACCACCGGCGGCACGAGCATGATCAGCGCTCCGCCGGCGATCAGCAACAGCCCCAGCCGCCGCCGAGGGTCGGTCTCGTCGGCGAGCCGGCCGCCGGTCCACGCGCCGGCTGCGATCGCGGCGAGAGCGATGCCGATGATGGCGCTGCTGGTTTCCAGGGTGATCCCGATGTACGGCGCGACCAGCCGCAGCCCGACGATCTCCAGGACAAGTACGGCGGCGGAGGCCAGAAAGACGAGGGCGCCGGCAAGCCAGTCCGGCAGCGCCGTAGCCCGCTGTGGCGACGTCACACGCGCACTCGGTCGCGCCGGGTGGCATGCGGACGGGCCATGGCTGCTCCTTGAGTCTGCGAAGGTGGATCTGTCGAATAGTCGCCTTGCTCGGCAAGCTTCACATGCACACCGCCCGGTGGGCTCCCGTCACGGGGCCGGGATGATGCCACGGGCCATGGCGGTGGTGACAGCAGCGGTCCGGTCGTCCACCCCGAGCTTGACGAACACCCGCAGCAGGTGGGTCTTGACAGTCGCCTCGCTGATGTACAGCCGGCGGCCGACCTCGGCGTTCGTGAGCCCCGCACCGACCAGCTCGAGGACTTCCAGCTCCCGCGCGGTCAGCAGGTCGGCCGGCCCGGCCCGCATGCGGGTCATCAACCTTGCGGCCACCGGCGGCGCCAGCACCGTCTCACCTCGGGCTGCCGCTCGCACCGCGTCGGCCATCTGCTGGCGCGGCGTGTCCTTGAGCAGGTAGCCGGTGGCGCCGGCCTCGACCGCGCGCAGGATGTCTGAGTCGGTGTCGTACGTCGTCACGACCACGACTCGCGGCCCGCCGCCCGCCACGATCGCCTTGGTGGCGGCCACCCCGTCCATCCCGGGCATCCGCAGGTCCATGAGGACGACGTCGGGCGCGAGCTGCCCGGCCAGTCGGATCGCCTCCGAGCCGGAGCCGCCCTCCCCGACGACCTCGATGTCCGGTTCGGCGGCGAGCATCGCGATGAGGCCGGTGCGGACGACCGGGTGGTCGTCCACCACGAGGATCCGAACCCTCGGCGTCGCCGTCACGGCACACGCACCTCGACCGCTGTACCGGCGCCCGGAGCGCTGTCGAGCCGCAAGCAGCCGCCGACCTGCTCGGCGCGGGCGCGCATCCCGGCCAGCCCGAAGCCCGGCCCGGCGGCTGGGGTGAACCCGCAGCCGTCATCGAGCACGCGCAGCGTCGTGGCTTCGTCGGTGTAGTCCAGTTGCACCTCGACCCGCGAGGCACCGGCATGCTTGCGCACGTTGGCCAGACTCTCCTGCGCCGCCCGCAGCAGCACTACCTCGCCGGCAGCGGGTAGCCGCCGTGGATCGCCGATAACGCTCAGGCTGGCGTGCACCTGCAGCTCGTCAGCGCAACGGCTCACCAGCCGGCCTACGGCGTCGACCAGCGAGCCGTCGGTCAGTCCGGCCGGAGTCAACGCCGCGACGAGCGACCGCGCCTCGGCGAGATTCTCCCGGGCAGTAGAGCGGGCCAGCGCGAGATGCCGGCGCGCAGCCCCGTCATCGGCGCCGATCTCGGCCTCGGCAGCTTCGAGCAACATGACAATGCTCGTGAACCCCTGGGCCAGGGTGTCGTGGATGTCCCGCGAAAGCCGCTCCCGTTCAGCAAGTGCACCGTGCTCGTGGTTGACCTCGGCCAGCTGCTCCCTGGTAGCGCGCAGCTCGGTGATCCAGTCGGCTCGCTGTTGACTCTGCCGGATGATTCCGCCGATCCAGGCGCCCAGCACCGCGGAGAACAGCGCGGAGAAGCCAAGCCCGATGAACACCTCGGAGCCGGCGCCACGAAGGAACAACGCCGAACCGAAGCCGGCGAAGAGCAGCACGACGACGCCGGCCGCGTATCGCAGTCTTTCGATGGTCGCGTAGATCTGGGGTATCGCGGCGAAGAGCATGATGCTCGTGGAAGGCAGGATCGTCAGCGTGGCCAGGCACAGCGGGACCATTCCGGCCAGGTAGAGCCGACCCAACGACCCGCTGTCATCGCGCCACCAGCGGCGCCAGGTCGCGAAGTACCACGCGCCCCAGCCGGCGAGCACGACCACCGCGGCGCCGCGGGCAGTCACCGAGGCGTTCTGCTCACTGAGCGCCACCCCGACGGAGATCACCAGCAGTGCGGCGAAGACAGCGTGCCAACCGCCGGCCGCGCGTTCCCAGAAGTTCTGCTCCGCTCGCACACCCATGTCGACGGCTGTGTCCCCGCCGACGCCGGCTGGCACCGGACTCAGCCGTCCGATCGGGTGCGCCAGCGGAAGGTCAGCAGGCACAGCGCCAAGCCAACCACGCACCACACCGCGAGAACCAGCGCGATCCGGCCCAGCTCCCAGCTGCCGGCCGGCTCAGCGGCCCGCGCGGCGTCGGGCAGGAACACCGACCGCATGCCCTGGGTCATCCACTTCAGCGGGAAGATCGCCGCGATCGTCTGCATCCAGTTCGGCAGTTGGCTGAAGACGAAGAAAACCCCGGAGATGAACTGCAGCACGATCGCGATCGGGGAGACGATGGCCGGGGCGCTCTTGCCGTTCTTCGGCACGCTGGAGAAGGCGATGCCGAGCAGCGTGCAGGAGGTGACCCCGAGCAGGGCGATCCAGGCGAAGTTCAGCCACGGCTCGAAGCCCGTGGGCAACGTCACGTCGTACAGGAGGATGCCGATGGCCAGCAGCATCACCGTCTGGATCAGCGCGATGAACCCGACGAGGACGATCTTGCCGACGAAATAGGCGGCCTTGGGCATCGGTGTACCGGAGAGGCGTTTGAGGTACCCAGCGTCCCGTTCGATCGGGATCTGGATGGCCAGGTTCTGGAAGCTCGCGCTGAGCAGTCCGGCGGCGATCATGCCGGCCACGAAGTACTGGATGAACGACACTCCGGGTGCCACCTCGGCGTTGCCTCCGAACACCGCGCCGAAGACGACGAGCAAGATGACCGGGAAGAGCAGGACGAAGACGACCGCGTCCCGCTCCCGGAAGCTGAGCAGTTCGGCCCGCACCCTCGCCTTGGACACCGTCGCCAGCGACGGCAGCTTGGCGGGCCGTTGACGAGTGGTCGTAGCGGTCACGTGGCTGCTCCGATCATCTGGAGGTACACGTCCTCGAGGGTGGGACGGGACACCGCGAGTTCGGGTATCTCGCCACCGAAGGTGTCAGCGAGTTCGCGGACGACCCTGGTGGGAGCGTCGGTACTGATCCGTTCGCGACCGTTCGGGCCACGCCAGGACACCGTCGCCGCTGCCGCGCCCCGGCCGCCCAACATCGCCGGATCGTCCACCGCGACGACCCGGCCGTCGGCGATCACACCGACCCGGTCGGCCAGCCGTTCGGCCTCGTCCAGGTAGTGCGTCGTCAGCAGGATCGTGGTGCCCAGGTCGCTGAGACTCTCGATCAGACCCCAGAATTGCCGGCGCGCCTCCGGATCGAAGCCGGTGGTCGGCTCGTCCAGGAAGAGCAGCTCGGGATTGCCGAGGATGCCGAGACCCACATCGAGTCGCCGGCGCTGCCCGCCGGACAGCTGGTCGCCTCGGGTCTTCCGCTTGTCAGTCAGGCCGACGAGTTCGAGCACCTCGTCGATCGGGCGCGGGCTCGGGTAATAGGCGGCGAACGTCGACAAGGCCTCGGTCGGCGTCAGTTCGGCGAAGTCCTTCGTGGACTGTAAGACGATCCCGATCCGGGCCTTCCAGTGGGCGTCGGCCGTGGCCGGATCGACGCCGAGTACCTCGACCTCGCCGCCGTCGCGGTGCCGGTAGCCCTCCAGGATCTCCACGCATGTCGTCTTTCCGGCACCGTTCGGACCGAGCAGCGAGAAGATCTCACCGACTTCGACGTCGAGGTCGACTCCTGCCACCGCCTGGTGGTCGCCGTACCGTTTGGTCAGGCCGCGCACCCGGATTGCACTGTCAGCTCTGGTCATGTCAACGAGGATGCTCCCGAACGCCGCCGCGCCGCGACCGCCTTCCGGCCACGCTGCCGTCCACCGTTCGGTGGAGGCGGGTCTCAGCCGGAGAAGGGGTTGAAGGTCTGCGCGCCGCTGCCGTCGACAGCACGCTCGTTGCGCGTCACCAGAGTCAAACCGTGTACGACGGCTGTGGCCGCCATCAGACCGTCGATCGCGGGCAGCCGCCGGACCGCGTTCATTCTCCCCCACTGGTCACCGATCGCTTCGGTGACTGGGAGGATGCGCTCGGCATAGTCCCGGCGGACGGTCAGTAGCCAGTCGGCGAAGACGGCCGCTTGACGGGGATTCCGACGAGCAAGTGCGTCGGCCCCGCGGCGTACCTCTCCGATCACGAGGACGGATAGGTAGAGCTGCTCCGGTGGGCTCGACGCCAGCCAGGACGTGACTCCGAGGTCCGCCCGCCTGGGCTTGCGTGCCTCGGAGAGCACGTTGGTGTCAACGAGGAAGCTCACCAGTCGATCTCGCGGGGCATGTCCTCGGCCCGTTCGATATCCAACAGGTCGAAGTCCGGACCCGGCATGAGGAACTCTTTGAAGTTCATCTTCGGCTCGCGGGTCCGATGGAACTCCTCGGCGGAGACGACCACCACCACCTCGCGGCCATTGCGGGTGACGACCTGCGGACCTTCGGACTCGGCCTTACGCACGAGTTCGGAGAAGCGTTGCTTCGCCTCTTGCAGCTGCCACGACATCGGGCACTCCTGTCTAGTCTGTCTAGACAGGAATCATGCGTCAGCACGGCGGGCGAGTTCGGGGGCGAAGGCGGGCACGCAGATCGCTACGTACTCGGCGCCGTCCGCCCCCGGCGTGGTGTAGCGGACCGTCTCCCCCGCCTTGGTGATGACGGCTTGGCCCGCACCGACATCCAGCTGACCGCCGGCGTGCTCGACCCTGACCACGCCGCGCAGCACCAGCGTGATCTCGTCGAACTCCGGGGTCTGGGCGGGCTCCTCCCAGCCGCCCGGGGCGGTCATGTGGGCGACGGACAACGCCTCGGTGCCGGTGTTGGCGCGGCCGACGTACTCGTCGATCTGCTTGCCGCCCGGCACCGGGATACTTGTCGGTGCGTCGATCAGCTGTGGCATGTCAGGCTCCGATCCGGTCGATGAGCAGTGGCAGCGTCTGGCTCGGCCCGTCAAGTTCTACCGCACCGTCCAGGGCCGCCAGTGCCCGCGGAATCCGCGCCGGGTCGTCGGTGTGCAGTTCCAGCAGCGGCGCGCCCGCCTCGACCCGGTCGCCGGGCTTGGCCAGTACGACGACACCGGCAACGGCGGACACCGGATCCTCCTTGCGGGCGCGACCGGCTCCGAGCCGCCACGCGGCCACGCCGACCGCATAGGCGTCAAGACCAGTCAGTACGCCCGCCTCCACCGCCGTGACGACGTGCCGCTCCGGTGCGGTCGGCAAGGCCGCGTCCGGGTCACCGCCCTGCGCCGAGATCATCGCTCGCCACGTGTCCATCGCGCGCCCATCCTGCAACGCCTCGGCAGGGTCCACAGTGGACAGACCTGCCGCTGCCAGCATCTCCCGGGCGAGGACCAGGGTGAGCTCCACCACATCAGGGGGCCCGCCGCCGGACAGCACCTCGACCGACTCGGCGACCTCCAGTGCATTGCCGGCCGTACGGCCGAGCGGAACGTCCATGGCGGTGAGCACAGCAACGGTACGTACGCCGTGTGCGTCACCCAGGCCGACCATCGTCTCGGCCAGGATGCGGGCTGCCTCGACATCCTTCATGAAGGCACCGGAGCCCACCTTCACGTCGAGCACCAGCGCCTCGGCGCCCTCGGCGATCTTCTTGCTCATGATCGAGCTGGCTATCAGAGGGATCGACTCGACCGTGCCGGTGACGTCGCGCAGGGCGTAGAGCAGCTTGTCGGCGGGCGCCAGGTCGTCGCCGGCGGCGCATACGACGGCTCCGATGTCCCGCAGTTGGGTCAGGAACTCAGCGTTGGACAAGCCGGCCCGCCAGCCGGGGATCGACTCCAGCTTGTCCAGCGTTCCGCCGGTGTGGCCGAGGCCACGACCCGACAGCTGGGGTACCGCCGCACCGCAGGCAGCCACCAGGGGCGCCAGCGGCAGCGTGATCTTGTCACCGACACCACCGGTCGAGTGCTTGTCCACTGTAGGGCGGTCCACAGTGGACAGATCCATCCGTACGCCGGAGGAGATCATGGCCGCTGTCCACCGCGACAGCTCACCGGGATGCATGCCCCGCAGGAAGAGTGCCATGAGCAGGGCCGCCATCTGCTCGTCCGGCACCTGCCGCCGGGTGTAGGCGTCGATGACCCAGTCGATTTGCTCGTCACTGAGCCGGGCACCGTCGCGCTTGGTGCGGATCACATCGACGGCGTCGAACTCACTCATCTGGTCAGGTCCGCGGCATCGAAGGCATCGGGCAGGATCTCCACCATCGGCCGAGGTCCGTCGGTCGTCTCGACGAGCAGCGCAGCGCCGCCGTGCTCCCAGAGCAGTTGACGGCAGCGGCCGCACGGCATCAGCGGTATACCCCTGCTGTCCACACAGGACACCGCCACGAGACGACCGCCACCGGATGCATGCAACGCCGACACCAACCCGCACTCCGCACACAGACCCAGCCCGTACGACGCGTTCTCCACGTTGCAGCCGACGATCGTGCGGCCGTCGTCGACCAGTGCCGCCACCCCGACCGGGAATCGTGAGTACGGCGCGTACGCATGGGTCATCGCCTCCCGGGCCGCCGCACGCAACGCTGTCCAGTCGACCTCGGTTGTCATTTGTCCTCTCCGCGCCGATATCGAACTCCGTCGGCGGCGGGCATTCGTAGTCGTTGGGAGGCCAGGGACAGTACGAGCAACGTCGTCAGGTGCGGGGTGAAGAACACGAACCCGCTGGGCAACCGGTCGACGCTCAGCCAGAGCGCGAACGCACCCAGGGCGAAGACCGCGGCGATCGCCGCGCGGATCGTCCGTCCGCCGCGCAACTGCCAGGCGGCCACCCCGGCCAGCACGATCGCCACGAGCAGTAGTAGACCGACGACCGCTGCCTGGCTGCGCAACTGCAGGGCGTCGGCGTAGCCGAAGAGTCCGGCTCCGGCGGCCAGCCCGCCGGGCCGCCAGTTTCCGAAGATCATCGCGGCCAGGCCGATGAAGCCGCGCCCGCCCGTCTGGCCCTCCCGGTAGATGTTCGCCACGAACACCAGGAACACGCCACCGAGTCCGGCCATCGCACCGGAGATCAGCACCGCGATGTACTTCATCCGATAGACCGGTACGCCGAGGCTGTCCGCTGCCCACGGGTTCTCCCCGCACGAGCGCAGCCGCAGTCCAAACGCTGTCCGCCACAGCAGCCACCACGAGAACGGGATCAGCAGCACCGCGAAGATGACGTAGATGTTGATCGAGTTCGTCAGCCCGCGCAGCAGGCCCGCGGCATCGGAGACCAGGAACCAGCGCTGCCGCTCCAGGTCACCGAGCAGGTCCGGGCCCGAGGACAGCAGCGGGAGGCTGACCTTCGGCGGATCACCCTTGAGCGGTGGTGACTGCGTGACGCCGCCGCCGGTGTCGCCGCCGGAGTAGAAGACCTCGGAAAGAAACCGCGCGATGCCCTCACCGAGGATGTTGATCGCGACACCGCTGACGATGTGGTCTACGCCGAACGTCACGGTCGCGACCGCGTGCAGCAGGCCGCCCAGGGCACCGAAGACCATGCCGGCGACGACGGCCGCGAGCGGCCCCCACTGGTAGCCGGCCCAGCCGGCCCCCCAGGTACCGAGGATCATCATCCCCTCGAGCCCGATGTTGACCACGCCGGCGCGCTCGGCGTACAACCCGCCGAGACCGGCCAATCCGATCGGCACCGCGAGGATCAGCATCGCGGAGAACGTGCTGGAGGAAGTCAGCGCCGGCTGGGAGGAGGCCAGCCGGACGACGGACAGCAGCACGAAGATACCGCCGAAGAGCAGCGCCACGCGGACACCGTTGCTGCGGCGCCGCTTGGGCGCTGAGGCGGCGGGGGTCGGCCCGGGTGCGGCCGTGGCAATGTCGGTGCTCACGTTGCCACCGTCGCCGGTTGCTCGCCGGCAGGCGGACCGGCGGTGGGCAGGTTCGCACCGGAACGCTCCGCCTGCCGGATCGCTATCCGCCGAGCCACCTCGTTCGCGATGACGACTGCCAGCACGATGGTCCCCTGGATGATGGTCACGACCTGCGACGGGATGCCGGCGAACTGCAGCGACAGCGCCGCGCGGTCGAGGAACCCGAACAAGAGGGCCCCGAAGGCGATCCCGAGCGGGTTGTTGCGGCCCAGCAGCGCGACGGCGATCCCGAGGAACCCCAGCCCGCTGGTGAACTCGGTGCCGTAGTGATAGGTGTCGCCCAGCAGGTCCGGCAGCCCGATCAGCCCGGCCAGGCCACCGGAGATCAGCATGGCCTTGACCACCATGCCCTTGGCGTTGACGCCGCTGGTGGTGGCCGCGGCCGGATTCAGGCCGCTGGCCCGCAGGTCGAAACCGAACCGGGTCCGCTTGACCACGACGGCAACGACCACGCCGACGACGATCGCCGGGATCAGGAACCCGGACAGGTCCGTTCGCGGCTGCGCCAGGCCGAGCTGGCCGAGCAGGCCGTTCAAGCTGGCTAGCCGGCCGGACTCGGGCAGGTCCTCGGTCGCGATGGTGAGGGAACCCTCCGGCGTCCCACGGAACGGCCCGGTCAGCAGGTACGACGCCAGCCCGATCGCTATGAAGTTCAGCATGATCGTGGAGATCACCTCGCTGACGCCGCGGGTGACCTTCAGCACGCCGGCGATACCCGCCCAGATCGCTCCGACGGCCATCGCCACGACGACGATCAACAGCAGGTGCAGCGGGGCCGGCAGCACGATCGCCGAGCCGACCCAGGCGGCCATGATGGTGGCAAGCCGGTACTGGCCCTCGACTCCGATGTTGAACAGGCCCATCCGGAAGCCGATCGAGACGGCCAGACCAGCGAGGAAGAGCGGGATGGCGCGGTTGAGGATGACCGTGACCGCCTGGATCTGGCTGGCCGAGGAATCCCCGAAGTTGAACAGCTCGCGCAGCGCGACCAGGGGGCTCTCTCCGATCGCGAGGATCACGATTGCCGAGATCGCCAACGCGACGATCAACGCGAGGGTGGGCGCAAATAGGGTCAACCCGACGCGGCGCACCAGGTTCATGCGGCAGCACCCGTCATATGAATGCCCAACTGCTCGGGCGTCACGTCGGCGGGATCGAGCTGTGCGACCAGGCGGCCACGCAGCATCACGTAGAGCGTGTCGGACAAGCCGATCAGCTCGTCCAGATCGGCCGATACGAGGATGATCGCGAGTCCGGCGCTCCGGGCGTCCTTGAGCAACTCCCAAATCGCCGCCTGTGCGCCGACGTCGACCCCGCGGGTCGGGTGGGCGGCGATGAGCAGCTTCGGGTTCCCGCTCATCTCCCGGCCGACTATCAGCTTCTGCTGGTTGCCGCCGGACAGCGCGACCGCGAGGGTGTCGCAGCCCGGTGCGCGGACGTCGTACTCCTGCATGATCCGGGCGCAGTCCTTCCGTGCCGCCGAGCGGTCGATGAAGATGCCCTTCACCGCGGGCGGCCGGGTCTGGTTTCCGAGGATGCGGTTCTCCCAGAGTGGTGCGTCCAGCAGCATCCCCTGCCGCTGCCGGTCCTCGGGGATGAATCCCACGCCGCTCTCTCGCCGTTGTCGGGTGGACCACCCGGTCATGTCCTCTGCGCCGAACCGCAGTGTCCCGGCGGCCAGCTCATGCAGACCCATGATGGTCTCGACCAGTTCGGACTGGCCGTTGCCTTCTACGCCGGCGATACCGACTACCTCGCCGCGGCGGACCTGGAAGCTGACCGAGTCAACCACCGGCCGCCCCGTAGGGAGTAGCACTGTCAGATCCTCGACGCCGAGCACCACCTCGTCAGTCACCGTCGAGTCCCGGGTCTCCAGGGTCGGCAGTTCACTACCGACCATCATCTCGGCCAGTTGCCTGGCGGTGACGGAATTCGGGTCGGCGGTGCCGACGGTCGTACCTCTGCGGATGACCGTGATGCTGTCGGCCACCCGGCGGACCTCGTCCAGCTTGTGCGAGATGAAGATGACGGTCAGGCCCTCGCTCTTGAGCTCGGCAAGATTGCCGAAGAGCTCGTCGACCTCCTGGGGCACGAGTACGGCGGTCGGCTCGTCCAGGATCAGCGTGGTGGCGCCGCGATAGAGCACCTTGGCGATCTCCACCCGCTGCCGGTCACCGACGCCGAGGTCCTCGACCAGTGCGTCGGGCTCCAGGTCCAGACCGTAGGACGTGGAGATCTCCGCGAGCTTGCGGCGGGCGCCGACGAAGTCCAGGGCCAGGCCGGTCCTGGGCTCGCTGCCGAGCACGATGTTCTCGAGGACAGTGAAGTTGTCGGCGAGCATGAAGTGTTGGTGCACCATGCCGATTCCGGCGGCGATGGCGTCGGCCGGACTCTTGAAGTGCACGTGCTTGCCGTTGACCGCGATGGTGCCCTCATCCGGTCGATGCATGCCGTACAGCGTCTTCATCAGCGTGGACTTGCCGGCGCCGTTCTCGCCGACGATCGCGTGCACCTCACTGCGGCGGACCACCAGATTGATGTCGGAGTTGGCGACCACGCCCGGAAAACGTTTCGTGATTCCGCGCAGCTCCACCGCGGGTGGGACGTCGTTCATGCGGCCGTCACTCCCGTCTCCTCGGTGCGGGCGGTCCTCGCTGCGGCGTCCACCGCGCCGCGGAAGGGATCACACGATAACGGCGGGCCCGGGTGAGCGCGAAGCCACCCGAGCCCGCCGTCGGCGTTCGGTGTCTACGGAGTGGTCGGAACCTCGATCTCGCCGTCGATGATCTGCTGCTTGTAGCTGTCGATTTCATCCTGGATGTCGTCGATCTGTCCCCCGGAGGTGGCCAGACCGACACCGTCGACCTCGAGGTCGTAGATGATGTCCGTGCCGCCCTCGACGGTGCCATCGATGAACGATGAGATGAACTCGTACACCGCCACGTCGACCCGCTTCAGCATCGACGTCATGATCACTTCTTGCAGCGCCGGATCGCCGACGGTGTTGTACTGGTCGGAGTCAACGCCGATGGCCAGCGCGTCGGCCTCGGCGGCGGCCTCGAAGACACCACCGCCGGATCCGCCCGCGGCGTGGTAGACGATGTCCGCGCCGCCGTCGTACATGCCCTGAGCGACGATCTTGCCGCGGGCCGGGTCGCCGAAGCCGGAGAAGTCACCGGCGGGCGAGATGTACTGGACGTCGACGACGATGTCGGGGTTGACCGCGGTGGCACCAGCAACATAGCCGGCCTCGAACTTCTGGATCAGGCCGATGTCGACGCCGCCGACGAAGCCTATGTGGTCAGTCTCGGTCTTGAGCGCCGCCGCGACGCCGGCGAGGAACGACCCCTGCTCCTCGGCGAAGAGCAGCCCGGTGTGATTGGGTCCCTTCGAGCTGCCGTCGAAGACCGCGTTGGAGCCGTCGACCTGGGCGAAGGTCGTGTCGGGGAACTCCGCCGCGACATCGGCGATGACCTCGTCGTAGGCGAAGCCCACAGCGATGACCGGGTTGAATCCCTGCTCGGCCAGCTGCGCGAGCAGCTCGGCGCGGTTGGAGCCGTCGTCGTTCGGGCTGACCTTCTGCGATTCGATGCCGAACTCGTCGATCGCCTGCTGGAGACCGGCAACAGCGGAGTCGTTGAACGACTGGTCGCCCTCCCCGCCGACGTCGAAGGCCAGGCCGACTCTGGCCTCGGGAGTCTCCTCGGTGGGATCGGTGCCGCCGTTTGTGGCTGTCCCTCCGTTCCCACCGGTCCCAGTCCCGTTGCCGTTGCCGGCATCCTCCGCACATGCTGCCAACGACAGGCAGCCCAAAAGCAGCGCTGCAGCGATGGACCTACCACGGGCTCGACGCAAGACGATCTCCTCTCACTGGCCGGGACCACTCCCCGGCCGCTGACCGGTCACCGTACCGTCGGCCGCGAGGGGAATCCACGTTCAGATCCGCCCGAGACCACATCGTTGTACGGCGAAGCTCGCCAAAGCCACGGGAGTGGCCGGGTCGGCGGCGGTAACCTGCTCTGCGATGGTCTCCTCCCGACGCGGTGCTCGCTGGCTGACCGCCGCGGCGCTCGCTCTGCTCGTCGGTGCGCCGGGAACCGCCGCCGTGGCCGGCCCGACGCCCGAGCCGAGCGTGGCGACGCCGACCACCCCGCATCCGGGTGGACCGCCCGAGGGGAGCAGCCCGGACGGGACGGTCGTGGGCGGCGATGCGCTGGGCGAGCGCGGGTTCGTCCTGCCCGACGACGCGCCGGCGTTGCCGACCGACATCACTGCCCAGGGCTGGTTGATCGCCGACCTGGACGGTGGCGAGGTGCTGGCCGCACGGGACCCGCACGGGCGCTACTACCCGGCGAGCACGCTCAAGACGCTGACCCTGCTGGCGCTGCACGACGAGCTCGACCCCGCCGCGGTCGTCACAGGCACGGTCGAGGACTCCAGCGCGGAGGGAACCAAGGTCGGCCTCGTCGAGGGCGGGAAGTATCCCGTCCCGCTGCTGTTCCAGGCCCTCATGATGGCCTCCGGCAACGACGCGGCGTGGGCGCTGACCCGCGCGGCTGGTGGCCCCGAGCAGACGCTGGAGTTGATGAACGGCACCGCCTCGCAGCTACAGGCCTACGACACGATTGCCGGCACCCCCTCCGGCCTCGACGTGGCCGGGCAGAGCTCGTCGCCGTACGACCTGGCGCTGATCATGCGGCAGGTCGTCGACGACCCGGAGCTGCTCGCCATCGTGCGGACTCCCACCGCGGTGATGCCGGCCGTGCCGCCGCGCTATCCGGCATATCAGATCCAGAACCAGAACCCGATGCTGACGTCGTACCCGGGGATGCTCGCCGGCAAGAACGGCTTCACCGACGCGGCGAGGTACACCTTTGTCGGCGCCGCCGAGCGGGGCGGCCGGCGCCTGGTGGTCAGCCTGATGCTCGGCGAGCAGAGGCCGATCCCGTTGGTTGCGCAGGCCGCCCGGCTGCTGGACTGGGGTTTCGCCCTCCCCGCCGGTACGCCGCCGGTCGGCGAACTCGTGCGGCCGCGGCCGCCGGGCGTCCCAGCCCCCACCTCACGACCGGCGCAGCCACCGACGCGTGCGACAGCCGACCCAGCGCAGCCTCCCTTGGTGTCCGGCGGCGCCGACGACCAGCCCGCTGCTGATCCCGCACCGGTCCTGCTCGTCGGGCTAGGGCTTGGCAGCGCACTCCTCGTCGCCGTACTCGCCCGAAGCCGCGACCGCCACCCCCAGCGCCACCCCCACCGCCGTGACTGACCCCGGGTAGTCAGCCGCGGGCCCGGCCCCGGCGCCACCATCGGCGTACCGCCGGCTGGGCCACGGCGCCCACGATCGCACCGACGCCAACCAGGCCGGCCGCCACCGCAGACGTGCTCGGTCCGCCCTCGGTCGGGCGCTTCAGCGGCGGTACCCGTGGACCCTCGATGACCGGCTCAGCGGGATCGTTGGCGGCGGCCTCTGCGACGATCAGGTCCACCATTCGCCGCGAGGTCGACGTCCACGCCGCGGCGAAGAGCAGGAACCGTGACGCGATGTAGATCCACACGAGCAACCCGATGAGGCTGCTGAATGCGGCCAAGGCGGGGCTGCTGGTCACCTGAGCGATGTAGAGCGTTCCGACCAGCTTGAGGATCTCGAAGCCGACAGCGCCGAAGACGGCGCCGGACAGTATCCGGCGGATGGGTGCGTGCATCCGCGGCAGCCGAGTGAACAACCACAAGAAGATCAACGTGTCTCCGGCGACCGCGATCAGGATCCCGAGTAGCGACGTGACCACCCGGATTCCGGGGATCTCGGACAGGCCGAGCAGGTCGATCACGAACGACGTCAGCCCGGTGGCAAGGGCGGTCAGGGCGACAGAGGCCAGGAAGGCGCCGCCGAGGCCGATCAGCGACAGCAGGTCGCGGATGGTGTCCTTCACGAAGTTCGCCTCGTCAGGTGCCCCGCGCCAGATCGTCTGCATGGCAACCCGGAGTTTGCCCATCCAGAGGACTCCGGCGTAGAGCACGCCCACCAGACCGATCACACCGACCACGCGGCGCTTCTCGGTGGCGAGGATGACGGCGTCGACGAGCTGCCGGCCGAGGTCGCCCGGGACCGCCACCCGGATCTGCAGGATGAGTTCCCGCAGCAGCTCCGGCTGTCCACTGAGGACGAAGCCGGCGATCGACACGGCCAGCAGAATGACGGGGAAGAGCGCGAGGAAGCCGTAGTAGGTGATTCCGGCCGCGAGCAGGTCGGCCTGCCGGGAGCTGTAATGGGAGGCGGCGCGGACGAGGTGATTGAGCCAGGGCCGGCTGGCGCGCTGCTTCCGCCAGCTCGCCATGACGCGGGCAGCGAACCCCGGCTTGTCCTCGGCTTCCGGGGTCATCGCAGGCCGAAGAGGAAGTGCTGGGAGGGCAGCCAGCGCCCGTCCCGGTCCTGCTCGAAGGCGGTGAAGGCGTCGACGGTGAACCGGGCGTCGTACCCCGACAGCCCGCCGTACGCCGCGTCGAGCATGTCCGCCGGTACGTCCTGGGCGACCGTCACGTGCGGATGGTAGGGATAGTCGATGTCCCGCTCCAGCGGCCCCGAGCGGAGATCGGCCTCCAGCAGCTCGCAGTAGGAGATGCCGCTGGCCACGGTCACGAAGACGACCTGCGAGACCGGCCGGAACGTCCCGGTCCCGTGCAGGTGCAGCTCGAACGGAACTGCCACAGCGGCGACATCGGTGAGGTGCCGGCGTACGTCGGAAAGCGCCGACTCGGCGACCCGGGTGGGCGGCAGCAGGGTGACGTGCGGCGGGACCTTGCCTGCCTGGTTGTCGCCGCTGCGCACCCGCCACGTCGCCAGTTCCGCGGCCAGCGGCTCGGGAAGAGCGATCGCCACCCCCAGGACCAGCGAACCCACCTGGCGTACCTACGCCTTGCCGGCCGGGAGAAGGCCGATCCGGTCATACACCGCAGCAAGCGTGGAGCTGGCGACCGACCCGGCCCGGTCCGCTCCGGCGGCCAGCAGCGAGTCCAGCGTCGCTGGGTCGCCGAGCAGCTCGGCGGTTCGCGTCTGGATCGGCTGCACCGCTGCCACGACGGCATCCGCCACGTCGCGCTTAAGATCGCCGTAACCGGCGCCGGCGTACCGCTGCTCCAGGGCGGCGATGTCCTCGCCGGTGAGTGCCGCAGCGATCGTGAGCAGATTCGACACCCCTGGCTTGGTGGCGGGGTCGAAGTGGATCTCACGCTCGTTGTCGGTGACCGCGCCGCGAATCTTCTTGGCGCTGCGCGCCGGCTCGTCGAGCAGGTCGACGATGCCGGCTGGCGACGACGAGGACTTGCTCATCTTCGCGGTCGGATCCTGCAGGTCGGTGATCTTCGCGGTCCCCCGCACGATGTACGGCGATGGCACGGTGAGGGTCGGCCCGAATCGGGAGTTGAACCGCTGCGCGAGATCCCGGGTCAGTTCCAGATGCTGGCGCTGATCCTCACCGACCGGCACCTGGTCGGCCGCATAGAGCAGGATGTCGGCCGCCTGCAGGATCGGGTAGGTGAACAGCCCGACGCTGGAGCGCTCCGTGCCGCCGCGCTGGGACTTGTCCTTGAACTGCGTCATCCGGCTGGCCTCGCCGAAGCCGGTGAGGCACTGCAGCACCCAGCCCAGCTGCGCATGCTCGGGCACCTGGCTTTGGACGAAGAGCGTGCTGCGCTCGGTGTCGATCCCCATCGCGATGAGCTGCGCGGCGCTGATCCGGGTGCGCTGCCGCAGCAGCGCCGGGTCCTGGTCCTGGGTGATGGCGTGCAGGTCCACCACGCAGTAATAGGCATCGTGGGTGTCCTGCAGTGGCACCCACTGCCGCAGCGCCCCCAGGTAGTTGCCGAGGTGGAAGGAGTTCGCTGTCGGTTGGATGCCGGACAGCACCCGGGGACGAACCGAGTCGTTCACCGGACAACGGTATCGGGCTCGACCAGCTCGCTGAACTCCGCGGTGATGCCCAACCTCTGGGCCAGCAGCGCGTCCACCTGGTCGAGGACTCCCAATGGCTGCAGCGTCGTCCCCGCGACAACGGACAGGAAGGCCTCGAGTCCGGGCAGCGGCTTGTCGTGCGTTTTCGCCTCATGCAGCGGGTTGCGGCTGCCCTCCCACGGCCCGCTGAGCCGAGCCCACGTCACCCGCCACTGCTCAAGCAGCTCTGCACGGTCGGGAACACCGAACCCGTGCCCTACCGGCGCGGCATGGCGAAGGGCCAGCACCGGGGAGTCGACGAAGAGCCCCACCAGGGTCATCCGGCATTCGAGGTCCTCCGCCCGCTCCGGGTCAAGCCGGTTCCAGACGGTGCACGGAGTCGTGCACAGCCGGCCCGGGTCGGGCCGTCCCCTGGTCGGGTGTGATGCGCACTGTCCCAAGGCCGCGCTGACCCGGGAGTGGTCGCGGTCGAGGTAGCGCTGCCACTGCTCGTCGTCCTGGTCGACGATGTGCAACACGGTGCGCAGGGACCGGCGCAGCGCCGGCGGATGGTCGCACTTGGGGTCACCGGTCGCCCAACGGCTGCCCTCTCCCCGGACAGCGAGCCCCAGCCGCGCCGGGTCGCCGGCGTGCCCGAGCAGGGGTTCCCAGGCCAGCAGCGGCAGGTACTCGGCCATCAGGTGCAAGATCGCGAGCACGTTGGTGAGCTCACCCCGCTCCCAGCGAACCGCCAGCACCTCGAGAAAAAGCTGGTACGTCGGGCGCAGGCTGCCCAGTGCCCCGCGGTCGGGCTGGAGCGGCGTGGCGGGGATGTGGGCCGAGCCGACCACCGCCGACAGTTGCGGCGGCACCCGGGTGGAGGAGGCGAAGTCCTCCGCGTCCAGTTCCAGCAGTCGCACCGCGAAGCGGCACAGCCCGCGCACCTCCGCACGAGCCCCCGCGTCGACATCGGGCAGGTACGGCGTGATGGCATCGATCGCGGCATACCGCCGCCGGCTCAGGAGCTCGGCGGCTACCAGGTCGGTGTCCTCCGGCGCACTGCCGGCGGTGGCGGCGGCCAGCTCGTCGGTCACGTCACCGGCTCACTCGCTGAGCTCGTCCGCTGCCACCGTGACACGATCGCGAGGAACGCGTCGTTCTCCGCCGGCTCCCCGATCGTGACCCGGGCACCGTCACCGGCGAACGGACGCACGATGATGCCGCTCTGCTCGCACGCCGCGGCGAAGTCCATGGTCGCGTCCCCGAGCGGCAGCCAGACAAAATTGGCCTGGCTGTCAGGCACGTCGGCACCCATCTCGCGCAGCGCCGCGACTACCCGCTCGCGTTCCACCACGACGTCGTTGCACCGGGCCAACAGCTCATCCTCCGCGGCCAGCGAGGCGATCGCGGCGGCCTGCGCGACCGTCGAGACCGAGAACGGCACGTACGTCTTGCGCACCGCCTCGGCGACCGACGGATCACCGGCCACGAGGTACCCGACTCGAAGGCCCGCGAGGCCGTACGCCTTGGAGAACGTGCGCAGGACGCAGACGTTCGGCCGCCCGGCCGCCAGCTCGATCCCGTCCGGTACATCGGGGTCACTGACGAACTCGCGGTAGGCCTCGTCCAGCGCCACCACGACCGTGTCCGGCACCGCGTCGAGAAACCGGGTCAGCGCGTCGCGGCGCACCGCCGTACCGGTCGGATTGTTCGGGGTGCAGACGAAGACGATCCTCGTGCGGTCGGTGATCGCAGCGGCCATCGCGTCGAGGTCGTGGTCGTACCGGTCCTTCAACGGCACCATCACCGGCGTGGCAGCGGACACCGTGACGAGCAGCGGGTAGGCCTCGAAGGACCGCCAGGCGAAGATCACCTCGTCGCCGGGTCCGGCGTACGCCTGCAGTAGCTGCTGGCAGAGGCTGACCGATCCGCAGCCCACCGCGATCCGGCCCACGGCTACGCCGGCGCGCGTGGCAAGTGCCTCGGTGAGCAGCTGCGCGCCGTTGTCGGGATAGCGGTTCATCGTGCCGGCGGCCGCCGTCACCGCGTCGACCACGCTGGGCAGCGGGCTGTAGGCGACCTCGTTGCTGGCCAGTTTCACCGCCGACGGGAGGCCGAGCTCGCGAGCCAGGTCGGCCGGGTTGCGGCCGGGCTTGTAGGCGGGCAGCGCTGCGATGTCCGCGCGTGGTCTCACCGGCACCGACCCACCTCCCTGTGTTGCGCGACTGCACCGTCCTACGTCGCCGTACGACGGCAGCCCGTCCCCCGATCATCGCATCCCCGGGCTGCCGGGTCGCGGGGTCGGCGTATGGCACCCTCGACCGGTCGGCGTATTCGAGAGGAAGCCCTGTGAAGCTGCTCGTGACCGGAGGTGCCGGGTACATCGGCAGCGTCGTCGCAGCCCAGCTGCTCGAGGCGGACCACGAGGTGACCGTCCTCGACGACCTGTCCACCGGCCACCGCGACGCCGTACCGGCCGGTGCCCACTTCGTCGAGGCGGACATCGCCGACAGCGCGAAGGTGGTGACCGCCGACTTCGACGGGGTGTTGCACTTCGCCGCCAAGTCACTGGTGGGCGAGTCCCAGCAGCGGCCGGAGCTGTACTGGCGCACCAACGTCGCCGGCACTCTGGCGCTGCTGGACGCGTTGCGGCACGCCGGCGTACGCCGGATCGTGTTCTCCTCCACCGCTGCGACGTACGGCGAGCCGGACACCGTCCCGATCGACGAGACGGCGCCGACCGCACCGACGAACACGTACGGGCACAGCAAGCTCGCTGTCGACCGGATGCTGGGCGGGGAAGCACTCGCGCACGGCCTCGGTGCGGTGAGCCTGCGCTACTTCAACGTCGCTGGAGCACACGGTGGTTTCGGGGAGCGGCACGCCGTGGAGACGCATTTGATCCCGATCGCGCTGCAGGTGGCGGCGGGTGAGCGCGAGCAGCTCGTCGTCTACGGCGAGGACTGGCCGACGCCCGACGGCACCTGCGTTCGGGACTACATCCATGTGGCTGACCTCGCCGGGGCGCACCTGCTCGCTGTGCAGGCCTGTGAGCCGGGATCGCACCGGATCTACAACCTGGGCAACGGGGCCGGGTTCTCGGTGCGCGAGGTGATCGAGGCCGCCCGCCGCGTCACCGGGCACCCGATCCCGGTCGAGGTCGGCCCGCGCCGGCCCGGTGACCCCGCTGTACTGGTCGCCTCCAGCGAACGGATCCGGGCCGAACTCGGGTGGGAGCCGGCCCACCCCGAGATCGACGTGATGGTCGCCGACGCGTGGGAGTTCATCCGCTCCCGGATGTGACAGCAGGGCTCGCGGTTTCGGGGTCCTGCACCGCCGGGCCGAGCCGCAGCCGGGCGATCCGCCGGCCGTCGAGCTCCAGAACGTCGAGGCTCCGCCCGTCGACGCGGACGGCGTCGCCTACCGCCGGCAGCTGCCCCAGCCGGGACAGCACGAAGCCGGCCGCCGTCTCGTACGGCCCGTCGGGCAGCAGGACACCGGTCGCTTCGGCGAAGTCGTCCAGGTTGAGCAGGCCGTCCACCTCGATCTCGCCCGACGGGGAGTGCCGAGGCTCGTCGATCGCCTCGTCGTACTCGTCCCGGATCTCCCCGATGACCTCCTCGATCAGGTCCTCCAGGGTCACGATCCCATCGGTCCCGCCGTACTCGTCGACGACGATGGCGAGGTGGTGCCCTCCGCGGCGCATCTCCGACAGCGCGGCGAGCACCTTCTTCGAGCCGGGCAGCTGGGTGACCTGGCGGGCCACGTCCCCGACGGTGGCCGCCCGCCCGGCCGGGTGCGACGGCGTGAGCAGGTCACGGATGTGCACGAAGCCCAGCACGTCGTCCTGGCTGCGCCCGACGACGGGATACCGCGAGTGCGGAGAGTCCGCGACCTGGCGGCCGGCCCGGCTCACCGTCATCCCCGCGTCCAGAAAGTCGACCTCCGTCCTGGGGATCATCACCTCGGAGATCTGCCGCTGGCCGGCGGCGAACACCTCATCGATCAGCATCCGCTCGTCGCTGCTCAGCGACTCGTGCGCGGCCACCAGATCGCGCAGTTCCTTCTGCGTGATCGCCTCGCCCCGGGTACCGGGGTCGCCGCGGAAGGCCCGGATGACGACGTCGGTGGACTTCGACAGCAACCAGATCACCGGCCGCAGCAGGGTGGCGATCCGGTCCAGCGGTGCGGCCACCACCACTGCGATGCCCTCGGCCCGTTGCAGCGCCAGCCGCTTGGGCGCCAGTTCACCGAGCACGAGCGAGACGTAGGTGATGACGATCGTGATCAGTACCAGCGCGACGGCGGGCGCGAGGCCCGGACCCAGCCCGCGCTCGATGAGCCAGGCGGCGAACGGCTCCGACAAGGTGGCCGCGCCGAACGCTGCGGACAGGAAGCCGGCAAGCGTGACGCCGATCTGCCCGGCGGCGAGGAACCGGTTCGGGTCGGCCATCAGGCGGGCCAGCCGGCCACCACGCCTGCCGCGCTCGGCGAGGCTGCGTACCTGCCCCTCACGCAGGGAGATCAGCGAGATCTCCGCCGCCACGAAGAGTCCACCGATCAGGATGAAGACGATCACCAGTACGACGTCGAGGGCGAAGCTCATGCCGCACCGCCGCCAACCTTGGGCGGGCGGCAGGGCCTACTCGGAGGCTCCGACACGGGCTGAGAGTAACCGACCGCTCGGGCGCCATGAAGCGCCGCGAGCCACTCAGCGGCTCGGTGGCGACGAAGGGCCCGGGACGGTATTCGTCGAAGTCGGTCAGCCGATGGCCGGACACCCACCCTTGGCCAGCATGCGCTCGATCGACGATGGGTGGCACTTTTCGGCCCACTACCCGTGGACACGGCTCAGGGCTTGCGGGCGAGGACGTGCAGTTGGGTCGCGATGTCCCGGTACGGCGAAACGGCGGCCAACGCGAGTTCGACGTCCACCAGCGACTCCCCCGCCCCGTCGGCCACCGCGCCCGGAACCAGATCGGCGACCACCCGGACCCCGTGCAGTTGCTCGACGGACAGGCCGACCCCATCGAGCATGGCAAGGATCCGGCCGGTGTCGAAGCGGCGGGTGCTCCCGTCGCCATCCCCCCAGCGCCCCTCGGGGTCGGCGAGTGCCCGCTGCGCCTCGGCGAAGTGCCCGCCCAGCGCCCGGGCGAGGACCGCAGCCGCCCGGTTGGCGACGAGGACGCTGAGGCAGCCGCCGGCGCGCAGGACGGCGGCCACGCGCCGGAGGGTCCGCTCTGGGTCGTCCACGACCTCCAGCAGGCTGTGGCACAACACCAGGTCCGCGCTGTCCGGCGCGACCAAGTCGAGCAGCGTGTCCGTGTCGCCCTGGATCGCCCGGATTCGATCAGCCACGTCGGCGGTCTGCGCCCGGCGGTCCAGCGTGGCCAGCGCGTCCGGGCTCGGGTCGACGACGGTGACCACGTGCCCCAGTTGAGCCAGGGGGACGGCGAATCCGCCGGTACCACCCCCGACGTCCACAATGGACAGTTCAGCGCCGGGTCGGCGGCCAAGCTCGCCGTACAGGACCGACCAGACCGCGGCGGTCCGCGCGGACAGCGCCGCGCCGCCTGGCACGAAGCGGTCGTCCGGGGACATCGCTCGACCCTAAGGGAGGGTCAGGATCTCAGCGCCGTCGTCGGTCACGAGCAGGGTGTGCTCGAACTGTGCGCTGCGGCGGCCGTCACGCGTCACCACGGTCCACCCGTCCGGCCAGACGTCGTGCTCGATCGAACCCAGGGTGAGCATCGGCTCGACCGTGAAGGTCATCCCGGGCTCCAGCACGGTGTTCACACGCGGCTCGTCGTAGTGCAGCACGACGAGGCCGGTGTGGAACGCGGTGCCGATGCCGTGGCCGGTGTAGTCGCGGACCACGCCGTACCCGAAGCGCTTGGCGTAGGACTCGATCACCCGGCCGATCACACTGATCGATCGGCCGGGCTTGACAGCTCTGATGCCGCGCATCATCGCCTCATGCGTGCGCTCGATCAGCAGTCGGGACTCCTCGTCGATCTCCCCGACGGGGAAGGTCGCGTCGGTGTCGCCGTGCACCCCCTCGAGGTAGCCGGTGATGTCGACGTTGACGATGTCGCCGTCGCACAGCACCGTCGCGTCCGGGATGCCGTGGCAGATCACCTCGTTGATCGACGTACACAGCGATTTCGGGAAGCCCTTGTAGCCGAGGGTCGACGGATAGGCGCCGTGGGCGATGAGGAACTCGTGGCCGATCCGGTCGAGCTCGTCAGTGGTGACGCCGGGCGCTACCTGCCGTCCTACCTCGGCCAGCGCCTGGGCGGCCAGCCGGCCGGACACCCGCATCGCCGCGATGGTGTCGGCGTCCTTGACCTCCGGCCCGGTGTACGGCGCAGGCCCAGGCTTGCCGACGTACTCGGGTCGGGGAATGCCGGCCGGAACCGTGCGTGGCGGGGACATCGTGGCGGGGGTGACCATGCCCCGATGGTATGCCGCGGATCAGTCGTTCCAGCGGGGCGAGGTCGTCCGCGGGGGGACGAACCGGGCCGCTACGGCGACGAGCCGAGGACCGCCGGAGCCAAGCGCACGGCGCAGCGCCTGCTCCAGCGGTGCACCGACGCCATCGACGATCTCGGTGGGGAGGCCGAACGCCGCGCCGAGCTGCGACCAGTCCGGTGACCGCAGATCCACGCCCCGATGGGGGTCACCGAGACGGTTCTGGTCGTAGCGGAGCATGCCGTAGCCCCCGTCGTCCACGACCAGGACTGTCACCGGCAGCTCCTCCTGGGCCAGGGTGGCGAGCTCACCGACGCCCATGAGGAGGCCGCCGTCGCCGCAGAGGACGAGCGCCGGGCGCACCGTCGCGGCACCGACGGCTGCGGGAAGCGCGTACCCGAGAGTGCCCCAGCCGAGCGGGTACTGCAGCCGCCGCGGCCCGGCCACGGCACCGTAGGCCACCCACCAGTAGCCGGGGATCGCCATGTCGGCGATGACGGTGATGTCGGCGCCTGCGATGGCTGCCCCGATCGACCGCAACAGCTGCAGCGGTTCCGGCCCGGCTGGGTCGTCGGCCAGCCGCGCCCGTACGGCGGCCCGCAGACCCGCGACCGGGTTGGTCCCCGATGGCCGGGCGACCTGCTCCGCGAGGGCAGCGAGGACCAGCTTCGCGTCACCGACCACGGCGACATCGGGCGAGTAGTTCTTAGTCATCTCGTCGGCGTCGACGTTGACGCACGCCAGTCGGGCCGGCATAGGCATCGTCCAATTGCGGGTGGTCGTCGCGTCGAAGCCGGTACCCACCGCGAGGAGCAGGTCGGCACCGGCGACGAGATCGGCGACGGCCGGCTCGTGTGGCGGTGCTCCGACCAGCCACGGGTGCTCCGGGGGGAGCACACCCCGGCCCGCCCAGCTGGTCACGACCGGTGCCCTCAGCAGCTCGGCCAGCCGGGCCAGTTCGGCCGAGGCGTCGGCCTGCACGACGCCGCCACCTGCCCAGATCACGATCCGCGGAGCCGCGTCGAGCTCGCCGCGGAGGCGGTCGATGTCCTCGGGATCGGGCACGACGGTCGTCGTCGGCTGCAGGGCACCGGCCGGCGCGGAATGGCTCAGCAGGTCGGTCGGGACGTCGACATACACCGGGCCTCGGGGGGACGTGAGCGCGGTCTGGATCGCCGCCGCCAGCTGCTCCACCACGTTCGCGGGCGTCCGCGGCCGGTAGACGGCCTTGGCCAGCGGCGCGAAGAGTCCCGCTTGGTCGGCGGACTCATGCAGGACACCACGCAGCACACCGGGCCGCCGAAGCCTGGTGGAGATCTCGGTGGCGACCAGCAGGACGGGCGAGGCCGAGGCGGCGGCCTCCCCGAATGCGGCGAGGGCGTTGGCGGCGCCCGGACCGGTGGTCGTGAGCGCGACACCGAGCCCGCCGCTCGCCCGGGCCTGCCCGTCTGCGGCGTACACCGCCGTCTGCTCGTGGCGGACACCGACGATCCGCGGCAGGTCCGGCCCGTGCTCCCGCCAGAACGCAAGATTGTGTACGCCGGGCAGCCCGAACACGGTGTCTACACCGGCGGCTGCCACCGCCTCGAGTATCCGCCGGGCGAGGACCCGGTCGGCTGCCACAACGACATCATGGTGTACGCGTAACGCAGTTGAGTTGCGGACCCGACTCCAGCAAGTCCGGGGCGCAGGATGCGGTCGCCCGCATGTCTGGAGGGCAGCTCCGACGGATGAGGTCAGTGTCCGGAGCTGCCCGGGCTGGAGTGCCACAGCTTGCGCGGCACGGTCTTGCCGTCCTCCCCGGGCGGTTTCAGGTCGGCGTACGGCGACATCCGGAAGCCCGACGGGTGAACCAGCACCGGGCGAGCCATCACCGGCCGGGAGGAGTGGCTCGCCGCCGCCCCCTGCAGCGCCTGCTCGGTGAGGTCCGCGGCGGACCTGTCCATCGCCTCCCACACACCGGGCATTCCCACCGATTCCCAGGTCTGGCGAAGCGCCGGAAGCTCCCAGCAGCCGGTGGCCCGCAGCGAGACGCCCCGTCTTCCCGTCCGGCGGACCACGCCGCGGACGACCAGCAGCCAGGAGTGGAACACCGTCATCGCATACGGCCCCTGGGCGTCCTCGAAGAACGTCGCGTCGACCGGGCCGGTGGAGTCGTCCAGGGTCACGAAGACCACCCGGCGACCGGAGCGCACCGGTGGGGTCTGGGTGGCCACCTTGACCCCGGCGACGAGAATCTCCGCCTTGCTCCTGCACCCCAGCAGGTCGCGGGAGCGGACCACCCCCAAGGCATCGAGGAACGTCGAGTAGAAGTCGACGATGTGCCGACTGGCATCGAGCCCCAGGATCTCCAACTCGGCGCGGACCAGCTCCGCCTCGGTCATCTCCGGCAGTCCTGAGCGGCGCTCCCCTGAATCGGACCCCGCGCCGGAGTCCGCGCCGGAGCCCGAGCCGGAGCCCGCGCCGAGATCCAGGGCGAGCTGCACCTGCTGCGGGGCGACCCCGGCGGTGGCACGTGACTGCCGCGCGGCAGCGTCTCGTATCGAGTCCCGCACCGACAGCCCGTCCGGTGCGCCGGCTGCGGCTGCGGCGCCGGCGGCGGGACGGTGGGCGGAACGTCTGCGGGGCGCCAGCGCCCGATCGGCTCGGGCGGTCGCCCGGCTCCAGACGTCGAGCTCGGCCACCTGCAGCAGCAGGTCGCGGCGGGTCACCTGGTTGCGTCGGCGTACCGGCATCCTCGATCCGATCGCGTACGTCGAGTCGAACCCGCCGGCGAGCACGAGCCGCTCGGCGATCGGGCGCGACACCCCGGCGCGGCGCCAGAAGTCCGACAACGACGCGTACGGCCGCCCGGCCACGATTCCGGCCACCTCCGCCTCGGTGACGCCCTTGACGTCGGTCAGTGACAGCCGGATGCCGTAGCCCTCGGATTGCTTTTCCACCCGATAGGCCTGGTCGGAGACGTTGACGTCCAGCGGGAGGATCGCGATCCCGAAGTTGCGGGCGTCGTCGAGGATCAGCCGTTTGGGGTACATACCGGGATCGTGGGTGAGCACGCCGGCGAGAAACGCCGCGGTGTGGTGCGCCTTGAGCCACGCCGACTGGTACGTCGGGAGCGCGAACGCCGCCGCATGCGCCTTGCAGAACCCGAACGAGGCGAACGCGGCGAGCACATTCCACGCCTGCTCGACCACGTCGAGCGGATAGCCCTGGCCGAGCGCGGCCGGGATGAACCAGGCCTGCACCTCGGCGTGCGCGTCGAACTCCCCGAGCGCCCGGCGTACCTCATCGGCCTCGGCCAGGCTCACGCCGGTGAGCACCGCCACGATCTCCAGCACCTGCTCGTGGAAGACGACCACGCCGTACGTCTCGGCCAGGGCGTCCTCAAGATCCGGATGCGGGTACTGCGGCTCGCACCACCCCTGCCGGGCGCGCAGGAACGGCGTCACCATGTCGCTCTTGACCGGACCCGGCCGGAACAGCGAGATGTCGATGATGATGTCGGTGAAGGTCTCCGGGGAGAACTTGCCGACCAGTTCGCGCTGACCGGGCGACTCGATCTGGAAGCACCCCAGCGTCCGGGTGGACTGGATCAGCCCGTACGTCGCCGGATCGTCCAACGGCGCGGTGTCGACGTCGGGCCGGTGCCCGTCGACCCGGGCCACCTCGTCCATCGCGTAGGCCATCGCCGACTGCATGCGGATGCCGAGTACGTCGAGCTTGAGCAGGCCGAGGTTTTCCACGTCGTCCTTGTCGAACTGGCTCATCGGGTAGCCGAGGTAGCTGGCCTCCACCGGCGTGCGGTCGAGCAGGGTGGCATCGGACAGCAGCACCCCGCACGGGTGCAGGGCGATGTGCCGGGGCAGGCCGTCCAGCCGCTCGACCAGGTCGAAGAGCACCGTCAGCTGGTCGCTGCCCAGTCCGCTGGCCCGCAGTTCCGGCAGGTCGCACAGCGCCGCTTTGACCTGGTTTGCCCGGATGTGCGGGAACGCCTTGGCGATGGTGTCGATCTCCCCCGGCGGCATGCCGAGCGCCGCGCCGACGTCGCGGATGGCGTGCCGGACCCGGTAGGTGTCCATCATCGACACGCACGTGCACCGCTCGGCACCGAAGCGGTCCAGGATGGCGTCGTAGACCTCCATCCGGCGGGCGGACTCCACGTCGACGTCGATGTCGGGCAGCGCCTGGCGCAGCGGGGAGAGGAACCGCTCCATCAGCAGCCGGTGCCGGATCGGGTCGACGTCGGAGATCCCGAGCAGGTAGTTCACCAGGCTGCCCGCGCCCGATCCCCGCGCGGCCACCCTGACCTTCATCGCCCGGATCAGGTCGGTCACGTCGGCGACGGTGAGGAAGTACGACGGGTAGCCGCGCGTCCCGATGATTTCAAGCTCGTCATCCAGCCGGCCACGTACGACGGGCCCTGGGTCCATTCCCCGGCGGCCGAAGCCGGCCTCGCAGCGCAGCCGCAACACATCCTGTGGTCCGGCCGCAGCCTCCCGGGGCCGGCGAGTGACCGACAGTTCCGGAAAGTGCACCTCCCCGATTCCCAGGTCGGCGCGTGGATCGACAGCGCAGCGCTCGGCCACCTGCCGGGTCGCAGCCAGCAGCCTGCCGGCGGCGTCCCGGTCCGGCCCGGTGATCTCCTCGGCGACCTCGGCCATCTGCTTGCCCGACTTCAGGTATCCCTCGGCATTACGCCGGTCGATGTGCCGCGAATCCAGTGGGACGAGCCGGCGAGCGGAATCCAGCACGTCGGCGGTCGGGGCGTCATGCGGCTCGGCGTAGCGCACCGCGTTGGTCAGTACGGCGGGCAGCCGGTGCTCGGCGGCGAAGCCCAGCAGTGCACCAGCCCGCACCCGGTCCCCCCTGGCTCGGTGGTGCACCACCTCGGCGAGTACCTGGCGGCGGCCCAGTGCCTCCCGCCACCGCCCCAGATGTGCCCGGGCCAGGTCGGGACGTCGCTCGGCCAGCGCCCGGCCGACCTCGGACTCCGGCCCGAGCAGTACCAGCACGCCCTCGGAGTGCTCGGCGATGAGTTCCAGGCTGCTCACCGGCGTACCCCGCTCCCCGCCGAGGTGGGTGGCGCTGATCAGCCGGGCCAGCGAGGCCCAGCCCTTACCGGTGCGCGCCAGCAGGGTGACCCGGGGCAGACGTGGGTCCACGCTGATCCCGCCCCGCGCCGGCGACTTGCGGGCCGGCGCCCCTTTCAACGCCGGATGGGCGGCCGGGCGGACAGCCAAGTCCACCCCGAAGACCGGCCGGATACCGGCGCTGCGGCAGGCATTGACGAACTTCACCGCGCCGTAGAGGCCGTCCCGATCGGTGAGCGCCTGGGTGTCCATCCCGTGCTCGGCCGCTCGCGCGACCAGCGTCGCGGGGTGGCTGGCGCCGTAGCGCAGCGAGTAGCCGGAGGCCACGTGCAGATGCACGAACGGATCACTCATCAGGACGGGCAGACGCCGACGGTGGTGGCCACGACAGCGAGAAACGTCTCGACGTCGCGAACCAGGTCATCTGCCTCGCGGGCCGTGACCGCTCGCGTCACACCGGCCTCGGCCGCCGCGCGCTTGGGCGCACCCGCGGCGAAGAACGCCGCCCACTCCCCCATCTCCGGAGCGACCTCGCACAGCAGATCCCAGGCGCTGCGCAGCCGGCGCCGTCGTCTCGACCCGCTGCCTGCATGGGTGTCCGGGTTCGCCCGCGCCGCCAGCACCGCCGCGGTCGCCCGCAGCGCGGCCAGATGCGCCCCGGCGTACCGCTCACCGGAGGACGGCAACTGAGCGGCCTCGGCCAGGCCAACCTGCGCCTGACCGAGCAGAACGAGCGCGGAGGGGGACACCGCTCTCCTCGGCCGCAGCAACGCGAGTTGGGTCGGCTGGCTCTCTGCCAGTGGTGCACGTGTCAGTCGTGCACGCGAATCAATGACCATCGCCCCACGCTCCAGTCGAAGTTCAGATCGAAGACGCCCACCGGGGCGTCCCTTCCGGCGTGCAGCTGCCGGGCCTCGACCCGCCACACCTCCCGCTCGCCGTCGTCGAGCCGGGGTGCCGCACCGCCGGGCTCGGTTCGGGGACGGCCGGTCCGCCGCCACCAGTTCCCGGCCTCCATCCAGTGATCGAGCACGGCGTGCACGACGTAGGACCGCCGGCCCCAGTGGAAGTGGGCAGGTCCCTCGATCCGCTCGGCACCGCTGCCGCCATCGACCATGCCGCGCTCCACGTCGATGGGGTCGGCATGCAGCCTGGTCACCACTTCTCCCTTCGCTACATGAGGCGATCTATATCCGGGAGCACGGGTCCGCCGGCGATTTCTCCGCACCGCCGGACCCGTGAGCGAGCTGGCGAAACAGCGGGGGTCGAGACCCGCTGCTTCCGGCGAGCGTCCTCGCCAGCGGGGCCAGACCGGCCACAGCCTGGCCCCTGTCCTGCCGAGACGACGGCTTCGCGAAAGACCTTCGATCCGGCAGGCATTCGAACTTGTGTTCGAATGAGGGGATAGTAAACCCCAGCACCGACAGAACCGTCAACGCCTTCGCCAGAGAGTCGATCGATGGATCGGCGTTCTCGACACGCTGCGGGACGTGGTTCGTCAGCAAATCGTCGCTGCACAACTCGTCCCGCTGAGGGGACGCCTTCCGTCTGCGTGCTCGCCGTCAGTCGCCTGGCCGTGCGGGCCGACAAGAACCGGAGCGCGCTCTCATCGTCGCGGCGGTGAACTCAGGGGCCTGAGACCGCGAAAGCGAGGAACTGGGTCACCTGGGTGGTGGAGAAGTTGTTGTCACTGACGATCAGCACGCTCTGCCGCCCATCGGGTAGCGCCGGCCCGAAGGTCAATCCCTCCAGGTTGTCCAACGTGATACCCAGAACGTCCAGGTCGACGACGAGGGTCTTGCGCACTACCCGAAGCAGCGACAGGTCCTCGGGCAGCTTCGGCACCCCCCGGACATTCGTAGCCTCCGCGGTGTCCACCAGGTAGACGCGGGCGTCATTACCGACGCCGGTGGAGAAGCTGCGCTCCATCGCCAGCAGCCGAGTCGGCCCGAGCGGCAACAGCTCAACCAGACCGTTCACCACGAACCCGTCGGCTGGTACCGGTGGGTCCTGCACCGGTTCGACGACGTACACGAATTCCCTGTCCAGTCGACCGGACTGGTCATAGCGCAGTATCCGTGCCGGGCTCGTAGTCGTCAGCGTGGCGGTCGGGCCGTCCTGGGCCAGGGCGTTCTCGGTCCCGGTGAACAGGTAGTCCCCGTCCGGCGTGATGCCGGCGCTCTCGAACCCCAGGTTGTTCCGTACACCGGAAGTTCCGTCGGCTGCCGGGTCGTAGTAGCCCGGCACGAATGCGTTATTGAGTTGCCGTCCGTTCAGGCTGAACTCGCGCACAAAGGGGTCGATGAGCTGAGTCGCGTCTCCCTCGGACGTGATGATGAGCGTGCGGCGGGGGGTGAGCGCTATGGATTCTGGGTCCAGGCTCAGTTCCGGGAAGGGGCGTCCTCGCGGATCGCGCAGCGTGGTCACGTTGATAACAGACACGTCCCCGCTGTCGAGGGAACCGTCGGACAGGTCGATCTGCAGGGTGTAGAACCGCGCCGGGTCCAGCTGGCTGCGATCGTCTGAGATCGCGTAATAGACATCGCGCGCGGAGTCGTAGCTGATCCCGGACAGCCCACCGACCTCTGTCCCTTCGAACATCAGACCCGTAGGGAGAGTTTCCTCCCCGATGAACTGCGATGCCCCCGCAGCTTCGGTGGTTCGCAATGGATCAGCCGCCGACGCCGGGACGACAGCCAGCCCGGCTGCCATGAGCGCCGATGCCGCTACGACCGAGCTCCGGACAAGCGTGCGGCGGAGCAGGAGACGACTCGACTGCATCACGGGGTCCTCCGACCGACGATGGACGTACGGTGACAGTACGCGTGCTAGGTGGCTCGTCCCGGCCGGGCCGGTGTGGTGGCGCCCCGGTCTCGGGTCTCCGGCATCACCACCGCCAAACCAGCTGCCGCCAGCATCACCAGCGCCGTCAGGCCGAATCCGGCGTCGTACCCGAACGAGTCGACCAGGGCGTTGGCCAACAGCGGCCCCGTCATCGCGCCGACGTCGGCGGCCATCTGGAAGACGGCGACGACCGAGCCGCTACGCGCCGGCGCAACATCACCCAGGACGGCCGCGGGTGCCACCGTCAACAGGGCGGAGCCGGCCCCGGTGATGGCCATGGACGCGAGGAACAGCGGCAGCGCCGGCGGGAGGACGAGCAACGCCAGCCCGATCGCGCACGTCGTCGTACCGGCGATCAGGACAGGACGCCGGCCCCGCCGGTCGGTGAACCGCCCGGCCGGCCAGAGCAGCACCGCATTCGCCACGGCGAAGATACCCAGTCCGACCCCGGTCCAGACCGCGCCCAGCCGGAGCCCCTCGGTGACGAACAGCGGGATCGTCGCGAACCGGACTCCGAAGATCGTCCAGCCCACCGCCACGTTGGCCCCCACTGCCGCCCGGTACGCCGGATCGCGCAACGCGGTCGCGACGCCGCTGCCGCGCAGGCCGCGCCGCTCGACCGGTGCGGTGGACAGTGCGGTGTTGCGCAGCGCGATGGCGGCGACCAACCCGGCCATGGTCAGGGTTGCGGCGTACACGAAGAACGGCAACCGCAGTGAGATCTCGGTGAGTGGACCGCCGAAGACCGGGCCGATGATCCCGCCGGTGAGGAACCCACCGGCGAAGATTCCGCTGGCCTGGCCGCGCTGTTCGTTACCGACGAGCCGGATCAGCAACGCCGCAGCCGACACGGTGAACATCGCCGATCCCACACCGCCCAAACCGCGCAGGATCAGCAACGTCGGGTAGTTCTGGGCGAAGCCCGCTGCGGCGCTGGTCGTGGCGACGATGCCGATCCCGATGGCCATGATCCAGCGCTCGCCGAAGCGGTCGACCAGCCCGCCGCTGCCGAAGGCAGACACCAGCCGCATGAACGCGAACGCACTGACGACGAGCGCGGCGGCGGTGCGACCCACCCCGAAGTCCCGCGCGAAATCCGGGATCGCCGGAGCCAGGATCCCGTAACCGACCGCGACGAAGAACGCGACAGTAGCCAGGACGTAGACCTCGCGTGGCAACGATCGACGCGCGGGCACGAGGCGATACTCGCACCGCGGTTGCGCGTCCTCGCAGCGGGCGGGCGAACCGGACGATCGCGCCCGGCGTGTAACGGTGTAGGCACACGAACTCGCGGAGGTGGGCACGATGACTGTCACAGATCGGCCACGGGACACCGCTCCGGTGCGAGACACCGACACAGCGACGCTCAGACTCGGGTTGCTCGTGCTCCGGCTGTTCGTGGGCCTCGCCATGGTCGCCCACGGCGCGCAGAAGCTTGTCGGGTTCGGAGGTGACGGGGGGATCGACTCCACTGCCCGGTACTTCGAGGCGGTCGGGTTCTCACCCGGAACTCCCTACGCGATCCTCAGCGGGCTGGTGGAGCTCGGTGGCGGCCTGCTCATCGCCGTCGGTCTCGCGCTACCGCTCGCCGCTGCCGCGGTGGTGGCGAACATGGCCGGTGCGTACGCAGCCATCCAGGCGGGCACCGACGCCGTCTTCTTCGCCGGTGCAGGTGGTCCCGAACTCGAGCTGTTCTACCTCTGCTCCGCATTCGCCCTGATCCTGACCGGACCCGGCCGCCTCGCGCTGCGAGTTCCGGCCCTGGACGGCCCGAAGATGCGACTTGTCGGCATCGTGTTGGCGATCGTCGGCGGCATCGTGGCGATCGTGGTCTTCCACCTGTAGCCGTGGCAACCTGTAGCAGTGGCCGACTCGGTCGAACTGGAGATCGGCGACCGCACGGTGCGGATCAGCAACCCCGACCGGGTGTACTTCCCGGCCAGAGGTGAGACCAAGCTCGATCTGGCGCGGTACTACCTGACCGTCGGCGACGGGATCGTCCGGGCGCTGCGCGAGCGGCCGTGCATGCTGCACCGCTTTCCTGAGGGCGTCTCCGGCGAGAAGGTGCACCAGAAGCGGCTGCCCCGCGGGGCCCCGGATTGGGTCCAGACGGTGCGCGTCGACTTCCCGTCCGGTCGGCACGCCTCCGAGCTGTGCGTCACCCACGTCGCCGACGTCGTCTGGGCGGTGCAGATGTCCACAGTGGAGTTCCACCCCTGGAACTCCCGCCGCGGACACGTCGAGGAGCCCGACGAGTGGCGGATCGACCTCGACCCGATGCCGCGGGCCGACTACGACGACGTTCGCCGGGTCGCGGCAGTCGTCCACGAGCTGCTCGATGAGCTCGGCGCAGTCGGGTGGCCGAAAACCTCCGCGGGTAAGGGGCTGCACGTCTACGTCCGGATCGAGCCACGGTGGGAGTTCCCGCAGGTACGCCGGGCCGCCCGGGCATTCGCCCGCGAGGTGGAACGCCGCCTGCCAGATCTCGTCGACCTGACCTGGTGGCGACGGGACCGTGACCCGAAAACGGTCTTCGTGGACTACAACCAGAACGCGCGCGACCACACCATCCGGGCCGCGTATTCGGTGCGGGGGGTGGCCGAGGCCCTCGTATCGACTCCGATCACCTGGGCCGAGATTGCAGACGCCGAGCCGCGGGACTTCACCATCGCCACGGTGCCGGAACGGTACGTGCGGTTGGGCGACCTGCACGCCGGCATCGATGACAACGCGTACTCCCTGGACACGCTGCTGGAGTGGGCCGACCGCGACGACAGCGAAACGCCGGCTGCGCCAGTATGAACACATGCACCCCAATGTCGTCGCCGTGGCCGAGGCCCTGCGAGCGGCGGGCTCCGCGGGCCAGGTGCGAGAGTTGCCGGGCACCGCCCGTACGGCGGCACTGGCCGCTGAGCAGGTCGGCGTAGACGTCGGGGCCATCGCGAACAGCCTGCTCTTCGACGCCGGGGGCACACCCTTGCTAATCCTCACCAGCGGCGCCCATCGCGTCGACACCGCCCGGGTCGAGCGACTGCTCGGCATACCGGCCTTGAACCGGGCCGATCCGGAGTTCGTCCGCCGGCACACCGGTCAGCCGATCGGCGGGGTCGCCCCTCTCGGGCACCCGGAGCCGATCGGGACGCTGGTCGACATCGCACTTGCCACCTTCGACATCGTCTGGGCCTCGGCCGGTCATCCCGCCGCGGTGTTCCCCACGACGTACGACGAACTGCTGCGCATCACCGCCGGTACGTCGGCCGAGGTGGGCGACTGACCCGACGGGACGCCTACGCTGCTGGCGTGAGCAGCACGATGCATCGACGAGACGCGCGCCTCGTGCGGTGGGAACCGGCCGAGTTCGTCGCTCGGGTACGCGACGCGATGACGATCTACGCCGAAGCCATGGGCTACTCCGCGAGCGTGGTGGACAACCGCATCGGCTATGCCACGGCTCATGCCGACCGGCCGGGGTTCCGGGCGGTAGCCGCGCTCGACCGGGACGGCGTGCTGCTCGGCTTCGGCTACGGCTACACCTCCGCGCCCGGACAGTGGTGGCACGACCAGGTACGCAGGGCGGTCGACCGCGACGTAGCCGCGCAATGGCTGCCCGGAAGCGTGGAACTGTGCGAGCTGCACGTGCGACCGGACCGCCAAGGTGCCGGTCTGGGCTGCGCGATCCTGCTGACGTTGCTTGAGGACGCGCCGCACCCTGCGGTGCTGCTGTCCACCCCGGAGGGTCAGACCAGGGCGTGGCGCCTCTACCGCTCGCTGGGCTTCGTCGACCTCGCCCGACAGCACCTGTTCCCCGGGGACGCGCGACCGTTCGCGGTGTTGGGGGCGCGCCTGCCACTGACAGTGCAGTCCACTGTGGACGATGCCTGACGTCGTCGTAATCGGCAGCGGGCACAACGCGCTCGTCAGCGCCTGCTACCTGGCGAAGGCCGGACTGGCGGTGACGGTTCTCGAGCGGGACACGGTGCCAGGCGGCGCAGTGTCCACAGTGGAGCGCTTTCCCGGCTATCAGATGGACAGGGGCTCCAGTGCACACGTGATGATCCGCCACACCGGCATCATCGAGCAGCTGGAACTGGCCCGGCACGGCTTGCAGTACCAGGACATGGACCCGTGGGGCTTCGCTCCGTTCCGAACGGCCGACGGCGGCCAGGTGGCCTTGACCTTCTCCGTCGACCTGGACCGCACCTGCGCCTCGATCGAGTCGGTCTGCGGCGCACGCGACGCCGAGGCGTATCACGGCTTCGCCGAGGACTGGGCGGCCAGGAACGAGTTGGTCTTCGATGCCTTCGCGAGCGCTCCGACACCGACGCGGATCGCCCGCTCACTGTGGGGGCTCGGGCGGCGTACCGGGCTCTCCGGCATAGAGCTGTCGCGGCAATTCCTCACCAGCGGTGACGCCCTGCTGGACGCGCACTTCTCCGACGAGCGGCTCAAGACCGCGCTGTCCTGGCTCGGTGCGCAGTCGGGATCCCCGATGCATGAGCCGGCCACCGCCGACCTCGTCGGCTGGACGAGCCTCATGCACCGGCGGGCGCCCGGACATCCAAGGGGCGGCAGCGGCATGCTGACCACCGCGCTGATCTCCCGGTTGCGAGCCGACGGCGGCGAGATTCGTCTCGGTGACGGGGCCATCGAGATCCTCGCCGGGAGCGGGCGGGTGAGCGGCGTACGCACCGACTCCGGCGACGTGCTCGGTTCGGCGGTCGTGGTGGCGGGTTGCCACGTCCTCACCACCATGCAGCTGCTGGGCGAGGGCGCACCCGCTGCGCTGGCCGACCGGGTCCGCCGGCTGGTCCGGGCCGGCAACGGGATCGGCATGGCGGTCCGACTGGGTACGACGGACCTTCCCCGCTACCCGTCAGCCGCCGCCGACGGGTCGTCGTACCGCGCGATGCAGTTGATCGCGCCGTCCAGACACGCGCTCCGGGAGGCGTACGCCGACTACCTGTGCGGTCGGCCCGCCACCCGCCCACCCGTAGTTGCCATGACGTTCTCCGCCTTCGACGACACGATCGCACCACCTGGACGGCACAACGTCACGGTGTGGGGACAGTGGCACCCGTACGAGTTGGTCGCCGAGCGTTGGCCGGACATCGCCGAGCGCGAGGCACGCCGGCTCGTCGACGCGATCAGCACGGTCGCACCAGGCTTCGCGGATACAGTCGAGCACGTGTACGTGCAGTCTCCGCTCGACCTCGAACGCGAACTCGGACTCCTGCGGGGCAACGTGATGCACGTCGACATGTCGCTGGACCAGATGTTCGGCTGGCGGCCGTTGCCCGAACTCGCCGGTCACCGCGTTCCCGATGTCACCGGGCTGTACCTGACGGGAGCCTCCACCCATCCGGGCGGCGGCGTGTTCGGCGCCAGCGGTCGTACGGTCGCCCGGATCGTGCTCCGGGACACCCGATGAGACTGCTCGTCGCCGCCACCATCGCAGTGCTGGTGACCGGCTGCGCCCCAGCTGACGAGGGGTCGTCGGTGGCCACTCCCGAGACCACAACGACCACGCCCACGACCACGACGACGCCGACGCCCACGACGACGCCGACGCCGACGACCGCCACAGAATCGGTCCGGCTGCTCTTCACCGGCGACATGCTGCCCAGCGATGCCCTGATAGAGCGCGCCGGGCGCTACGCCGGCGGGCAGGGCTACGACTTCATGCCAATGCTCGCCGAGGTGGCGCCGATCGTCGCCGCGGCGGATTGGGCAGTCTGCCATCAGGAGACCCCGCTGTCCGACGACAACGTCGGCCTGGCCGGGTATCCGCGCTTCAACGCACCGTACGAACTGGCCGAGGACCAGCAGAAGATCGGCTTCGACGCGTGCAGTACGGCGTCCAATCACACAGTGGATCTCGGTCTGGACGGGATCAACGCGACGCTGGACAACCTGGACCGGGTGGGGATCGAGCACACCGGCAGCGCACGCAGTCGGAAGGAGCACGCCGAGCCGACCATCTACGACGTACAGGGTGTCGATGTCGGGCACCTGTCCTACACGTACGCACTGAACGGCCTGCCGTCCCCCGCGCCGTGGGCGGTGAACCTGATCGACCCGCCGGCCATCCGCGCCGATGCCGCCCGGCTCACGCAGTCCGGCGCGGACATCGTCGTCGTGAGCCTGCACTTCGGGGAGGAGCTCGACCAGCAACCCTCGAGCTACCAGGAGCAGGTGGTCGACGAGATCATGCGGGCCCCGGAGATCGACCTGATCGTGGGTCACCACGCGCACGTCGTACAGCCGATCGAGCGGCTGCCGGACGGCCGGTGGGTGATCTACGGTCTGGGGAACTTCCTTGCCCAGCAAGCGGTTTACAGCTCCGATCCCACGCCCCCTCACCGCGACGGCGTCATGGTCGAGGTCACGTTCGGTCTGGCAGGGGACGACAGCTACGACATTACGCAGGTGGGCTACGTCCCGACCTTCGTCGACGCACCGTCGGACGTCGTGCGCATCGCGCCCCCCTTCTCCCGCGAACGCACCGAAACCGCCCTCAACGCCCGCGGGGCACCGCTGGTCGACCTCACTCCCGGCTGACGTGCACGCCGACGTACTTTCCGCCGGGGAGACGCAGGAATGATCGTGGAGCAGATCCACCCCTCCCCCGTCCTGCTGGCCGGCGCGGCGGTGATCGCTCAGGTCTTCTACCCCCTGGTGTACGGCGACGCCCGGGACCTGCTCGGGATCACGTCGGTGGTCCTCTTCAGCGCCGCGTCCATCACGCACGCGGCGCTCACCCGCGGCGCACGGACCGCACTGGTCCTGGTGGCGGTCTTCGCCGGCGGCGGTTTCCTGGTGGACGTCCTCGGACTGGCGACCGGCTTCCCGTTCGGGCGCTACTCCTACGGCGACGGGTTGGGACCGGCGGTGCTCGGCGTTCCGCTGGTCGCCGGCCTGGCCTGGGCGATGATGGCCTGGCCGAGCTGGATCGTCGCCGGCCGGTTGACCTCCGGGCGCTGGTCGCGGATCGGCTTCGCCGCCTGGGCGCTCGCCTCGTGGGATCTGTTCCTCGACCCGCAGATGGTCAGCGGCGGGTACTGGCGGTGGGCAGATCCCGAGCCGGGACTTCCCGGCGTGTACGGCGTACCGCTGACGAACCACCTGGGCTGGCTCGTCGTCGCGGTGCTGCTGATGCTGGCCTTCGACGCCCTTGCCGGCACCCGGGACGTCCCCGACCACCTGGACGCCGTACCGGTCGGAACCTTCCTGTGGGTCTACTTCTCCAGCATCCTCGCCCACACGATCTTCTTCGGTCTCCCGTACGCCGCCCTGTGGGGAGCGATCGGTATGGGCGTGGTGGCCGTTCCCGTGGCGTTGCAGCGGTCCCAGCGGCTGCGGTCGTGAGACTGCTCGGACTGGCCGGCGCGGCTGCCGCGGTGGGCATGGTGCATGCCGCGATCAACAGCAAGCTGCTCCAGATCCCGGCGGCGGATCCCGAGCCGTCCAGGTTGTCGGTGGCAGTGCTGCTGCCGGTCCGCGACGAGGCGGTGCAGGTGCGACCGTGCGTCGAGCGCCTGATGGACCAGCGGCGCATGCCACACCTGCGGATCCTGGTGCTCGACGACTGCTCGACCGACCGGACCGCGGCCGTCGCGGCGGAGGTGGCGAGCGGTGACGAGCGCCTCCGGGTGCTGGCCGGCGTGGCGCCGCCGGCAGGCTGGCTGGGAAAGCCGCATGCCTGCGCACAGCTCGCCGCGGCCTGCCCGGACGCGGACGTGCTGGTCTACGTGGACGCCGACGTGCTGCTGGAGCCCCTCGCCGTGGTGAGTGCGCTGGAGCAGTTGGCCACACTTGGCGTCGACCTGGTCTGCCCGTTTCCGCGGCAGATCGCCGGTACCTGGGCCGAGCGGCTCGTCCAGCCACTGCTGGCGTGGTCGTGGCTGACGTTCGTGCCGCTGCGGGTGGCGGAGCGGTCGGCACGTCCGTCCCTGGCGGTGTCCTGCGGGCAGTTCTTCGCCGTACGCCGGGACGCCTACGACCGGGCCGGCGGCCATGCGGCGGTGCGCGGTGCGGTCATGGAGGACCTGGCCCTGGCGCGCAACATCCGGCGCGAGGGGGGACGCACCACCGTCGTGGACGGAACCGGGCTGGCGCACTGCCGGATGTACCAAGACTGGCCGGGGGTGCGCGAGGGCTACAGCAAGTCGTTGTGGACCGCCTTCGGCTCCCCGGCCGGTGCGGCTGCCGTGGTCACCGCCCTTGCCGCGGTGTACGTCGTACCGGCGCTGGCCGCACTGGCCGGTTCGCGGGCGGGACTGGCGGGGTACCTGTTCGGCGTGGCGGGTCGGGCCGTCGCCGCGCGGAGGAGCGGATCGCGGCTGTGGCCTGACGTGTTCCTGCACCCGGCATCCGTGGCGGCGGCCGGGTTCTTGACCGCTGGGTCGGTGTGCCGGCGTCGGCAGGGCCGACTGGTGTGGAAGTCGCGGTCCCTGTGAGGCCCGGGTTCAGGTGCTGGGGACGGCGGGATCGTGACGACTCGGGTCGTGCCGGTCGACGCTCGCCAGCAGTTCCTTCATCGGGAACGGCTTGACGAGGTAGGCCTCCACGCCGAGTTGCTTGGCCCTGGCCCGGTCATCGCGGCCGGTGCGTGCAGTCACCACGATGACGGGAATCTGTACGCCGCGCTCGCGCATCCGGCAGAGCACGTCGAGCCCGTCGATGTCGGGCAGCCCCAGATCCAGGACCAGCAGGTCATGCTCGGGGTGCGGATCCAGCAGCGCGCTCAGGGCGTCAGCGCCGACACCCTTGACGTCGACGTCATGGCCGCGCCGGCGCAGCCCCTTGGCCATGAACGCCGCGATGCGCTCCTCGTCCTCGACTAGCAACAGCTTCACCGCAGCCCCTCTGCCCAGACCGTCGCGCTTGGAAGTATGACCGTCAGCCGAGCAGGCGGCGTACGGCGGCCAACAGCTGACTGGTGGCGACGACGCCGAGCAGCGCCCAGGCCGCCGCGCCTGCCGTCGCCACGACAGCGTGCTGACCGGGCAGCACCGCGGCGGCGACGAGCAGTGCGGTCACCAGGATCACCCGGGTCGGCCGTTCGAAGACGGTGACCACACCGATCGCCCGCATTCCCGCCACCCCCGCGCGGGCCCGGACGTACTCCGGTAGGACGGCGGCGCCCCCGGCCACCACGCACAGCCAGCCGGGCGCCCCGAGCAGCCAGAGTGCGACGACGTACGCCGAATCCGCCAGCCGGTCGGCGACCGAGTCCAGGACGAAGCCCAGCCGGGTGTCCCGACCGGCGATGACCGCGACCCCGCCGTCCAGGGAATCCAGGAAGCCCGACAGGATCGCGGCGCCCGCAGCAGCGGCGAGCAGGCCGGCACTCGGGGGGACGGCGAGCAGGGGCACCGCAACAGCGGCACCCAGACCTGCGACTGTGATGGCCAGTGGCGGCACCGTGCGGCAGCGTCGTGCGACGGCGTACACACCCGACAGCCAGGTCCGGGCGAGAACGGACGCATGGGGGTCGTAACCGCCGTGCAGATCGGCCCAGCGACGGAAGTACCCCTCCCGGTCCAGCACCGGCTCAGTCGGCGAAGACCCAGGTCACCTCGACGCCGACGGTCACCTGCTCCACACCCGGTTCGACCTCGACGGCCTCGGCGGCGTCGGCGGCGAACGCCATCGCCCGCATGGGCCGGATCGGGCCGCCGGAGCCACTCGATTCGGTGACGTTCGTCGCCCGGCCGAGCGGACGGCCGACCAGCTTCGCGAGCTGCTCGGCACGGGCGCGCGCATCGGCGACGGCGAGCACCCGGGCCTGCCGCTGATGCTCCCCGCGATCCCGCAGCGTGTAACTCACACCGTGCACGAGGGCTCCATCGCCAGCCTGGGCAACGCAGTCGGCGAGCAGTATGCCGGCCCGGGCCGGGTCGCTGATCCGGGCGGTCAACCGGAAGGAGCAGACGTAGGAGTTCACCCGGCCGGCGTTGTCGGTCACGGTGTAGGTCGAGGGCCCCTCCGTGCGCAGATCCGTCTCGGTAGCTCCGTTGGCGTGCAACGCGGCCACCATCGTGGTCAGCGCCTGGGACGCCGCTGACAGGGCCTGCTCGACGGACTCGGCCCGGGCCTCGGTCCCCAGCTCGAGGGTGGCGCCGTCGGGACGAGCCTCCACCCGTCCGACGCCCTGGACCGTTATCGCCTCGGACATCTCAGACACCGACCCTCGCTTGCAGGTTGGACCAGATCTCCCTGGTCGCGGTCGACCGGTTCAGGGTGATGAAGTGGATGCCCGGTGCGCCTTCGCGCAACAACCGCTGACACAACTCGCTGGCCTGCTCGATGCCCATCGCCCGGACCGCGGCGGGGTCCTCGGCCACCGACTCGAACCGATCCCTCAGCTTCGACGGAAACGGCGCCCCGGACAGCTGCGCCGAGCGCTCGATCGTGCGCATCGTCGTGACCGGCATGATGCCCGGGATGATCGGGACATCGCACCCGAGCGCCGACACGCGGTCCCGCAGCCGCAGGTAGTCCTCGACGACGAAGAACATCTGGGTGATCGCGAAGTCGGCACCGGCTCGCATCTTTCGGACGAGGTACTGCGCGTCGGAGGCGAAGTCCGGCGAGCGCGGATGCTTGTAAGGGAACGCGGCGACGCCAACGCAGAAATCGCCGGAGGCCTTCACTAGGCGGACCAGATCCTCGGCATACGCCAGACCATCCGGGTGCTTGACCCACTCGGCTTGCGGGTCACCCGGCGGATCGCCGCGGATGGTCAACACGTTGTGTACGCCGGCCGCGGCGAACCTGCCGAGCACATGCCGCAACTCCGCCCGAGAGTGGTTCACCGCCGTCAGATGCGCCAGCGGCAACATCGTGGTGTCGGTCGCGATCCGCTCGGTCACCCGCACGGTGCCCTCGCGAGTCGTGCCGCCGGCGCCGTACGTCACCGAGACAAAGGACGGGCGAAGCCGTTCCAGCTCGCGCAGGGCCTGCCACAGCTGGCGTTCGGCGGCGGCATCTCTCGGTGGGAAGAACTCGAAGGAGAAACTCGGTTCGCCGCTACGCAGCCGTGCTGCGATGGTCCGGCCCATGTCGACAAGGTTAGTGGACCGCTGCCAGCATGCCGGCGCCGTCACCCCGGCGCCGTCACCCGCCCCACCGCCCGGCGATCATGAAGATGTGTGGCCCGATTCGTCCGATATGCCTGACTTTCGGTGTCCGGATCTCCATGATCGTCAAGCCGGCCTCAAGCCGGCCTCAAGCCGGCCGGGAGCCGGCTGGGATACGCGGGGATCCGGCGGGGATACTGCCTCCGTGGGCGGGCGCGGCGGGCGAACCAGCGCGCTGCTGGACCGCGTCGATCTGCGGGAGCGCATCGGCACGGAGCTGGCGGCCTTCCTCGCCGCGCGCGCGGCTGAGCTTGCTGAGATCTCGCCCGAACTCGACCCGGTAGCCCGCACGATCCGCGACTTCGTGCTGGACGGCGGCAAGCGGCTGCGCCCGGCATTCGGCTACTGGGGCTGGCGCGGGGCCGGCGGCACGGCAGCGTCCGACGCTGCCGTCGTCCGCGCGGTCGCGGCGCTGGAACTGGTGCACGCCTGCGCCCTCGTACACGACGACGTGATGGACGGCTCGGCCACCCGGCGCGGCGCGGCGTCCGTACACGAGCGGTTCGCGGACCTGCACCGCTCGCAGTCCTTCGCCGGGTCGCCCGCCGGTTTCGGCCGGGCCGCGGCGATCCTGCTCGGCGACCTGACGCTCGTGTGGGCCGACGAGATGCTCGCCTCCTCGGGTCTGCCGATCGAGGCCGTGGTGCGGGCGCGGCCGGCGTACGACGCCATGCGCACCGAGGTGATGGCGGGGCAGTACCTCGACGTCCTCGCGCAGGCACAGCCGTCGGTGAGCGCGTCCCGGGCGCTGCGGGTGGCCCGTTACAAGAGCGCGAAGTACACCGTGGAAAGGCCGCTGCATCTGGGTGGGCTCCTGCACGGGTGTCCCGTGGCGCTGCTGGAGTGCTACTCGGCGTACGGCGTACCCGTCGGTGAGGCGTTCCAGCTGCGCGATGACCTGCTCGGCGTGTACGGCGATCCCGACGTCACGGGCAAGCCGGCCGGTGACGATCTGCGGGAGGGCAAGCGGACGGCGCTCATCGCGCTGACGCTGCAGCACGGCTCACCGGCCGAGACCGCTGTGGTGGAACGGCTGCTCGGTGATCCGCTGCTCGACACCGCCGGTGTTGAGACGCTTCGGGATGTGATCGATGCCAGCGGGGGACGGCGCCGGGTGGAGGCGCTGATCGTGGAACGACTCGAGCAGGGAGTGGCTGCGCTCGCCCGGGGTCAGGTGGAGCCGGAGGCGGCAGCCGTGCTCGCCGAGCTCGCCGAGATGTCTACCGCCCGCCACGCCTGACATGCGCACGGTGTCCGGGCCGACGGATCACGTGGTCGTCGTCGGCGCGGGGCTGGCCGGCCTGTCGGCTGCGCTGCGGCTTGCCGGGGCGGGACGGCGGGTGACGTTGCTCGAACGCGAGCAGATTCCGGGCGGGCGGGCCGGCCGGGTGTCGACCCAAGGATACGAGTTCGACACCGGCCCCGGCGTCCTGACCATGCCGGAGCTGATCCAAGATGCGCTGGACTGCGTGGGCGAGAACCTGAGCGACTGGCTGGAACTGCGGCCGGTGCGGCCGGCGTACCGGGGTTTCTTCCCCGATGGCTCCACCGTGGACGTTCATGCCGACGTCGAGGAGATGGCGGCGGAGGTCGAGCGGGTCGCCGGCGCGGCCGAGGCAGCGGGCTACCGGCGGTTCGTCGAGTTCGTGTCCCGGCTCTACGCGGTGGAGATGCGGCACTTCATCGACCGCAACATGGACTCCCCCCTGTCGTTGTCGGTGCCCGCGCTGGCCCGACTGGTCGCGCTCGGCGGGGTGCGGCGGCTGGCGCCCAAGGTAGGGCAGTACCTGGCGGACCCCCGGCTGCGGCGGCTCTTCTCCTTCCAGGCGATGTACGCCGGGCTGTCGCCGTACGACGCGCTCGCGCTGTACGCGGTGATCGCCTACATGGACTCCGTGGCCGGGGTGTTCGCTCCGGCCGGCGGCATGCACGCCGTGCCCACCGCCTTGGCCGGTGCCGCTGCCAAGCACGGGGTCGAGATCCACTACGGCCGCACCGTGGAACGGGTGGTCATGACCGGCAGCCGGGCCACCGGCGTGGTCGTCACCGACGGCGAACTGATCAGGTCCGACGCGGTCGTGCTGACCGCCGACCTGCCGGTGGCCTGGCCCATGCTGCTCGAGCGGCAGCCCGCGCGCTTGCGGCGATTGCGGTACTCCCCGTCCTGTGTGCTGATCCAGGTGGGGTCGCGAGCCACGTACTCGCAGATCGCGCACCACAACATCCACTTCGGACGGTCGTGGCGGGGCGTCTTCACCGATCTCATCGACAGCGGCCGCCTGATGCGCGATCCCAGCCTGCTCGTGACGAACGCGACCCGCAGCGACCCGTCGCTGGCACCGCCCGGCAGGCACACCTTCTCCGTGCTGGCGCCCGCGCCCCACACCGGCTGGGACATCGACTGGAAGGCGATCGGTCCCCGTTACCGGGACGAACTGATGTCCACAATGGACAGTCGTGGCTACACGGGCTTCTCCGACGCCGTGGAGGTCGAGCGAGTAGTCACGCCCGCGGACTGGGAAGCCACCGGACTGGCGGCCGGCGCCCCCTTCTCCCTGGCGCACACCCTGTCCCAAACCGGCCCGTTCCGGCCGTCCAACCTGGCCGGCGGCCTCGACAACGTCGTGTTCGCGGGCTCGGCGACTAACCCCGGTGTCGGCGTGCCTATGGTCTTGATCTCCGGCCGGCTCGCCGCGGAGCGCATCACCGGTCCCGACCGGTCCTACCGATCGCGCGCGTGGCGGTAGACCCGCCGCTGGCGGCGTCGTACGACATCTGCCGGCGGCTCAACGTCCAGCACGGCCGGACCTACTACCTCGCGACGCTCCTGCTGCCACCGCACAAGCGACCAGCGGTGCATGCGCTCTATGCGTTCGCGCGGTACGCCGACGAGATCGTCGACGACCAGCGCACCGGTGCCTCGGCGGGCGACCGGACGGCCGAGCTCGAGAGCTGGGGATCCAGGTTCCTGACCGAACTCAGGTCGGGTATGTCGACCGATCCGGTCGGCCGGGCGGTTGTCGACACGGTTCGCCGATGGGACATCCCCGTGCCGCTTTTCGAGGACTTCCTCGCCTCGATGCGGATGGACCTGACAGTGACCCGGTACCCGACGTACGCCGATCTCGAGCGGTACATGTGGGGATCGGCTGCGGTGGTCGGACTGCAGATGCTGCCGGTGCTGGAGGTACTCCGGCCGGTGGAGGAAGCCACGCCGTACGCCGTGGCCCTGGGTCAGGCTTTCCAGCTGACGAACTTCCTGCGCGACGTCGGCGAGGACCTGCGCCGCGGCCGGGTGTACCTGCCCGAGGAGGACCTGGCCGGGCACGGCGTCACGACCGACGCCTTGGCCGGGGGCAGCGTCGACGGTCAGTTCCGGCGGCTGATGGCCTTCGAGATCGACCGCACCCGCGCCTTGTACCGCCAAGCCGAACCCGGCATCGGTCTGCTCCATCCGACCAGCCGGGATTGCGTACGCACCGCACTGCGGCTCTACGAAGGCATCCTGGACGAGATAGCGGCGGCGGACTACGACGTGTTCAGCCGGCGTGCGAAGGTCGGCCGGGCCCGGCG
>JACCZY010000045.1 GCA_013695685.1 Geodermatophilaceae bacterium | reverse complement strand
GCCTTGGCGTCGAAGAACGTGCCGATGAAGTTGTAGGCGTCGTTGTAGTCACCGGTCCACCCGAGCAGGTGAATGTCGGCCAGGCCGTTGGCGGTCGCCTCGAGGTAGTCCGGATTCCAGGTCAGGGCCGTCGGCTCGATCACGAAGCCGACGTCCTGCAGGTTCTGGCTCATCACCTGGAAGATCGAGGCGGGGTCCGGCATGTAAGGCCGGCTGACGTCGGTCGGGTAGTAGAACTTCAGCGTCGTACCGGTGGCGCCTGCCTCCTCCAGCAACTGGCGGGCGAGATCGGGGTCGTAGGGGTATTCCGTCACCGCGTCGCTCCACCCGTCCACCGTGTCCGGCATGAACTGGGTGGCCACCTCGGCACCGTCGGGAAGCTGTGACGTGACGATGGATTCACGGTCGATCGCGTGGGCGATGGCCTGCCGGACCCGGATGTCGGCCAGCGCCGGGTTGATCCCGGCCGCCTCGGCGCCCTCGAACTGACCCTGGTTGATCCCGAGATACAGGATATTGAACGCGTCGCGGGTCAGGACGTTGAAGCCCTGACTCTCGAGGTCCTCGATGTCACCCGGCGCGACCAGGTCGTAGCCGTCGATCGAGCCGGCCTCCAGCTCCTGCTTGCGGGTGTTGCCGTCCGGGATGGTGCGGAAGATGATTTCGTCCAGTCCGGCCGGCTCACCCCAGTAGTCGTCGAACCGGGTGATGGTGATCTGGCCGTTGGCGCGGTCCCAGCTTTCGAACATGAACGGCCCGGTCCCCGTTGGGTGCTCCGTCGCGTACTCCGGGTACGTCGGGGCGTCGCCCTCACCGGTGACGTTGTCCGCGTCGTACTCCTGCAGCGCGGTGGGGCTGGACATGGAGAACGACGGCAGCGCCAGCGCCGCCGGGAAGCGGCTGGTGACGGTGGTCAGCTGGATCACCGCGGTCAGATCGTCCTCGACACTGCAGGACTCGAAGATGTTCGGGGTGTCGGGCGTGTCGGCGAACCCGCCGAAGACGTCCTGCCAGTACGGCGTGACGCCGGGATTCTGCGCCGTACCGGTGAAGTTGTACCAACGGTCGAAGTTGAAGCAGACCGCCTCGGCGTTGAACTCGGTGCCGTCGTGGAACGTCACGCCCTCGCGCAGCGGGAACGTGTAGGTCAGGCCATCCTCGCTGATCTCGGGGAAGTCCGCCGCCAAGGCTGGGACGAGTTCCGCGGAGCCTTCTTCGGAGGTGAGCAGCCCCTCGTAGATCTGGCGGAGGACCCGGAACGTCTCGCCATCACTGGCGAAGGTCGGGTCGAGCACCTTAGGGTCACCCGCGGCACCGAAGACCAGCGTGCCACCGCTCGCTTCGCCGCCCTCTGGCCCCGGCTCCTCACGCTCGCTCGCCGCACACGCGCTGGCCGCCAACATCGCGACCATCGTGGTAGCGATCGTTGCGAGACGCCTTTTGCGTCGTTGCATCGCACACCTGCCATTCCCATGGAGTGCCGGCGCCCGGGGGGCCGGTCCTTGCTCGGTCGAGCGGACCCTAGCCTCCCGTCCCGGCTCGTGGCGAGGCGCCGCACCCTACTGATACCGGAACGCAACCCCGCTGCGGCAAACAGTGGACTAATCGGTTCGCTCGCTGCGCTAACTCACAGGTCTACCCGGCGGCGGCCTTCGAAAGCGCGGCCGAGGGTGACCTCGTCGGCGTACTCGAGGTCACCGCCGACCGGCAAGCCGCTCGCCAGCCGGGTCACCGTCAGTCCCATCGGCTTGACCAGCCGGGCGAGGTACGTCGCCGTGGCCTCGCCTTCGGTGTTCGGGTCCGTGGCCAGGATGAGCTCGGTCACCACGCCGTCCTGGAGGCGGACCATCAATTCGCGTACGCGCAGTTCGTCTGGACCGATGCCCTCGATCGGGCTGATCGCCCCGCCGAGTACGTGGTACCGGCCCCGGAACTCGTTGGTCCGCTCGACCGCCACCACGTCCTTCGGCTCCTCCACAACGCAGATCACGTCGAGGGCACGCCGTGGATCACGGCAGATTCGGCACTGCTCCCCCTCGGAAACGTTGCCGCAGGTCCGGCAGAACGCGACGTCGTCCTTGACCCGCTGCAGTGCGGCCACCAACCGGGTGATGTCGGCGGCATCCGCGGTCAGCAGGAAGAACGCGATCCGCTGGGCTCCCTTGGGCCCGATCCCGGGCAGTCGCCCGAGTTCATCGATGAGGTCCTGAACAGCCCCCTCGTACACCCCTAAATCCCGGGCAAGCCGAGTCCGCCCAGCCCGTCGGTGAGCGGCTCCATCGCCTGCTGAGCCACCTCGGATGCCGCCCGGTTCGCGTCACGGACCGCGGCCACAACGAGGTCCTGCAAGGTTTCCACGTCATCGGGGTCGACCACCGAGGGATCGATCACAATCGCGCTGAGTTCACCGCTGCCGGTGACCGTCGCGCGGACGAGGCCGCCGCCGGAGCTGCCCTCGACCTCGGTGCTCGCGAGTCGCTCCTGCGCCTCGATCAGTTGCTGCTGCATCTGCTGCAGGAGGTTCTGCATGTTCGGCGGTTCACTCGGCTGCATCGGCACAGAATAGCCCCGCGGCTCAGTCGCCGGAATCGATACGGCGCGCGCCGAGCTGGGACTGGACGAGGCTGATCGCCACCGCTTCGGGGTCCCGCTCGGCGGCCCGGACGGGCGTCTCGCTGGTTGGCTCCTCATCCCGAGGATCCGGCTCATCGGCCTGGGGGTCGGTCAGCGTCGGTGCCTGCACGACCGTCTCGATCCGCCACTCGACACCGAGCAGATCCTTGAGAGAGAGCTGCACAATCTCGGTGTTGACCGGATCCGACAGCAGCCGCATCAGCGGGGTTGAGCCGATGCCTAGCCGCAGCACACCACCGTCAACGGACAGCGCGGTCGCATTGGTCAGCAACGCCTCGGTGGCACGTCGCCGCCGCCTGACGATGCTGAGCAGCTCCGACCAGACCTGCCGCACAGCGGCCGCGTCGATCTCCGCGCCGGCCGCCGCCGGGGGGGTGCTGCCCGCGGCGGTAGCTGTGGTGCTCGCGGTGGTCGTGCCCGTGGCCCCGGCGGTCGTGCCTGCGGCCTGGGCGGCCGCGCCGACGGCCCTGGCAGTGGTGCCCGCGCCTTGTGCGGCGGCTCGATCAGCAAGACTGGCCGGAGGACTAGGCCGCTCAACGCTAGGCGTGCCCGCGCCGCCACCGGCCTGGCTGCCACGTCCGGCCGGACGGCCCGGCGAGTCAGCCGCCCCGGCCGCCGTCGTCCTGCCGCGCTCCAGCACCGCCGGCCCACCGTCGGAGTCACCGCCGGCACGCCGGCCGCGGGCCGCAGCCGGATCTCCGGCAATGGTGGGCGCATCCGTCCGGATGTCCAAGCGCCGCTCCAGCCGCTCCAGCCGTTGCAGCAGGCCACCTGAATCCGTCGAGGCACCCGGGAGCAGCATCCGCGCGCAGATCAGCTCCAGCAACAGACGGGGCGACGTCGTACCTCTCATCTCGGTCAGCCCGATGTGCACGATGTCGGCCAGCCGGGACAGCGTGGCGGTGCCCAGCCGCGCGGCCTGGTCCCCCATCCGCTCGAGTTGATCCGCGGGGTGGTCCAGCAGACCCTTACCGGCCGCGTCGGGCACGGCGTCGAGGACGATGAGATCACGCAACCGCTCGAGCAGATCACCGGCGAACCGCCTCGGGTCGTGCCCGGCATCGACCACCCGGTCCACCGTCTGGAAGACAGCCGCGCCGTCCTGCGCAGCAAGGGCACCGACTACGTCGTCCAGCAGCGCCTCGTCGGTAACTCCCAGCAGGCCGACGGTCCGCGCGTATCTGACACCGTCCTGCCCGGCTCCTGCGAAGAGCTGGTCGAGGATGGACAGGGCGTCCCGGGCCGACCCGCCGCCGGCCCGGACGACCAGCGGGAAGACCGCTGGCTCGACCTCGACCTGCTCCGCTGCACAGATCCGCTCCAGCAGGCCGCGCATGACCGTGGGTGGCAGCAACCGGAACGGATAGTGGTGGGTCCGGGAACGGATGGTCGATAGGACCTTCTCCGGCTCCGTGGTGGCGAAGATGAACACGAGGAAGTCCGGTGGCTCCTCGACGAGCTTCAGCAGGGCATTGAAGCCCTGCGTGGTGACCATGTGCGCCTCGTCAACGATGTAGACCTTGAACCGCGAACTCACCGGGGCGTAGTGCGCACGTTCGCGCAACTCACGCGCGTCCTCGACACCACCGTGGCTGGCCGCGTCGATCTCGATGACGTCCAGACTTCCCGGCCCATCCGGTGCAAGTCCCACGCACGAGTCGCACACCCCGCACGGCGTCGGCGTCGGCCCGTCCACGCAGTTGAGCGAACGGGCCATGATCCGGGCGCTGGAGGTCTTGCCGCAGCCTCGTGGACCGGAGAACAGGTAGGCGTGGTTGATCCGGCCGGTCCGGATCGCCTGCATCAGCGGCTCGGTGACATGGTCTTGCCCGACCACCTCGGCGAAGCTCGCCGGACGGTAGGTGCGATAGAGCGCTAGCGCCACACACACCTCCCGTCGTACGGCGCCAAGGCGCGACGATCGACTGCGGTCCGACCTTATGCGAGAACGCCGACAGCTCTGCATGCGGACAGCTCTGCATGCGGACAGCAAGGACCCCTCGCACACCCGACAGAGCCCGCTTATCCTTGCTGCCTTCCGGCCCTGGGGAGGTTCACAGGGTGACGCCGCACGAGGGGTCTCGGCTAACCCTACAGCGACTGGGTCCGGCGTTCGAACGCGGCGAGGCGGGCGAAGTGGAACTGCGCGACGACGTCGGGCACCGTGCCCTGCGAACCCAGCGGTTCTTGCGCACCAGCAGCGGACTCGACCCGTCGGCGGCGGGAGCGGACAGGCTCAGCACAACGTCGGCGAGGTCGAGCAGCAGGCCGCCCGTCCGGTCAACCTCGGTAACCCCTGGCCTCCGATGGCCCAGGATCAATGCGGTGCCCGGGAATCCGCAGGCCTTGACGAGCTTGCGTACCAGCCGCTGACACTGATCCGGCACATTGCCGAACTCTGCGGCCACAGTGTCGATGACGAGCACGGCGGGGGTTGTCCCCCCGCCGGCCAGCCTCATCGCCGCACCGGGATCCGCGGCGACCTCGAAGATCCCGGTGGCCAGCCGCAGAGGCCATGCGGCAAGCTGCTGCCTGGCAGCTGTGGAACGTTCCTGCTCGCCCGAATCCAGAGATCGATCCGGCGGCCACAGATGTGACAGGCGCACCCGGCCGATCTGGGACGCAAGCCGAGCCACCTGGACCGGAACGGGCAGGTGACCGCAGACGACCGCAGCCGATCGACCAGATCGCAGCCCGGCCGTAGCCAGCTGCAGAACGAGCATCGACACGCCGACTCCGGCTGGCCCCTCGACGACCCAGAGGTCGCCCGGACGGATACCGCCCGTCAGCTCGTCCAGAACTCCAAGCCCGGGCATGAACCCCGGCGGCGTCGGCCGCTGAAGCGCGTCAGCGATAGGAATCGTCGGCTCAAGCGCTCGCCAATGACAATCCTGCGAGGGCATCCTCATGACGGATGCCTACCCCTCACCTCCGACAGGGGGCGTCAGACAGCCAACCCGCGGCATCCGCTCTTGCTCTCTCTGTGCGCCTCGTGATGGCGCATCCACACGATCACGTCGAATATGCGCAGGTCGCTCACCTCGGGTGGCACCTGTGCAGCCTTACGGACCTCGGCCAGCCGCTCCGAGTTCCCATGCCCTGTATCAGCCGTAGTGGTATCGAGCCTGCAGGATGACGACGTCCTCCCCGTCCACGAGATGGACGAGTCGGTGCTCCTCGCCGATCCGGCGGGACCAGCAGCCAGCGAAGGCATGCCGCAACGGCTCAGGCTTGCCGATCCCCTGGAACGGGTCGCGGAGTACGTCCTCGATCAGCCGGTTGATGCGTTTGAGAGTGGCCCGGTCGGCGGACAGCCAGTAGGTGTAGTCCTCCCAGCCGTTGGGCGTGAAGACGACCCTCATCGTGACAGTGGGCGCTCCTGACGCTGGCCACTGCCGGCCTGCACCAGACTGTCCAGTAGCCGGCGAGCATTGGCCGGTGACCGCAGCAGGTGCGCGGTCTCCTCCAGCGCGTCGTAGTCCGCCCGGGAGATCAAAACAGCATCACCACGCCGGGACATGATCTGTACGGGCACGCGGTCGTTGTTGACCTGCTCGATGAGCGGGAAGAGGTTCTTGCGCGCCTCGGATGCCGTGATCGCCATGCTCTCTCCAACTGGTGCTAAAAACGGTACCACTCCGGGGAGGAAGTATCCTGCTCAGCGGAGGATTCGCCTAGTTGGCCTATGGCGCGCGCTTGGAAAGCGCGTTGGGGGAGACCCCTCACGAGTTCGAATCTCGTATCCTCCGCCACGTCGACGGCAGCCCCGACCACGACGGAAGGGACAGCCGGATGGGCGTCGTGCTCGCCCTAGGGGCGGCGCTCGCTTATGGCTTGTCGGACTTCCTCGGCGGCCTGTTGTCGCGCCGGATCAGCCCATGGACCGTCGCGCTTGTCGCGCAGATCGTCGGCACGGTCACCGTGTCGGTGGTCGCAGTGACGATCCCTGCCGACCTCTCTGTGGCAGATCTCGGCTGGGGCGCCGCTTCGGGAATCGGTAGCGGTCTGGGCACGGTCTTCCTGTACCGCGGGCTCGGCAGCGGGCAGATGAACGTTGTCGCACCGCTGTCCGCTCTCGGGGCAGCGGTTCTCCCCGTTGTTGTCGGCTTCGCCGTAGGTGAGCGGCCGGGCGTGCTGACCTGGCTCGGCATCGGGTGCGCACTGCCCGCGATCTGGTTGGTCTCCCGGGCCGGCAGCGAGGTGGCTGTGGCGGCCGGCCGGCCCGGTGCCGGCGTACGTGACGGCCTGCTCGCGGGCGCCGGCTTCGGATTGTTGTTCGTCGCGCTCGGTCAGGTGCCGGAATCGGCGGGATTGTGGCCGCTGGCACTGGGTCAGGGTGTGGCCCTGGTCCTCATCGCCGTCGGCGTACGTCTTGTTGCCGCGCCAATCCGCTCGGCCGGGAGGCGAATTCTGGCGACTGCCGCCGCGGTGGGCGTGTGCGCAGCGGCGGCCACAGTCCTCTACCAGTTCGCCGCCAGGTCACAGCTCGTGTCGGTCGCCGCCGTCCTCACCTCGCTCTACCCGGCGCTGACCGTCACGCTCGCGGCGGTGTTCCTGCACGAGCGGGTGAACCGCACACAGGCGTGCGGGCTGGGTCTCGCCGTGGCCGCTGTGGTGCTGGTAGCGCTGCCGTAGGCGGAACTACCACCGGAACAGAGCTGACGTAGGCGGCGCTACCGCCGGAACAGAGCTGCCAAGGCCGCGCTGCCGGTCGGAACAGCGCGCCCTAGGCCGCGCTGCGATCGGTTACGGGGGGCCTCGACGGTGCCGACGAGCCCGAGAACCACCGCAAGACCGCAGTCCACACAGAACCACTCGGGGCAATCCGACCCGTGACCTTCGGCGCACACCGGCTGCTCGAAGCTGCAGTTGCGGCGACACGTCGTACACCAGGTGCTCGACGAGAATGCGATCGACGAAATCGTGACGGACACTGCGGACACCCCCTCCCGGTGACGGCCTCGAGCCGTCCCAGTACCGAAGATGTCACGGTCCGCCGACATTCTCGCGATGCTCGCGCTGGCGTGTCGCAAGCCGAGAGCGGGTGCCGATTTCGCGCGCAGGTCCCGATGGGGTGATCATGGGTGCAACCTCAGACTTCTGCGACGCATCAGGAGCCGGTCATGCCGCACAGCATCTGGAAAGGCGCGATTTCCTTCGGGCTCGTCTCCATCCCGGTCCGGCTGTTCTCGGCCACCGAGGAGAAGGACGTCTCCTTCCGGCAGGTGCATGCCGCCGACGGCGGGCGGATCCGCTACAAGCGGGTGTGTTCGGTGGACGGCGAGGAGGTGCCTTACTCCGACATCGCCAAGGGCTACGAGCTTCCCGACGGTGACATGGTCGTCCTCGAGGACGAGGATTTCGCCGATCTGCCCATCTCGACCAGCCGCGCTGTCGACGTACTCACGTTCGTTCCCGCGGAGCAGCTCGACCCGGTGCAGTTCGGCAAGGCGTACTACTGCGAGCCCACGGGCGACGCGAAACCGTACGTCCTGCTCCGGGACGCCTTGGACAACAGCGAGAAGGTGGCCGTGGTCAAGGTGGCCCTGCGCAACCGCGAGCGGCTGGCCACCCTCCGCCCGCGCGACGGCGTACTGGTGCTGCAGACGATGCTATGGCCGGACGAGGTCCGCGAGCCCAGTTTCTCGTTCCTCGACCAGAATGTCACGATCCGCTCGCAGGAGATGACGATGGCCGAGTCGTACGTCGAGGCGCTGGCCGGTGACTTCGAACCAGACCAGTACACCGACGACTACCGTGAGGCGCTGCAAGAGGTGATCGAGGCGAAGAGCGCGGGGCGCGAGGTGACCCGGCCGGCCGCGCCCGAGGTCGACGACAGCAAGGTGCTCGACCTCATGGATGCCCTACGGCGCAGCGTCGACGCCGCCAAGCAGCAGCGGGGGGCAGGGGCAAAGGCAACGGAGCCGGCCGAGGCCAAGGCGAGCGAGGCCAAGGCGAGCCCCGCGAAGAAGGCAGCCGCCAAGAAGACAGCAGCTCGCAAGCCAGCCGCTGCTAAGGCGGCGGCGAAGCGGACCGCCAAGGCGACGACGAAGAAGCCCGCCGCCAAGAAGACAGCCAGCCGCAAGTCCGCCTGAGCACCGGCGCCGTGCCTTCCGACGCCGCGCCTTCCGGACAGGACCTTCGAGCAGGCAGAGCGACCTGGACATCACCTGCCTTGTCGACGGGCTACCGCGCAGCCTTTCGCCGCCTCAGCCGCTGCTCGCGGAAGTAGGCGTTGGAGGTACGCGAGAAGAGCAACACGACCGCGGTGACCGCGACGACGCCGTTCAGCACACCCAGCAGGGTGAACAGCGGCGTGGTCGGTTGGAGCAGCACCAACAAGCCGGCCAGCGCCGCCAATGACGCGAACATCGTCGCGACGACGCGCGTCCATCCCGCGCCCCGCGGCACGAAGACCGCACATACCGCGAGCAGTCCCCCGAGGACCACCAGCGTCGTCACTGCGATGGGCACGTACGCCGGCGTACGGTCCGATGCGATATCCGGGGGCGGCGCCGCGCCGCCATCAAGACCATTCGCGTACGCACCGAGAAGGTCGTCGAGGAAGACGATGGTCAGCAGGGTGCGAACCACCATCAGACCGACGAGAGTCCACAGCAGCAGCGCGGCGTTCCTGACCGACGGCGGAATCTCGCTGGCGGGAGGCGTTCCGCCAGCCCGGTAGGTCATGATGCGACTCCTCGGTCGAGCGGTCAGCTGCCAGGCTATCGAGCCTGCGGCATTCGAGCCGACGCTGCCCTGGTGCCAGCTGTCCTAGAACCAGCCCCGCGCGGTCAACTGTGCGACGAGATATCCGGCGAGCAGCGTGTATCCAACCGGGTTGAGATGCGGATCCTCCGGACGCGGAGCGGAGTTTGTGGCGCCTCGACCCGGGGTTAGGCGGCGGTGGCGGTGGGATTTGAACCCACGGAGGGCGTGAACCCTCACACGCTTTCGAGGCGTGCTCCTTCGGCCGCTCGGACACGCCACCGCCGACGAGGGTACTGCACGCGAGGCGCCGCATCGACGACGATGAACCGGTGCCACCCGCCGCGGTCCCGTTTGCCGAACTCTCCCGACTGGGTGCGTTCTTCGCTCTCCGGCCGGCGCAGGACGAGCCGGGGTGGACCGGGGTACGGCGGCTGCTCGAGGACACGACGGTCACCGACGAGGCGATCGACCTGTACGCCGAGCGGCTGGCGACCGGCCGTCGCGACATCGCCGGCTCGTTGCTCGTGCAGGGCTGGGCTGGGCGTCTCACCTCCGTCTTCGCGGGTTGCGCAGAGATCGCCCACGGCTCACCCGATCTGGCTGCGGCCAACCTGACGTACCGCTTCGTCGAGGGGGCTCCAGCCGAGCTGAGCGTCTTCGATCCGACCCTTCGGGACGCCGCACTGGGCTGGCGGCGGCTGGTGGATTACAACCTTGAACCGTTGATCGCCGCCGTGGACGGTCAGTGCCGGGCGGGCCGGCGGCGGCTCTGGGGTAATGTGGCAGCGGCGCTGGCCGGCTCGCTCGGCGGCCTTGCCCGCGCCGGTGTCGCCGGTCTGCCCGAACTGACCGGCCGGCTGTGGGCTCGACCGGCCGAGCTCGCCGATCTCGGCGAGTGGGTGTCGACGGCTTCAGGTCCGCTTTACTCCCGGCGTACCTGCTGCAACATCGTCCGGATTCCGGGGTACAGCCTGTGCGCGGACTGCGTCATCGACCGGTAGCCCAGGGAGCCGGCGGATCAGGACGTGAGTCAACCGCGCCGGCTGCCGAAGAACTCGCGGAGCAGCGCGGCGGACTCAGCACCGAGGACGCCGGCGACGACCTCGGGACGATGGTTGAGACGCCGATCGCGTACGACGTCCCACAAGGATCCGACTGCCCCCGCCTTGGGATCGGCGGCCGCGTAGACGCAGCGCTCGATGCGAGCCAGCACCAACGCGCCGGCGCACATCGTGCACGGCTCCAGCGTGACGACCAGGGTGGCGCCGTCCATCCGCCACGACCCAGCCGCAGCCGCCGCCCGCCGCAGCGCCACGATCTCGGCGTGTGCGGTCGGGTCTCCGGTCAGCTCCCGTTCGTTGGCCCCGACGCCGAGGATCTCCCAGTCCGCACCGGCGACCACCGCGCCGACCGGTACGTCACCCCAGCCCATGGACTGCCGCGCCAGCTCCAGCGCACGTTCCATCAGGGCGTCGTACGGGCCCGCCTGCGGCCGATCCGGACCGCGGCGGTCCCCCTTCACCGTGACGGCAGCGCCTCCACGACTGCCTCGAACTCGGCACGGAACCCGAGGCGGCCGGCCAGCTGGGCGAGCATCTCGTCGGCGTACAACTCGATGTTGTCGACGATCATCCGCATCTCCTCTGCAGGGAGTCCGAGATCTGCGAACAGGTCGATGTCGCCGACCGGCCACACCTCCTCCTCGTCATCGGGAGCATCGTCGGGGATGTCCTCGTCGAGGTACTCAGCAACCTGCCTGGCCAGCTCCCAGTCGGCGGCCGCCGTGACGTCTGACAGCAACAGCCCGACGCTGGCGTCGGGACGGATCCGCAGCGCGACGAAGAACTCGTCCTCCACGTTGAGCAGCGCGATCGGGCCGCCCTCACTGGGCTGCTGCCGGAGTGCGGCGATGCAGTGCTCGAGGTCGTCCAGGACGGCCGGCGGCAGCAGGTCGCAGTGCCAGCGACCCTCCTCGCGGCAGACCGCGACCGCGGACCCCTCTGCGGCCATGGCGCCTCTCTTCGTGGTCTCGGTACGCCGTGCCGCGGATGGTCGCAGACTTCACTGCGCGCGCGAAAGGGAGGCTTGAGCAAGTCGGCCGGGCGCCTACCGCTTTCGCAGGAAAGTCAGGCCGTCCGCGAGCGGCAGCAAGACCGTTTCGAACCTCTGGTCGACGGCGAGTGCGTGGTTGAACGCCTGGATCATCCGGTCCTCGTCATTGCGCTCGTTGCCGGGGATGACTTGTCCGTCGCGCAGGACGTTGTCGATGATGATGAGCCCGTTCGTACGCATCCGGGGATACAGCTCCTCGACGTACGCCGAGTACTCCGTCTTGTCCGCATCGATGAAGGCCAGGTCGTACGCCGGATCCTGCGGCAGCGCCCGCAACGTCTCCAGCGCCGGTCCCAGTCGCAGTTCGATCCGATCCGCGATGCCCGCCCGGTCCCAGTACCGCTGCGCGACGTTTGTCCACTCAGGACTGACGTCGCAGCTGAGCAGCCGGCCGCCCGGTGGGAGACCGCGAGCTATCGCCAGGGCCGAGTAGCCGGTGAACGTGCCGATCTCGATGGCCGACGTCACCCCCATCAGCCGGGTCAGCATCGTCATGAATGCGCCCTGCTCGGGCGCGATCTGCATGCTGAAGACATCGCCCAGCGCTGCAGTTTCTTCGATGAGGTCACGCTGGACGTCGTCGATCGGCTCGCTGTGGTCGAGCAGGTAGCTGTGGACTTCATCGTTCAACAGGAAGGATTTCGGGGTCACCCGCATACCCTAGGGCGCACGGTCTAGCGTCGCTCAGGTGATCGACGAGCGGCTGTTCGACCACCTGGCGAGCGACCCGTACGCCGCCAGCCTCGGCGTACGGCTGGAGGAGATCCGCCCAGGGTTCGCCCGGGCGACCCTGGAGCTCGAAGCGCGGCACACGAATGCACAGGGGGCGCTGCACGGCGGCGTCGTCATCGCCTTGGCCGACATCGTCCACGCTGCGGCATCGAACAGCCACGGAACCGTGGCCGTGGCGCTGGAGGTGCACGCCGAACTGCTCGGCACGGCCGCAGTGGGCGCTCGGCTGGTCTGCGAAGGCAGCGAGCTGGTCCGCACCCGGCGTACCGGCGTGTACCGGATCGAGGTCTACGCCGGCGAGACGCACGTGGCGACCTGCATCGGCCGCGTCATCCGCCGGGACGCCCCGGTCCTCGACCCGACGTGACCGGTACCAGGGAGCGGGTGGCGGTCGTCGGGCTCGGCCTGATCGGGGGTTCCCTGTCGCGCCGATTGGCCGCCTCTCATGACGTCATCGGATACGACACCGACAGTTCCACGCGGGATCTGGCAAGGACCGCGGGGCTTACAGTCGTCGACGATCTGCCCGCAGCCGTCCACGAGGCATCGATCGTCTTCGTGGCGGTTGCGCTGCCGGCACTGTCCACTGTGGTCGGTCAGGTGGCACTCTCGCTTCCCGAGGACGCCGTCGTGACGGACGTGGGCTCGGTGAAGTCACCGCTGTACGCCGCCGTACGGGCCCAGGGTCTCGGGACACGGTTCGTCGGCGGCCATCCTATGGCGGGTGTCGAGCGGTCCGGCTTCTCCGCCAGCGATCCGGACCTGTACGACGGGGCGGCGTGGGTGCTGTGCCTGGAGGCAGACACCGTCCTGGCGTCATGGCTGCAGGTAGCCGGCGTGTTGACCGGGATGGGCGTGCGAGTGGTGCCTTCTACCGCGGCCGAGCACGACGCGGCAGTCGCCCGGGTCAGTCACCTGCCCCACCTGCTCGCCGCCGCGCTGGCGGCGACCGCGGCCGATGCCGGACCACTCGCGCTCACCCTGGCGGCCGGCTCGTTCCGAGACGGGACCCGGGTCGCTTCGACGGCGCCGGCGCTGCCGACCTCGATGTGCCGGTCCAACCCGGAGGCGGTCGATGCCGCCCTCGGCGAGGCGATGGCACGACTGCAGGCTGCGCAGGCCGATCCGGGGTCGTTGATCGCCGCCGGGCACCAGGCCCGGGTGGCGTGGGAGAACCGGCAGGCGGTGCCGTCCCACCTCCCGGCCGGGGACGCCATGTTGCGTGATCGGCTGCTCGAACTGGGCCGGCGCGGGGGCTGGATCGCGCGGATCGGCTCCGACGTTCTCTCGGTGGCCGCGCCCGAGCCGGTCTGAGAAGCTGCGGCGTGGACTTCGACGACCGGGCTCGGCTGGACACCTCCCAGGTCCGCGACCGGCGAGGTATGGGCCGCATGCGCGGTGGTCGCGGCGGCATGCGCGGTGGTCGTGGTGGTCGTGGCATCGCTGTCGGCGGCGGCGGGCTGGGCATCGTGGGGTTGGTGATCGTGCTGCTGGTGAACGGCGGGTTCGGCGGCGGAAGCGGTACGTCGGAGGAGTTCGGGTCGGGTTTCGACAGCGGCGGGCTGGAGGATTGCGACACCGGAGCAGACGCGGACGCGGAACAGGACTGCCGGATCGTTGCGGTGGTCAACAGCGTGCAGGACTACTGGACCGGGGCGTTCGCCGACTCCGGCAGCACGTACCGGGAGGCGCAGACCACGCTGTTCACCGACCAGGTAAGCACCGCCTGCGGGGCCGCATCCTCCGCTGTCGGGCCGTTCTACTGCCCAGCTGACGAGATGGTCTACCTGGATCTCGGCTTCTTCGACGAACTACGCGACCGCTTCGGTGGCGGTGGCGGCACCTTTGCCGAGGCCTACGTCGTCGGACATGAGTACGGCCACCACGTGCAGAACCTCCTGGGCACCACGGACGAGGTCGGCGGGGATCGGCAGGGTGCCGACAGCGCCGCCGTACGACTGGAGTTGCAGGCCGACTGCTATGCCGGGCTGTGGGCGTCGTACGCGGCCGACACCGACCAGTCGATCCTGAGCGAGCTCACCGAGGCCGACATCCGGGACGGACTCGATGCCGCCGCGGCGATCGGCGATGACCGGATCCAGGAGCAGGCGCAGGGCCGGGTCAACCCCGACACCTGGACGCATGGGTCCTCCGAACAGCGGCAGCGCTGGTTCCTGACCGGCTATCAGGATGGCGATCCGGCTTCCTGCGACACGTTCTCAGGCGACATCTGAGCCGCCGTCGCCCTTCTCGCGCCCCCCTTCTCGCGCCCCCTTCTCGCGCCCCCTCCTCGCGCCCCCTCCTCGCGACGATCGATCATGAAGTTTCGGACACCTTCTGCCCCATCCGCCCCAGGAGTTGTCCGGATCTTCATGATCGTCGGGTTCAGGGGCATTCGGGACGGAGTTCGGGGCATTCCGGTTATTCCGGGCGGTGGTCGGGGCCGCGCCTAGGCTGCAGCGGTGGGCGCACACGCTGGCATCGTCGTCACGGGCACCGAGGTGTTGACCGGGCGGGTGACCGACCGCAACGGCCCCTGGCTCGCCGAGGCACTCAGGCAGCTCGGTGTGGACGTGGCGCACGTTCTCGTCGTCGGGGACAGGCTGGCGGACCTCCGGTCGGCGCTACTGTTCCTGGCCGGAACAGGTGTCGATCTCGTGATCACCTCCGGCGGCCTGGGTCCCACCGCGGACGACCTGACCACCGAGGTGGTCGGCGATGTCCAAGGTCGGCCGTCCGTGCTCGATCCGGAACTCGAACGACGCATCCACGCGATCGTCACCGGCCTGATGTCTCGACGCGGCTGGCACCTGCATCCGGAGGCGACAGCGGCCGGCGTACGCAAGCAGGCGATGGTTCCGGCCGGCGCGGCCGTCTTGGAGCCGATCGGTACGGCGCCGGGACTGGTTGTGCCAGTGGCCGAGGGGCGCAGCGGGCCACCGGTACTGGTCCTGCCCGGGCCGCCGGCCGAACTGCAGGGGATGTGGCCCGCCGCACTGGCGGACCCTGCCGTCCACCAGGCGCTGCATCGTCGTACCGAGATACGTCAACAGACGCTGAGGTTGTGGAACACCCCCGAGTCCGAACTCGCGGCGACCTTGCGCCACCTCGAGCCCGGGCTTGGGGGGCTGGAGATCACAACGTGCCTGCGCGGCGGCGAGCTGGAGGTCGTCACCCGATACGGGCCGGCCGAGCAGCCGGCGTACGACGCTCTGGCGGCTGCCATGCAGCGGGCCTACGGGCAGGCCCTGTTCTCCCCCGACGGGCGGACCGTGGACGACATCGTCGCCGACGCGCTGCAGCAGCGACACCTGACGATCGCGACGGCCGAGTCGTGCACCGGAGGGCTGCTGGCCGGCCGGCTCACCGACCGGGCCGGGGCGTCGGGGTGGGTCCAGGGCGGCCTCGTCGTCTACTCGGACATGGCGAAGCGAGATCTCGCGGGAGTGCCCGCCGAACTGCTCGAACGGGTCGGTGCGGTCAGTGCAGAGGTGGCCCTGGCGCTGGCCGAGGAAGCCCGCAGCCGACTCGGGGCGGACGTCGGTGTCGGCATCACCGGCATCGCCGGCCCCGGGGGAGGCAGTCAGGACAAGCCGGTCGGTCTGGTGCATCTGTGCGTCGTCGGGCCGTCGGGACGGCTGCCGAAGCGAGTGGAGCTGCCCGGCTCGCGGGACGACGTCCGGGCCCGGTCGGTCACACTGGCCATGCACATGCTTCGCGAGCTGCTGACCGGCTGAGGTGCGCTGGGTGTCCAGCGGAGGCGGGCCCGCCCGGTGTAGCGAGCACCGAACGGGCCCTTGATCCCGACCGGTGTGACGGGACGGGACCCGTCCTGCACGGTACGGCGTGGTGCGCTCGGAGGGATTCGAACCCCCAACCTCCTGATCCGTAGTCAGGTGCTCTATCCGTTGAGCTACGAGCGCAGAACCAGCAGTTTGACACACCAGCGGAGGCTCCGGGATTTGAACCCGGGAGGGGCGCGAACCCCAACC
>JACCZY010000019.1 GCA_013695685.1 Geodermatophilaceae bacterium | reverse complement strand
GGGCAGCGCCGCCCGCGACGTGCTGAAGGACCTGCCGGACGCGGGGTTCGGTTACGGCGAGCCATGGGGTCCCTGGGAATTGCGCCGGCAGCTGTCGAGTTACCTGTCGCGGGTACGAGGGTCCGTGACCGCCCCGGACGGAATCGTTGTGGTCAGTGGGGTCACGCAGGGTCTGACGCTGCTGTGCAGAATGCTGCTGCGCGAGGGCGAGAAACGCCTTGCGGTGGAAGATCCGAGCAACGCGGTGCAGCGCCAGCTGCTGAGTCGGCTCGGGATGCAGCCGGTGGATGTGCCCGTGGACGACGCCGGGCTGCGGGTGGATGCGCTCGCAGCCACCGATGCCCGGGCCGTCTTGTGCACCCCCGCCCACCAGTACCCGTCCGGGGTGGTGTTGTCGCCTGAGCGGCGCGAGCAGCTGCTGCGATGGGCGAGCCGCACCGGTGGTCTGATCATCGAGGATGACTACGACGCGGAGTTCCGTTACGAGCGTGCTCCGCTGGGCTGCCTGCAGGGGATGGATCCCGAGCATGTGGCTCTGCTGGGCAGCGTCAGCAAGACCTTGGCTCCTGCGCTGCGGATCGGGTGGGTGCTCACGCCGCCACAGTTGTTGGCGGCACTGCGTGGGATCAAGCGGGACGACGACTTCGGCAGCAACGCCATCGGCCAGCATGTGCTGGCTCGCTTGCTGGACTCCGGCCTGTACGACCGGCATCTACGCGGGCTGCGACGCCGCTACCGGAAACGACGGGATGCCTTCGTTCAGGCGGTTGAACGCAAGCTGCCCGACTGGCAGGTCATGGGGAGCGCGGGTGGCCTGCATCTGACCGTGGCGGTACCCCCAGGCATGTCGGAAAGCAGGCTGGTCGCCGCGGCCGCGGGACTCGGCCTGTCCGTTCTCGGGCTGGAGGCGATGAGCGGCAGCACGATGTCCGGCCCAGGCATCGTCGTCTCCTACGCGCGAGCGACACCAGACATGTCCGAGGACGCAGTGGGCCGGCTGGTCAGGGCGTCACAGCTCGTGGATCAGGTGACGCCGGAGATGGAAGCCGCCGCGGTGAGCGCTTCCATGCTCTGGCACGACGTCGACTGAGACGTGCCAGGCACAGCGGCCGATCACCCACATGAATACATCGCTGCGCCGATGCAACCTGAGGGGTTGGCGCGGCGTCTTCTTCGCATCAGGGCTGGCGATGCCGTAGCCCACCGAGTACGTCGGAATGGAGCCTCCCATGAAGCGGTCCACTGCAGCAATCCTGTCCCTTCTGCTCGGCGTGTTGAGCGTGGTTCTGCTGGCACCGTCGGCCATCGCCGCCGCGCCGTACTGCGGCATCGAATGGGGCTCACTCCCCAAACAGGCCAACCCCGGCTCCAATGCCCTGTTGACCGATGTACGTGTCGGACAGCATGCGTGCTACGACCGGCTCGTCCTGGACATGACCGGGGACGTACGGGGTTACTCGGTCGGCTACGTCGGCCAGGTGGTATTCGACGGCTCCGGCACGCTGGTTCCGTTGCGAGGCGGAGCCAAGCTCGAAGTCATCGCGAGGTCCGGGGCGGCGCCACTGGACTCGATCTTCCTGCCCAACGGTGAGCTCGCCGACGTGTCCCCGTACCGGACGTTCCGGCACGTCGCATGGGCCGGCAGCTTCGAGGGTCAGACCACCGTCGGTCTCGGAGTGCGAGCCCGGCTGCCGTTCCGGGTGTTCCTGCTCGACGGTCCCGGCACCGGATCCCGGATGGTGATCGACGTCGCCCACCAATGCTGACCGGCGGGTGTCGTCCCGGCCGCTTGAGTGGGACCATGAAGGGTGGCACGGGTGTCGTGCCCGGCGTTGGGAGGGCCAGTGGACTCGCGCAGCTCCCATTCGGCGCGACCGGTCCTCATCACCGACGCGCAGCAGAGCCGGATCGACGAACACAACTCCCGGCGTAAGCGCTACACCCTCACGATGGGGCTGCGCATCGTCTGCTTGATCCTGGCGGCCATCTTCTACAAGATCGTGTGGCTGATGGCCATCCTGGTCGTCCTCGCTTGCGTACTGCCCTGGATGGCTGTCCTGATCGCCAACGATCGGCCGCCGAAAAGGGCGGAGCGGATCAACCGGTTCGGCCATCCAGCACCAGATCGCGCGCTCGGGAGCGCTACGGAAAGCAGCCGGATTATCGACGGCTGAGCGCACCTGCGTCAGCGGGGTTGGGCGCCGACGAGCCCGACCGCCCGGGCGGCGGCCCGCGTGCCCGCCAGAACGCAGTCCGGCAGCGGTTGAGCGGCCAGCCACGACGCGAGCAGCCCGGCGGTGAAGGCGTCGCCGGCCCCGGTCGTGTCCACCACTCGGGCCGGGAGCGCCGGCACCAGACCCGACTCACCCCCCGCCGCCCACACCGCGCCCTGCGCCCCACATGTGACCACGACGGCGCCGTACCGCCTCGCCAGCTCCACTGCCGCCGCTCCCGAATCCTCCCGACCGGTGAGCAGCTCCGCCTCGGCCCGGTTCGGCAGCAGCAGGTCGACCCCTTCGGTTGCGGCCAGGAAACGGTCGGTACCGAAGGCGAGGATCGGTGCCGTGGATGCCGGGTCCACCGAGATCGTCATGCCTGCGCCGCGGGCCAGCGCCAGCGCGTGCAACGCCGCCGCCCGCGAACCCGCATCCAGCAGCGGATACCCGGACAGGTGCAGGTGGATGCCCCGGGCGAAGAACCGCTCGTCCACGTCGGCCGGTTCGAGCCTGAGATTGGCGCCGCGGTCGGGGATCATGCTGCGTTCCCCGTCGGGGTCGACCAGCACGATCACCGTGCCCGTCGTCGCTTCGGGGTCGATGGCCACGACCACCTGTACGCCGGCCGCGGTGAGCCCGGCCAGGCAACTCCGGCCGGCGTCATCGGCACCGACCCGGCCGATCAGCGCCACCGATACGTCGAGGTCGGCGAGCCAGGCGGCGACGTTGGCTCCGGCCCCGCCGGCGGCGTACCGGATCCGTGCCGGGCTGTCGCTGCCGCGGGCGACCGGGGCCGACATGGTGGCGACCACGTCGACGGCGATGTCGCCGACCACGACGACCCGGGTCACGTCAGCCTGCGGCGGCGAGCGCCACGGCGATCTGGGCGGCCAATTCGGCGTTGCGCTGGATGATCCGGACGTTGGCGCGCAGGCTCTCGCCACCGGTCACCCGGTGCAGGTTGGCCAGCAGGTACGGCGTCACGGCCTTGCCGGTGATCCCGTCGGTGTCGGCGGCGGCCAGCGCGTCGGCGAGCACTCGGTCGTGCAGGCCGGGGTCGAGCTGCTCGTCGGCCGGCAGCGGGTTGGCGACCACGACGGCGCCGGGCTGCACCTGCGTGCGGGCCCGGAACACCGCCGCCGCTCCGGCCGGCTGCTCGACCCGCCAGTCCAGGGTGAAGCCGGAGTCGGTCAGGTAGAAGCCGGGAAAGCGATAGGTGCGGTAGCCGAGCACTGTCACCGACAGGCTCTCCAACCGCTCCAGGGTCGCCTCGACGTCGAGGATCGACTTCACGCCGGCGCAGACCACCAGGATCGGCGTGCCGGCCAGCGCCGTCAGGTCGGCCGACTCGTCGTAGCCTCCCCCCCGATGGACCCCGCCGAGCCCTCCGGTGGCGAAGACTGCGATGCCGGCCCGGGTGGCCAGCAACGCCGTGCTGGAGACGGTGGTCGCGCCGCTGCCGCCGGTGGCCAGTGCCACCGGGAGGTCGCGGATGCCGAGCTTCGGGATCGACTCCTCGCCCGCGATCCGCTGCAACGCGCTGTCGTCGAGCCCGATGTGGACACACCCGTCGAGAACGGCGATGGTGGCGGGTGTCGCGCCGTACCGGCGGACGATCTCCTCTACCTCGCGGGCGACGTCCAGGTTGTCGGGTCTGGGCAGGCCGTGCGCGATCAGCGTGCTCTCCAGCGCGACGACAGCGCCGCCGCGGGACTGAGCCTGCGCCACTTCGGGTGAGAGGGACACAGGTAGCGGCACGACGGCAGGGTATCGACGGGGGTCGCTGGCATGATGGGGGTGGTAGGCCAGTCAGGGGAGGTAGTCGTGAGCGCGGAGACCGTCGAGCGTCCGGACGTCAGGGACAGCGGAACCGACGAGGGCGAGCAGGTCTTCCACTACGTGCGGAAGAACCGGATCGCCGAGAGCGCGGTGATGGGCACGATGGTCGAGGCGCTGTGCGGAGAGATCTTCCCGGTCACCCGCACCCCGAAGCCGGGCTCGCCGGTGTGCGAGCGGTGCAAGGAGATCTACGCGCAGCTGCGCAAGGCGTAGTCCTCAGAGCACGAGCAGCGGGACCCCGCTGCGCTCGGCCACCATGGCCTCGCGGGCCAGCCGGCGTCGTTCGCTGCGGCTGGGGCGGCTGGGCCACATCTGCTGAATGGTGGCGTTGAGTTCCGCGCCGAAGATGACGGCCAGCCCGATCAGGAACAGGAACAGCAGAGCTGCGATCGGCGTGGCCAGGGCGCCGTAGCTGAGCGCCCGCACCAGGACGTAGGCGATGTACTCGCGGACGAGCACGCCGCCGACGACGAAGATCGCCACGGCCAGGACGGCGCCGGGCAGCTGGCGGTGCCACGGCGGCCGCCGCGGCAGCACTATCCGGTACAGGCTGGCCAGCGCGACGATGAGCAACACCACGACGACCGGCCAGTACACCGCATTGATCAGAACCTGCGCGGTCGGCTCGAAGTCGGCCGGGAAGATGCTGCGCAGCAGTCCCGGGCCCAGGACCAGCAGCGGCAGGCTGACGACGAGCAGCAGCACGAAGACGAGGTACAGATACAGCGCCAATAGCCGGCTCCGAACGGCCCCCCGAACGTCACGTTGGTCGTAGGCGATCGAAATCGTGTTGACGAACGTCGACATGGCCGAGGAGCCGGCCCACAGCGAGATCAGGAAGCCGATACTGACCACGTCGAGGCGGCCCTGCCGGAGGACGTCATCCAGCGTCGGCTCGATCAGCTGGTCGATGACCTGGGGCGTGAATGCGCCGCTGGCGACCTCCAGGATGTTTTGCTCGATCGAGTCCAGCGTCTCCGTGCCGAGGAAGCTGCCGAAGTAACCGAGCGAGCCGAGTACGGCGAGGATCAGCGGCGGCAGGGACAACAGCTGCCAGAACGCGGCTTCGGCGGACAGGCCGAGGATCCTGTCGTTCCAGGCGGCGGAGACCGTACGGCGTAGCGCCCGGATCGGCCCGCGCCTGATCGTCGGTGTCACACCGCGGTGGACCACGGCACCCACGCGCTGCGTGCGCGCGAGAGCCTTGGTGCGACGCGACTGCGGCACAACCGCATCGCGCCTCGTCGCGGGGTCGACGTCGGCGCTCACCGGACCAAGTGTGCACCTCGGCTACGCGAACCCGAACGATCGCCGCGCGTGAGCATGATCGTGGAGTTTCGCGCCTGCGGCCCGGTCAGTGGCCGCGGAAGGCCTCCTCCAACCACCAGGAGGGACCTTCGGTGACCTTCGCGTCGATCACGAGTGGTCGGTCGCGTGGCCCGTCGAGCCAGCGGCGTACGCCGGCCAGGTCGGACCCGGCACGGACGGTGACGCCGTCGCAGCCGAAGCCACGCCCGATCGCCGCGATGTCGGTCTCCGGGAAGCGGACGGTGTCGAGTGGGTGCCCGCCTGGGCCGAAGTGGTGCACCTCCGCGCCGTACGCCTCGTCGTTGTAGACGACGACGACCATGGGCAGGCCGAGGCGTACGACGGTGTCCAGCTCGCAGATCGACATCAGCGCCCCGCCGTCGCCCAGTGCGGCGACCGGTAGCCGGTCCGGTCGGGCCAGCGCTGCGCCGATCGCTGTCGACAGGCCAAGCCCGATCGACTGGTAGGACTGGGTGAAGCAGAACCCGTCGTCGTCCGGTACGTCGAGGAACATGCTCGGGTAGCCCATGAAGTTGCCGGAATCCACCGCGACGATGCGCTCGGCCGGCAGCAGATCGTCGAGGCCAATGGTCACGGTGCGGGGGTCGATCCGGGTGGCCGTGCTGTCGTCGTCGAACTGGACGTCGCGCCACCGGCGTTCCCGCGCCAGCCGATGCGCAACCGGCTCCGTCCGGTAGCCGGGTCGGGTTCCGGTCAGCGCCACCCGCGCCCGACCGGCCACCTCACGGACATCGCCGAGAATGCCGAGCTGCACCGGTCGCTGCCGCCCGATGGCGTCGGAGGCGGAGTCGACCTGGACGAGCGTCGCGCCGGCCCCGACGAGCCGGCCGTGCCGGGTCGTCCACATCGTCAGCGAGCAGCCCCAGCCGATGACGAGGTCCGCAGCCGTGATGAGTTCGGCGGCGAGCGGCGTGGAGAACCCGCCGCTGACATCGAGGTCCCACGGGTTCCCCCGGAAGAAGCCCTTGGCCACCGCGGATGTGGCCAGCAGGGCACCGCATGCCTCGGCCAACTCCTCGAGCGCCTCCCGGGCATGCGCCAGCCGCGCGCCCCGGCCGGCGATGAAGACGGGGCGTTCGGCCGCGGCCAGCAGCCGGCTCAGCTCGTCGACACTGCTCTGCTCCGCTGCCGGTGCCGCTGCCGGCCGTGGCTGCGGGCGTTCGACGGTCGGGTTGGCAGGGGCCGCCGCCTGGATGTCCAAGGGCAGGTTCAGTACGACGGTCCTACGCTCGCGCATCGCGCGGGACCAGGCCCGCACCGTGTCGGCCACCGCCGTCTGCGCCGAGTGCACCCGCTCCGGCACCGCGCCGACGGCTTCGGCAAGCGCGGCCTGATCGACGAAGAAGTTCGACGTCGGAGCCCCGGTCTCGGCGGCAAGCACCAGCAGCGGGGTGCGGCTCTTGGCGGCCTCGGTGATGCCGGTGAGCGCGTTCGTCAGCCCGCAGCCCTGGTGTACCGAAACCACGCCGAGCCGGCCGCTGACCCGTGCGTACGCGTCGGCCATCGTCGCCGCACCCGACTCGTGCCGGGCCGCGACGAACCGTGCTCCGCCGGCGACGAGGGCGTTCGTGACGTGGAAGTTGCCGCTGCCGACGACACCGAACGCCGCGTCGACGCCGAGGCCGGCCAGCGTCCGCCCGACGGCCTCCGCGACTGTCACTGCGCCTGCCAGATCACTGCGACTTTGCCTGTCGGGTGGCCCCGCAAACCGGGCAAGTCGGGCGCTGCCGCGGCCACAGCACAGGCAAAGTCGTTGGTTTGATCCGTCACGGCACGAGCACCTCAGCGCTCGACGAGGGCGAGTACCCGGCTCGGGCTTCCCGAACCGCCGACGATCGGCAACGGCGCGGCGATGAGCAGCGCGCCGGTCGCGGGCAGCCGCGCCAGGTTCTGCAGCTGCGTCAGGCCGTACTTGTTCGCGCCCAGCAGGAACGAGTGGCACGGGAAGGCCGGCTCGAAGGAATGCGCGGCCCCGGCGTCGGTGCCTACCGTCTCCACGCCGACTCCCATGACGGGGGACTCCTCGGCCAACCATCGGGCGCACTCCACCGAGATCCCGGGCGTGTGCGGGCCGGTCTCGTTCGCATTGAGGAAGCGGTCGGAGTCCTCCGACCTGGCGTCCCAACCGGTCCGGTACAGCAGCCAACCGCCGTCCGGCAGTGGCCCGTGCGACGCCTCCCACTCGCGGACGTGGTCGACCTCCAGCAGGAAGTCCGGGTCGGCGACCGCACTGTCTGCGAAGTCCAGGACTACCGCCGGGGCGATCAGCTTGCCCACGGCCACCGTCGACACGTCGTCGCCGTCCCGGCCGGTCACCCAGTGCACGGGCGCGTCGAAGTGGGTGCCCACGTGCTCGCCGGTGGTGAAGTCGTTCCAGTACCACGACGGGCCGCGGTCGTCGTACCGGCTCAGCTCGGTCCGGGAGAAGTGCTGGGTGTTCGCGAACGGCGGGGGCAACTGCAGGATCGGGGTGTCCTCCGACAGCGGAGCAGTGAGATCGACGACCTCGATCGAGCCGCCGGACAGCCCGGCCAGCAGATCTCCCAGAACGCTCATGACGACTCCTTGTCAGGTCGGTACCTTGTGTGCCTGGTCGTGGGGACGCCCTCGCGGATGAGTTGCAACCGCGGCTTGGGCCCGTCCGTACGTCCCGCTTGCGGACGCCGGTTCCCGGCCCGGTAGGGATCCGGCCACACCGCGCCCGGTCCGGCGTACTCCTGCTCGGCGGCGGCGTGCAGTGTCCACTGTGGATCGTAGAGATGCGCGCGCCCGATCGCGCACAGGTCGGCGCGGCCGGCGAGCACTAGCGAGTTGACATCGTCGTAGGACGAGATAGCGCCCACTGCGATCGTCGCGACGCCCACCTCGTTGCGGATCTGGTCCGCGTACGGCGTCTGATACGAGCGTCCGTACGCCGGCCGCTCGGCCTTCGCGACCTGCCCGGTCGACACGTCCACCGCATCCACCGCGTGCTCGGAGAAGGCTCGCGCGACCTGTACGGCGTCGTTCGCGGTGATGCCACCCTCGATCCAGTCGGTCGCCGAGATCCGCACGCTCGTCGGCCGATCCGCCGGCCACACCGCCCTGATGGCGTCGAAGACTTCCAGCGGGTAGCGCAGCCGGTTCTGCAGCGAGCCGCCGTAGGAATCCGTGCGCTGGTTGGCGACCGGGGAGATGAATGACGAGAGCAGGTAGCCGTGTGCACAGTGCAGTTCGAGCAGGTCGAAGCCTGCTCGGGCTCCCCGTTCGGCGGCGCTGACGAACTCGCGGAGGATCCGGTCCATGTCGGCACGGTCGAGTTCGCGGGGGATCTGGTTCGCGGGGGAGTAGGCCAGCGGTGACGGCCCGCAGACCTCCCAGTTGCCTTCGGCGAGCGGCTCGTCGATGCCCTCCCACATCAGCCGGGTCGACCCCTTACGGCCGGAGTGCCCCAGCTGCAGCCCGACCGCCGACGAGGTCCGTTCGTGGATGAAGGCCGTGATCCGCCGCCATTCACGCTCGTGCTCGTCGGTGTAGAGACCGGTGCACCCCAGCGTGATCCGGCCCTCCGGGGACACGCAGACCATCTCCGTCATCACCAGCCCGGCGCCGCCGAGGGCCTTGCCGCCGAGATGGACCAGGTGGAAGTCGCCCGGCAGGCCGTCTGTGGCGACGTACATGTCCATGGGCGAGACGACCACCCGGTTGCGGAGTTCCAACGAGCCGAGCCGGAACGGCGCGAACATCGGGGGCCGCGTGCCGGGCAGCTGCGGAGCGACTCCGCGGCGTACCTCGTGCCCGGCGAACCAGTCGTCGACCCGCTCGACGAACTCCGGGTCGCGCAGCCGCAGGTTGTCGTAGGTCACCCGGCGGCTGCGGGTCATGATGTTGAAGGCGAACTGCAGCGGCTCCTGGTGGACGTACTGGCCGAGGTTCTCGAACCACTCGAGGCTCGCCTGCGCTGCCCGCTGCGTGGAGAGCACGACCGGCCGGCGCTCGGCGTCGTACGCGGCCAGTGCGCTCTTGACGTCGGGCTCTTCGGCCAGGCATGCGGCAAGCGCCAGCGCGTCCTCCATGGCGAGCTTCGTCCCCGAGCCGATCGAGAAGTGAGCGGTGTGTGCTGCGTCGCCGAGCAGTACGACGTTGCCGTCCACCCAGGACTCATTGCGCACGGTCGCGAAGCTGATCCAGCGGGAGTTGTTCGCCTTGATCTCATACCCGTCGAGGACGTCGGCGAACAGTTTCCGGACGAGGTCGATCGACTCGTCGTCGCTGTCTCCGGGCGCGAAGTCGCGGGCGGCGCAGCGGTCGAAGCCGGCGCGCCGCCAGACCGCGTCGTTCATCTCGATGATGAACGTGCTTCCCGTCGCGTCGTAGGGGTAGCCGTGGATCTGCATGACGCCGTGCGCGGTCTGGGCGATGTAGAACTTGAATGCGTCGAAGACGAGGTCGGTGCCGAGCCACATGTACTTGCACTGCCTGGTCTCCACAGAGGGGCCGAAGGCGTCAGCCCGATCCCGTCGTACCGCGGAGTTCAGGCCGTCTGAGGCCAGCACCAGATCGTGCCCGGCCGCGAGGGTGTCCACCGGCGGTGCCTCGGTGCGGAAGTGGATGGTGACGCCGAGGTCCAGGCAGCGTTGCTGCAGGATCTGCAGCAGCCGCTTGCGGCTCATCGCGGCGAATCCGTGCCCGCCGGAGGTGATCACCTCGCCTCGGTAGTGCACGTCGATGTCGTCCCACCGGGCGAACTCCCGCTCCATCGCCCGGTAGATCTCGATGTCGGCATGCTCGATGCCGCCGAGGGTCTCGTCGGAGAAGACGACGCCGAAACCGAACGTGTCCTCGGGGGCGTTGCGCTCCCAGACGGTGATCTCGTGGGCTGGGTCCAGCTGCTTGACGAGCGCGGCGAAGTACAGCCCGCCGGGCCCGCCCCCGACGATCGCGATGCGCATGGCCGCGCTCATGTCAGGGGTGCGATGCCGGTGTCGACGGCCTGCTCGCGCAGCCGGAAACGCTGCAGCTTCCCGGTGTTCGTGCGGGGGAGTTCGGCGACGAACTCCACGACGCGCGGGTACTTGTACGGCGCGATCTCGGCCTTGGCGAAGTCCTGCAGTTCCCGTGCCTTTGCCTCGTCGCCCTCGACACCGGCACGCAGCACGACGTACGCCGTGACGACACGGCCGCGGTCCGGGTCCGGTGCGCCGACCACACCGCACTCGCTCACGTCGGGGTGCCCCATCAACGCGGCTTCCACCTCGGGGCCGGCGATGTTGTAGCCGGCCGAGACGATCATGTCGTCGGATCTCGCTTGGTACCAGAAGTAGCCGTCCTCGTCGCGGAGGTAGGTGTCTCCGGTGAAGTTCCATCCACTGTGGACATACGTGCGCTGCCGCTCGTCGGCCAGGTATCGGCAACCGGTCGGACCCTTGACCGCGAGGCTGCCGATCTCGCCGTCCGGCACGGGCGCCCCGTCGGGCCCGAGGACCGCGGCGACGTATCCGGGCACGGGCCGACCGGTCGAGCCCGGCCGGATGTCGTCGTCCGCGGAGGCGATGAAGATGTGCAGCATCTCGGTGGACCCGATCCCGTCGGTGATCTTCAGCCCGGTGGCCTCGAAAAAGGCTTCCCACACCGAACGCGGCAGCGTCTCGCCGGCGGAGACGCAGCGCCGCAGGGAGGCCAGCTGCGCGGCCTTGCCGGCGGCGAGCATCGCCCGGTAGGCCATCGGCGCGGTGGACAGCACGGTGACCTGGTGCGCGGCGATCAGGTCGGCGAGTTCGTCCGGGGCGGCCCGCTCGATGAGCAACGTCGACGCGCCGACCCGCAGCGGGAAGATGATGAGGGCGCCGAGGCCGAAGGTGAAGGCCAGCGGCGGCGTACCGGTGAAGACGTCGTCCGCGGTCGGGCGCAGCACGTGCCGGGAAAACGTGTCGGCCACGGCGAGCACGTCCCGGTGGAAGTGCATGGTCGCCTTGGGGCGGCCCGTCGTACCGGAGGTGAACGCGAGCATCGCGACGTCGTCGGCCGCGGTCTGCACGGGGGCAAAGGCGTCGTCCTTGCCGGCCGCGCGTACGCCGAGGTCGTCGGGGTCGCTGCGGTCGTCCGTGCCATAGTTGAGGGTGCGCAGCCCGGGGATGCGGGCGGCGTCCAGGTCGGCGCGGAACCGGGCGTCGCACAGGGCGAGGTGCACCTTCGCGATCTCACCGATGACCTCGAGTTCACGGGGTCGCAGCAGTGCCATGGTCGTGACAGCAACCCCGCCGGCGAGCAGTACGCCGAACCAGCATGCGGCCAGCCACGGGGTGTTGGGGCCACGCAGCAGCACCCGGTTGCCGGGCACCAGCCCCAGGTCGTCCACCAGGACGGCGGCGACCCGGTGCGCGGTGCGGCGTACCTCGGCGTACGTCCAGGTCTCCGTCGGCGACAGCAGGCACGGGCGGTCCGCTCCGTGCTCGGCGATGGTGTCGTCCAGCAGCGCGACCGCTGCGTTCAGCCGGTCCGGGTACTGCAACTCGGGCAGGTCGAAGGTCAGATCCGGCCACTGGTCGCCCGGAGGCAGGTTGTCGCGGCTGAACGAGTCGGTGTGTGCCGATGGGGACAACTGCATCAACGGCCTCCTTGTCGGCGTTGCCGTCAGTATTGTCCGGTCTCATGGTGGGGCGGCAAGGTAGTGGATCGGTGCTGACGGCTGTCGGCCGGACCAGGCCGTGTCAGGACTTGTGCGAGCCGTCGGAGTACGGCGCCCGGAGATCGTCGAACATGGGGAAGTGACGGACGTTCGTGGTCACCAGGTCGGCGCCCAGCGTTTGCGCTGTACCAGCAAGCAGGTAGTCGACGACACCGATCCCGGAGTGGCTGCGCCGGTAGGTGCGAGCGAATGCCCCAGCGTGTCGGCACGCGTCCTCTGTGACGGGAACCCAGGCGAACACGGAGAACAACGCCTCGAGGGCGTCCTGTTCGGCTGGACGCACACCGGAGAGCAGTTCGAAGCGGGTGAGTTCGCTGGCCGCCAGCGATTCGTCGGTATCGACCCAGGCTTCGAGCAACGCTGTCGCCGCAACGCTGCCTCGAAGATGGTCGACGATCACCGAGGTGTCGACCAGCTTCACTTCAGTCTCACCTGCGCCAGCCGATCGTCGAGACCAGTGCGCAACTCCTCGACGTACTCCGCGCCAGTGCCGGAGCGGTCTCTCCACATGCCGGCCGAGGCGCGCAGCGCACCGAGCCGTCCCTCCGGTGACTCGCCGTGGTACTGGGCCCGGACCGCTCGACGAATCAGCTCCGAGCGGGACGCGCCCGTGCGAGCGGACATCTCAGCGAGGAGATCGCTGACCTCATCGTCGAGATAGATTTGGGTCCGCTGCACGACATCACTATACATCTGCAGGCGGCGTCATCGAGCAGCTCCTTGATCGGCGTTGCCATTGCCGGCGGTCACGGCAGGACGGCGACGCCCTGCACCTCGACCAGCGCCTCGTCGTCCCACAGCCGGGCGACTCCGATGCCGGCCATCGCCGGATAGTCCTGCCCCACGAGCCGTTTCCAGACCGCGCCGATGTCGCGGGCGCGGGCCCGGTAGCCCGCCATGTCGACGATGTAGACGGTCATCGACGTCAGGTGCCCGGGTTCGCCGCCGACGGAGCGCAGTGCGGTGAGCAGGTTGGCGAGCGCCTGCTCGAACTGCTCGACGATGTCCGCACCGACGATCCGACCGTCCCTGTCAAGCGCCGTCTGCCCCGCGAGGTACGCCGTACGACCGGCCGGTGCGACCACGACGTGGCTGAACCCGGAGGGTCGGGCCATCTCCGGCGGGTTCACCCGCTGCTGGGTCATAACCGGTTACCCACCGGTGAGTGGTCAACGACACGTCGAGGGCGGCCAAAACTGTCGTAAGTGACCACTTTCCCCACCCGCCCAGGTCCGGTCACGACTGGACCGCTCCGCCGTCGACGTTGATGCCCTGGCCGGTGATGGCGCCGTTCGCGACGCACAGCATGATCGCCTGGGCTACCTCGTCCGGTGTGACCAGTCGGCCGATCGGTTGCTTGTGGGCAAGGATCGAGCGGACCTCCTTAGTGCTTCGGCCGGTCCGGTTCTGGATGGCCTGCACGACCTGGTCGGTCATCGGGGTGTCGGCGTACCCGGGGCAGACGGCGTTGACCGTGACGCCGGTGTCGGCGAGTTCGGCCGCCGCCGCGCGGACCAGCCCCAGCACACCGTGTTTCGCCGCGGTGTAGGCGGCCAGGTACGGCGCTCCCATCTTCGCCGCCATGGACGCGACGACAACGATGCGTCCCCACCCGCTGTCCGTCATCGCCGGTACCGCGCGCCGGATGCACTGGAACGGCGCGGTCAGGTTGAGATCCAGCATCCGCTGCCAGTCCTCGTCGGTCGTCCGCTGGACCGGGGAGGACATTCCCGCTCCGGCGTTCGCCACGAGGATGTCCACCGGGCCCCACTCGTGCTCGACCGCGATGAAGAGCTCGCCGACCGCGTCGTCGTCGGTGATGTCGGCCTGATGTGTCATCGCCGGGCCGTTGAGCAGTGCGGCGGTCTCCTGCAGCTGCTCGGCGTTCCGGGCGGTCAGCGCCACCCGGTGACCGAGTTCGGAGAGCTGGACGGCCACCGCGCGGCCGATGCCGCGGCCGCCCCCGGTGACCAGACACGTACGGCGCTCGCCCATCGCTGCGCTCCTCTCTCGTTACGATCGCCACGATAGCCAGCAGCCGCCGACCGTTGGGGACAGGCGTGAAGATCGAGGAGTTCACCGACATCCGGTACGCCGTCGCCGACGGGGTGGCCACCGTGACGATCGACCGGCCGGAGCGGATGAATTCCTTCCGTGGCCGAACGGTGGACGAGCTGATCTCGGCGTTCAAGTGGGCCTGGGCCTCGCGCGAGGTCTCGGCGGTCGTGCTCACCGGGGCCGGGGACCGGGCGTTCTGCGCCGGCGGTGACGTCAAGGAACGCGCCGAGACCGGCGGCTACGGGGACACCGAGTGGGGCACGTTCGAGATCGAGCGGCTGCACCGGATCATTCGCGACATTCCCAAGCCGGTGATCGCCGCTGTGAACGGCGCGGCGATCGGCGGCGGGCACGTACTGCATGTGCTGTGCGACCTGACGGTGGCCGCCGAGCACGCCACGTTCGGTCAGACCGGCCCGCGGGTCGGCTCCTTCGACGCCGGCTTCGGCTCGGCCTACCTCGCGCGGGTCGTGGGGGAGAAGCGGGCTCGGCAGATCTGGTTCCTGCTGGAGAAGTTCGACGCGGCAACCGCCGAACGGTGGGGATTGGTGAACGCCGTCGTACCGGCCGCGGAGTTGCTGCCCACGGCGCACCGCTGGGGTACGACGATAGGCGCGTACTCACCGACCGCCCTACGCTTCCTGAAGCACTCGTTCAACGCCGACAGCGACCACATCGGCGGCATGTCCCATCTGGCCTTCGACGGCCTCGACTTGTACGCGCAGGGCGAGGAGGGGATGGAGGGGGCGCGCGCTTTCGCCGAGAAGCGCCCGCCGGACTTCACGCCGCACCGCTGATCGCTCCCACCCGCGACGATCCTGAAGGTCCTGTACCGCGGATCGCTCCCTTCGCGCGACGATCATGGAGTTCCGGGTGTCCTGAGTCGGACATATCGGGCGAATCGGGCCACAGATCTTCATGATCGCCGGGAGATTCCGGGTGGGGTTGTGCGGCTGCCGAGGCCCGGGGTGAATTCGGGTACGGCGTCGAAGGCGGCCCGGCGCCCGGCCCGGCGCAGCGCCCGGAGCACCGGCTTCGCGGTCAGCGCCACGAGCAGCGCGGTCGTGACGGCGCGGCCGAGGTCCCAGCCCATCGAGGTGGCCAGGTCGTAGGCGAGGAAGCGGACGAGGTTGTCACCGACCGGGTCCCCGGGGACGAACGAGATCGAGGTCAGCGGACCCAGAGTGAACGGCCAGAAGGTCAGGTTCATCACCAGGCCGTAGAGGAAGGCAGCCACCGCGCCGTACGCCGCCAGCACCGCGACCTCCCGGCGACCGGTGCAGCGCGGCAGCAACCCTGCACCCATTGCGACCCAGGCCGCGGCGAACATCTGGAACGGCAGCCAGGGACCGACCCCGCCGGTCAGCAGCGCGGAGGAGAACAGCGCGGTGGAGCCCAGCACGAAGCCGAACCCCGGGCCAAAGGCGCGGCCGCCCAGGATGATCACGAAGAACAGCGGTTCGATGCCCGCCGTACCGCCTCCGAGGGGTCGGACCGCCGCGGCGACGGCCGACAGCACACCGAGCATGGCGACGGCCTTGGCGTCCATCGTTCCCTCGGCCAGCAGGGCGAGCACAGTGACGATGACCAGGGCGAGCAGGCAGCCGAAGACGAGCCAGGCGTCCAGCCCGTCGGTGAGTCCCGACTGCGGGGCGACCAGGAACGGCCAGCCGAACGCCGCTACCCCGAACACCGACGCGATGGCGATCGCCAGGGCGCCTCTGGGCCCGACCGGAACCGGTCGAGAGGTTGCTCGTACGGCGGGCGCCGGCTCGTCCGGGGCACCGGCGGAAACCTGGAGCGTCAGAGCGGCGTCTTCCTGCGGTTGACTCATGCCGGGACCGGCAGGGCGCGGGCGACCTCGGCGACGGTGAGCCAGGCGTCGGGGGCGAGCACCTTGGCGACCTGGGGCGCGTACGTCGGTGAGGACAGCACCACGTCCCGGGTGGCGCCGTCGGTGATCATCTCGCCGCCGGCGAGCACGAGGACCCGGTCGGCGACGGTCGCCACGAACTCCACGTCGTGCGTCGCCAGCAACACCGCAGTCCCGTCACGGGACAGCTGGGTGAGCGCGGCGGCGAGCCGGTCCTTGGCCAGGTAGTCCAGTCCCCGCGTCGGCTCGTCCAGCAGCAGCACGCGCGGCCGCGCCGCGAGCTGGATGGCGAGTACGAGGCTCAGCCGCTGCCCTTCGGACAGGTCCCGCGGGTCGGTATCGTCGTCCACTCCGGGGGTGAACCGGTCCAGCAGTGCCCGGGTCTCCCGGGCCGGGCGTTGCGACTCGGTGTCCGATTGCCGGCATTCGGTGCCGACGGTGTCGAGGTACAGCAGGTCGGTCGGATCCTGCGGTACCAACGCCACCCTGGTACGGCGGTCCGCGGGGTCCAGCGCCGACGGTTCCTCGGTGCCGACATGGACGGTGCCGCGCAGCGGTTTCAGGGCCCCCTGCAGGGTCCACAGCAGGGTGGACTTGCCGGCGCCGTTGCGTCCCATCAGGGCGCTCACCTGCCCCGCCGCCAGGGTGAGGTCGAGGTCATGCAGGACCGGCGGGCCGCCGCGGTAACGAACAGTCAGGCCGCTCGTCCGCAGAACGACACTGCCGCCTGCCCGGCTGGTGGCGGGGGCAGCCAGCGTCGACAGTCGGGAACGCAGGTCCACGGCCTGCCGCCGGGCATCCCGCACGGACACCGGCAGCGGCGACCAGCCGGCCAGCCGGCCCAGATGCACGACCGGGGGAGCGACCTCAGAGGCTCCGAGCACATCCCCCGGTACGCCGTACCGCGGCGGCTGCCCGGGGCCGGCGAGGCTGATCACCGAGTCGGCGTACTGGACCACCCGTTCCAGCCGGTGCTCGCTCAGCAGCACGGTGATGCCCAGGTCGTGCACCAGCCGGTGCAGCGCGGCGAGTACGTCCTCAGCGGCACCGGGATCCAGGGCGCTGGTCGGCTCGTCGAGTACGAGGACCCGCGGGTGGGCGGTGAGCGCGGAGCCGATCGCGACCCGTTGCTGCTGGCCGGCGGACAGCTGCGCGAGCGGCCGGTCGCGCAGCTCGGCGAGCCCGAGCAGGTCCAGCGTCTCCTCGACCCGACGGCGCATCACCGGTCGCTGCATCCCGAGCGACTCCATCGTGAACGCCAGCTCGTCCTCGACGCTGTCGGTGACGAAGCCGTCGACCGGGCTCTGGCCTACCACGCCCACGACATCGGCGAGCTCACGCGGGCGGAACTCCCGGGTGTCGCGCCCGTCGACCAGCACCCGACCGCTCAGCCGGCCGCCGGTGAAGTGCGGGACATGCCCGCTGGCGGCACCGAGCAGCGTCGACTTGCCCGACCCGGTCCGGCCGACCACCAGGCACAGCTCGCCGTCGGGGACGGTCAGATCCACCCCGGACAGCGCATCGGCGGCCGCATCGGCGTACCGCACGGAGACGTGGTCGAAGCGGATCATGACCGGCCCGCCCCGACAGCGGGCGTGGGCTCGGCGCCCGTGGCGCTGGGACGTTCCGTTGCGCGGCTGTCCGGCGAGGTGGGGGACCGCGCGACCCAGGCCGGTGCGAGCGCGATCAGCAGCCCTAGTACCGGCAGCAGCGCCAGCTGCGGGACGTCGAGGGGGTACGTCGAGGGGTACGCCGTCGCCACGTCGTACCTCGACGTCACGAGCAGACAGACGGCCGCCACCATCCCGCTCGCGGCCACAGCAGCGGAGCGCGGGTCCACCCGCTCGGCGCGGTAGCGGCTGCGCAGCACCCGGCGCGAGCCGACCGCGAGACCGGCAACGCAGGCGAGTACGCCGACCAGCAGGCTGGGCAGCCCGACGGAGCCCTGCTCAGGGGCGGCCAGTACGCCGTAAGCGCCCAGGGACAGGCCGAGCAAGCCCATCAGCAGCAGGCCCGCAGTGAGCCGGCGGGTGCCAGCGCTGACCGAGCCCGAGCGGCCGTACCCACGCGCGTCCATGGCCGCGGCCAGCGACACCGCCCGATCCAGCGCCATCGCCAGCACCGGCATCCCGATCGAGCGCACCGCCCGCAGGCCACGCCCGCTGGCGCCGCGCAGCGCCCGGGCGCGGCGTACCCGCAGCGCCGACTCGACCAGCTGGGGGGCCAGGCTGATCGCCACCACGACGACCAGTCCCAGTTCGTACAGCGCTCCCGGCAGCGTCCGCAGCAGCCGCCGCGGCTCGGCCAGCGTGACGGCGGCGCCCACGCAGATCAGCAGGGTGGCCAGGCGCAGGCCGTCGTAAAGGGCGCTGGCCAGCCCCTCGGCGCTGACCGCGCCGCCGAGGCGGATGCCTGCGGCCCACTCGGGTAGCCGAAGCTCCGGCAGCCGCACCAGCACGGTCTCGCCCAGCCCGCCGCCGAAGATGATGTGGAAGACGGTCCGGATCGCGACGACTACCAGGCCGAGGATCAGGTACGCGCGGAAGCCGCGCGCCCAGCCCTGCGCCGGGCGGCGGGCGGCGACGACGTACCCGAGCACGGCGATGATCAGAAGCAGGAGCAACGGGTTGGTGGTGCGGCTCGCGGCGGTGGCCATTCCGATCGCCCACAACCACCAGGCGAGGGGATGCAGCTCGCCGTGGCGGTTCATCGCCGCTGTCGGATCTGCCAGTACGCCCCGCCCGCCAGGGCAGCGGCCACCACGCCGGCGACCAGAACCCCCCACGGGGTGTCCTCGTCGGTGTTCGCCGCGCTGAGGTCCCTGGTAGCAGCCGATGGCTGTGGCGTCGGTGCTTCGGAGCCGACGGTGCTGGTCGGGGACGGGGGCGACGAGGGTGTGTTCGATCCGGTCGGCGGCGTGCTCTCGCCGGGTCCGCTCTGGTCGGTACTGCTGCCGCCGGGTCCGCTGCTTGAGCCGCCGCCCGTAGGCTGCGAGGACGTCGTGCCGGGCGAGCCCGGCGACGGAGGCGGCGGCGGGCTCGGCGGCCGTGCCG
>JACCZY010000278.1 GCA_013695685.1 Geodermatophilaceae bacterium | reverse complement strand
GGGCAGCGGCGGGGCGGCGACCGGCGCCATCCGCGCGTCGCGGGCACCGACCCGCATCGCGCGGGCGACCAGGTCACCGGAGACGGCGAGCACGATGTCCGCTCGACGGCACACCAGCCGCTCCAGGGACACCAGAACCCGCCTGCGCAGCCCCGGCGGATCCAGCAGGGCGTTGTGCAAAGTGACGACGGTGGGACGGGTCCGGACCACACCCGCGAGAACGGCGACCAGGCCGGCCCGCAGGCCGTGCGCGTGTACGACGTCGGAATGCCGGGTAAGCCTCGCCAACCGGGCCACGGCCCGGGCGTCGTGCGCGGGACGGGGGTTCGTGGCGATCTCGACCGGGACGAAGCGGGCACCGGCCGGAGCGAATCCGAACAACGCCTCAGTGGCCGTTGGGCCGTGCACGCTGACGTGTGCCCCGGCCGCCCGGAGGGGTCCGATGAGCGAACGGACGTGCGCGCCCACACCACCGGTGCTCGTCGCGAGCGTCAGGGCGATCCGCCGCCCGGCCAGCTGCCCCGTCAACTGACCTCCCCTCCGCTCCTGGCGGCGCGTCGCGCCCTGCCCCGGTTGATCGTTGACAGCGCCGCACGGAGCTCGGCGCGCAGTATCGCCACCATCATGACCCCGAACACGACGGCAACACACAACGCGGTGGCTGTAGCGGCCACCACCGCGGCGGCGATGCCCGGCCTGTCGAGGACCTCGGCCAGCGCCCGGCCCGCGATGCCGGCCACGACCGCGCAGAGCACCCCCCCGACGACAGCCCGGGAGACGCCGGACAGCGCCGGCCGGCCCGCTCTGCGCAGCACGACGCCAAGCAGCATCGCGCCGAGCAGGATCATCCCGACGCTGTTGCCCACGGCCAGCACGACAACCCGGTCCTGCGGCGGCCATCGCACGGCCAGCACGACGTCGACTGCGACGACAACGAGCCAGCCCGTGACGCACGCAACCGCGGTGGAGCGCGCTTCCCCACGCGCATACAACGCGCGGGAGAGCAGCGTGAAAAGGCCGTAGCCGATGAGACCCGGTGCGAATGCGGCGACCCCGGCGGCGAGCGCCGGCACGCTCGGACGGCCGGGAGCGGACTCCACCACGATCCGCGCGATGGGTTCTGCCGCCGCCACCAGGACTGCGGCGGCAAGAAGGGCGGTCAGGATCACCGCGCGCGTGGCCCTGGCAAGGACGCGGGAGTACGCCGCGTCATCCGCGGCGTCCCAACGGTCGGCCAGCCGAGGGAACACCGATGTCGCAATGGGCACCGCGAGGACAGCCCAGGGCAGCAGGTAGATCGTCTGGGCGTAGAGGAAGACGGTCACCGATCCGGCCGGTACGCCGGCCCCGTTGCCGAGCAACAGCGCCACCGCGACCGATACCTGCTGGGCGATGAGCGCGGCGACGCCGGCTGCCGCCAGCCGGCGGGCGCGGCCGGCGACCCCGGCGGGAAAACGCAGCGTCGGCCGCAGCCGCAGGCCGAGGCGGGTTAGGGGCGCGAGCAGGCTGAGCGCGAGGATCACGACCCCGAGCGTGGTGCCGACGGACAGGATCAGTTCGGCCGACCGGTCCAGCGTCCCGACATCGGTGCCGCGCGGCGTGGTCGCCCCGAAGACCAGGTACGCCGCGATCACGACCGCGCTGGACAGCAACGGCGCCAGCGCGGCGCCGCCGAACCTACGGTGCGCGTGCAGGACTCCGGTGACCACGATGCCGACGCCGTACAGGAGGACCTGCGGCGCGAAGACGCGCAGCATCGAAGCCCCGACGTCGACCGCACCCGGGCAGCTCTTGGATCCGAGTAGCAGCGCCGAGATCGGCTCGGCGAGTACGGCGACGGCCACCGCCATCGGCGTGAGCAGCAGGACGGTCCAGGTGAGCAGTGCGGAGCTGATCCGCCCGGCCCGCTCGCGGTCGCCGGCGGCGACGGCCCGGGCGAGCAGCGGGACGACGAGGCTGGCCAGGGCGCCGCCGGCGACGATCTCGAAGACGATGTTCGGCACCGTGTTCACGGTCTGGTAGGTGTCGCCGAGGCAGGTCTGCCCGACCGTGCGGGAGAAGACGAGGATGCGCCCGAAGCCAGTGATCCGGGCCAGGATCGTCAGCGCCGCGATGAGCATGGCGGCGCCAGCCATACCGAGCGCGAACGGACGGGACATCCCGGTGGACTACCGGCGGATGGGGCGACGCCCCAGCGCGTCGAGCTGCCGCAGAACGGGTGTCGCCTCGATGACGCGAGTGAAGCTCACCCGCTCACTGGCCGCGGTGAGCCCGACGATGACGATCAGCAGCGCGCGCCGCCAGCCGGGGCCGCCGGCGAGGGCGAACCGCAACCCGAGCAGCGCGCCGAGCGCGTTCGCCCCGCCGTCTCCGAGCATGACCTGCTCCGCGAGATCCCGGCGCAGCAGCGTCGCGGCCGCACCCACCGGGCCGGCGATCATTGAGCCGTGCGGCCCGCCGAGCAGCGGGACGCCCAGCAGCAGCACCACCTTGAGCGCCCGGCCCGGCCGCAGGTCGAGCAGGTTCACCAGGTTCGCCGTACCCGCCACGACCCCCCCGGCAACCAGCCGGTCCAGCTGTCCCCGCGCCGCCGAACGGCCGGCGACGACGCCAGCAAGTCCGACGACGCCGAGCTTGATGGTTCCCGAGCTGACCCGGCCGGCGCGCAACGCGTGGAGGTGCCCGGCGAAACCCTTGTCCGCCTCCTGGCCGGGCCGTAGGCCGGCAAGGTCGTCGTACACCCCGACAATGCCGCTGCCGGCGCCGGCGACGAGGGCGGCCCGGAACAGCGACGGTACGGCGCCCGCGCAGGCGGTGACCGTCGCCGCCGCGGCCACGGCGGGGCCGGCCAGCAGGGTGACCCGTTCGCCGCGATGGTTGCGGCGCGACCACAGCGCGGCACCACCGGGTGGGGCAGCCCTCAGCATCGCGAGGACGACCTCAGCCAGGACGCCGCCGACGGCGGTGAGACTGAAGCGTCCCGCCACGCTCATTGCTCGTTGCGCGCTGTCACTGGTCCAGCGGCGGAACCGGCTGGGTATCCTCACCGGTCCCGTACTTCCCGGAGATCCCGACTCGCTCGGCTGACAACGCCAGGACCGTGGCCACCCGTCCCGCCGCGACGTTCACGTTGTCCACAGTGGACACAGCGTTGGCGAGTCCGGCGTCGGCGCGAATGACACCGACCAGGCCGGTTGCCGCCGCGGACTGCGCGTCACCGGCGACGACTGCGCCACGACCGGCCGAGTCCAACGCCTCGGCGAGCGCGGCCAAGGCGCGATTGCGCTCAGCGGCATCGTCTCCTTCCAGCGCAGCTGCGGTGATCATGATCGCGTAGTCGGCGCCGACGACCTCCGGGCTTTCGACGCTGAGCACGCCGAGGCTCGACAAGGCGGCGAGCACGGTGGTGGTCGCGGTCGGGTCGGGTGGCTCGATGCCGTCCGAGGGGTTCATCAAGACATCGCCGAGCAGGGCTCCGACGAGCACGGCCGCGTCGTCGGTGACCGGCAACTGGATGCCCGGCGGCACACCCTCGCTCGTAGCGTAGTTCTGCAGATCCCGCGCCACCTGCGGATCGCTGTACTCCGGCAGCAGCTGCAGCGTGCCGGCCACCGTCGCGCCGGCTGCCTCGATCAGGGTGGTCGTCCGGTCGACGACACCCGCATCGACGTCCGCCGTCAGGACCACGAGCACCGTGGCTCCAGGCAGCGTGTCGGCGACGAGGACCGGCGCCACCGCCTCCCCGAAGGAGTCACCCTCGCTGAGCTGGCTCTGCAGCGTCTGGCTCCGACCCTCCAGCGCGCGCTTGTCGTCGGACAGCCCGTCCACCTGGTCGCGCAGCCCGTCCAGTACCGCGCCGTTGAGCTGCGTCGTACCGATGACGATGCCCAGTGCGATGGCGAGGAAGACGGAGATGAGCGACACCAGGTGGTACCGGAAACTGATCACGAAAAGATGTCCTCGAGCCAGAAGACGAAGCTGTCCCAGGCATCGCGGAATATCTGCAGCCATGCCAGGGCGGGCGTGGACACCGCCAGCGCGGCGACGATCGCTGCAAGTGCGGCGATCACGAGTAGGAACAGCGCCGCGTTGGAGATCCTCGGGCGGTAGAGGCGGCTCACACCCTTGGCGTCGACGAGCTTGCCCCCCAGGCGCAGCCTGGTCAGGAACGTCGAGGCCATCCCGGCGCGACCCTTGTCCAGGAACTCGACCAGGGTGGCGTGGGTGCCCACCGCCACGATCAGGCTGGCGCCCTTCTCGTCGGCGAGCAGCATGGCGATGTCCTCGCTGGTGCCGGCCGCCGGAAACGTGACGGCCTCCACGCCGAGGTCCTGGACCCGCGCCAGTCCCGGTGCGCGGCCGTCGCTGTAGGCGTGGACGACGACCTCGGCGCCACAGCGCAGCACGTCGTCGCTGAC
>JACCZY010000277.1 GCA_013695685.1 Geodermatophilaceae bacterium | reverse complement strand
GGCGGCAACGAGATCGGGATGCGGCACTTTCTCGTGGTGCATGGCACCGCCCGGATCACCGAGGGCGGCGCGCCCGAGCTGCTGAACCGGCTCGCGCAGACCTACGTCGGGCCCGGGACCGTCTTCCCACCGTTCCCTGACCCGCCGCCCGGTTTCATCACCCACATCAGCATCCACCGGGTGGGAGGGCAAGGCCCCTGGTCGGACTGATCACCACTGGCTCGCCGGCACCGGCCCGCACTTTGTTACCCGTCGGTAACATCGTCTAGGGTGCAGGGCATGTCAGCCCCCTCCCCTGTCCGCAGCCACACCGCGCGAGCGCTGCGCGACGTCGTCTTCGTGGACGGCGTACGGACTCCGTTCGGCAAGGCCGTACCGACCGGTCTGTACGCCGAAACCCGCGCCGACGACCTTGTCGTCCGGGTCATCCGCGAACTGCTGCGGCGGCACCCTGAACTGCCGCCGGAGCGCGTCGACGAAGTGGCTATCGCAGCCACTACCCAGATCGGCGATCAGGGACTGACGATCGGCCGGACCGCAGCGTTGTTGGCGGGACTGCCGAACACCGTCCCCGGCTTCGCAATCGACCGGATGTGCGCTGGTGCGATGACCGCGGTGACGACCCTCGGCAGCGGGATCGCCTTTGGCGCGTACGACGTCGCCATCGCCGGCGGCGTCGAGCACATGGGGCACCATCCGATGGGCGAGGGTGTCGACCCGAACCCCCGGTTCCTCTCCGAGAAGCTGGTGGACAGCTCCGCACTCGTCATGGGGCAGACCGCGGAGAACCTGCACGACAGGTACCCGGCGATCACCAAGGAGCGGGCCGACGCCTTCGCCGCCGCGAGCCAGGCCAAGTACGCCGCGGCACTGGCCGAAGGCAGCATCGCCGCCGACCTCGTGCCGGTGGCCATCCGGTCCACCGATCGGGGCTACGGCCTGGCCAGTGCCGACGAACCGCCGCGGCCCGGGACGAGCGTCAGCGACCTGGCCGCGCTCAAGACACCGTTCCGTATCCACGGCCGGGTCACGGCCGGCAACGCGGCCGGCCTGAACGACGGCGCGACCGGCTGCATCCTCGCCGCAGAGAACGTTGCCGAGGAACTCGGGCTGCCGCGGGCGATGCGGCTGGTCGGCTACGGCTTCGTCGGGGTCGAGCCCGAAGTCATGGGCGTCGGGCCGGTGCCGTCCACCGAAAAGGCGTTGCGGAACACCGGACTGTCCATTGAGGACATCGGACTGTTCGAGCTGAACGAAGCGTTTGCGGTCCAGGTGCTCGCCTTCCTCGACCACTTCGGGATCACCGACGACGACGCCCGCGTGAACCCCTGGGGCGGGGCGATCGCCGTCGGCCACCCGCTGGCAAGCTCCGGCGTACGGCTGATGACACAGCTGGCGAGGCACTTCGCTGCGCGGCCCGACGTGCGCTACGGCCTGACCGCGATGTGCATCGGCATCGGCATGGGCGGCTCGGTGATCTGGGAGAATCCGGCGTACGACGGAGGTTCCCCGTGACCCGCGCCGACGCACCCCCCGCGGCGCCGGGAGCCGAGGTCGTGACAAGGGCGTTGGTCCGGTACGTCGCCGTACCGGGACTGTCCGGCGAGGTCGCGCTGATCACCCTGGACAACGGCCTCGACCACACCCGGCCCTCCACGTTCGGGCTGGCAGGACTGTCCTCATTGGACAGTGCGCTCGACGACATCGAGGCCCGTACGCCGAAGGTTCGAGCGATTGCCGTGACCGGCAAGCCGTTCATCTTCGCGGTGGGCGCGGATCTATCCGGCGTACCGCAGATCACGACACGCGAGAAGGCAGTCGAGATCGGCGCGCTGGGGCACCGGGTGTTCTGCCGGTTCAAGGACTCCACGGTGCCCACGTTCGCGTTCGTCAACGGTGCGGCCATGGGTGGCGGGCTGGAACTGGCCCTGCACTGCCACTTCCGCTCCCTGTCGGCGGCCGCGGCAGCGATCGCGTTGCCGGAGTGTTTTCTCGGCCTCTTGCCGGGCTGGGGCGGCACGCAGTTGCTGCCGAACCTGATCGGCGTGGACAAGGCAGTAACGGTCATCATCGAGAACGCTCTGAACCAGAACCGCATGCTTAAGGCGAAGCAGGCGCTGCAGTTCGGGATCGCCGACGTGATGTTCAAGCCGGCCGACTTCCTCGAGGAGTCACTGCGATGGCTCGGCTCGGTGGTCTCCGACCCGAGCCAGGTGATCCGGCCGGAGATCGAACGCGGTGACACCTGGGCGGCAGCACTGGCCCGCGGCAAGGCGATCGCCGACATGAAGAGCGGCGGGCACGCGCCGGCGCCGTACCGCGCCTTGCGGCTGCTCGCACTCGCCGAGAACGGCACCGAGGCCGAGACCTTCGCCGCTGGAACCGCGGCGGAGGACGAGGCGCTGGCCGGCCTGCTGATGACCGAGGAACTACGGGCCGGCCTGTACTCCTTCGACCTCGTGCAGAAGCGGGCCAAGCGCCCGGCCGGGGCGCCGGACGCTTCACTGGCGAGGCCGGTGACCAAAGTCGGCATCGTCGGCGCCGGCCTCATGGCCAGCCAGCTCGCGATGCTCTTCATCCAGCGGCTCGAGGTGCCGGTCGTCCTGACTGACGTGGACCAGTCCCGGGTAGACAAGGGTGTCGGCTACGTGCACACCGAGATCGACAAGCTGCTGCAGAAGCGGCGGGTTTCGCCGGACAAGGTCAACCGGCTGAAGGGTCTCGTCTCCGGGTCGTTGACCAAGGACGAGTTCGCCGACGCCGACTTCGTCATCGAGGCCGTCTTCGAGGAGATGGGCCTCAAGCAGACGGTGTTCGCCGAGGTGGAGGCCGTGGTCTCGCCGCAGTGCGTGCTGGCCACGAACACGTCGTCCCTGTCGGTCACCGAGATGGCCGCGCGCTTGCAGCACCCGGAGCGGGTTGTGGGCTTCCACTTCTTCAACCCGGTGGCCGTCCTCCCGCTGCTCGAGGTCGTCCGCGCCGAGTCGACCGACGACGCGACGCTTGCGACGGCGTTCGCGGTGGGCAAGACGCTGCGCAAGTCCTGCGTGCTGGTGAAGGACGCGCCGGCTTTCGTGTTCAACCGGCTCGTGACCAGGGCGCTCGGCGAGGTCATCGGCGCGGTCGACGACGGTACGCCGTTCGAGGTGGCCGACCGGGCGGTCAGCGAACTCGGGCTGCCGCTGTCGCCGTTCATCCTGTTGCAGCTCGTCGGCCCGGCCGTCGCCCTGCACACCGCGGAGTCGCTGCACGCGGCGTTCCCCGACCGGTTCGGCGCCTCACCGGGACTGCGTGCCCTCGTCGCCGCCGGCAAGGCCGGTGTCTACACATGGAGTGCCGACGGTCAGCCGTCGGTTGACATAGAGGTCGCGGCGCTCTGGCCGCAGGGCGATACCCCGCTGACCGAGGCCGAGGTGCTGGATCGCGCACGGTCGGCGCTGGCCGAGGAGATCCGGATCCTGCTCGACGACGGGGTGGTCGCCGCCCCGCAGGACGTGGACCTGTGCCTGCTGCTGGGCGGCGGCTGGGCATTCTGGAACGGCGGCATCACGCCGTACCTAGACCGCACCGGCGTATCGGAGAAGGTGACCGGTCGGCGCTTCCTCGAGTCTGGGTTGGCGAGCCTGCCCGACTAGTCGGGTGTCCCGACCGGCTCCGTCAACGGCGGCATGTCCGCAGCCGTGGGGGCTCAGAAGGTGAAGTCCACCTGAAAGTCGATGCTGTAAGGGCCTTCGACGAAGGGGTCAAGACCGATCAGTTGCACCGTGACGGTGTCACCGGGCGGAACCTCGGTGACGCTGCCGATCAGGGCTGCGACCAGGTCCTCGCCTTTGAAGAGCGAAAAGGTGAATAGGGCCGATCGTGGGATGTCGGCCGTGTTGTTGATCCGCGCGATGCCCTGGAAGTTGCCGAGGATGTCGGAGCTGAACTCGACGGATTCCACCACCCAGCCCTGAGAATCGAACTCCTCCGACGGCGGCGGAGGGGCGCTAGTCGCGCTCGCCGTCGTCGGGGCAGCCGAGGTCGAAGTGTTCTCCGTCGTCGGCGAGGGCTCCGCGCTGGTGGATTCCGTCGGTTCCCCGGTCGTCGGCGCCCCGGACGTCGGCGCCCCGGTCGACGGCGTCCCCGTCGATGACGGCACCGCCGGGCCGGCCCTGAGGTAGCTGCCCTGCCCCGACACCGTCCCGCCGCAGCCGGCTACCAGCACTGACAGCAGAACCGCCGTGAGCAGTTGCCGGGCTGGGCCGCCCATGGTCACACCCCGTCTCGTCGCAACCATCACCGTAGCGGGTTGGCTTGTCCCCCTGACGCTCAGCCGAGCTGGTCGGCCGTCGCAACCAGAGGGCAGCCTGAGCCTGTGCCCGGGGAGGTCCCGCCGGTCGATCACGCCCGCGGCCAGCGGGCTCGAGGCCGACGACGACCAGCCGGCGCAATGCCACCACTCCGGCAGCCACGAACAGTCTCGTCCACGTCGGTTGTGCCGCCAGCCGGATCAGCCCGGCGGCGGTAAGGAACTCCAGCAGAACAGGCAGTGCGATAGCCGGCCGGCGCGTTGTGACGAGGACGACCGCGGCGACCGTCAGTGCTGCCCCCGTCACCAGGAGGGCAGCCAGCTCGAGTAGCTCGGTCACGGCCCTTTGGCCGAGGATTCGCCCCGCTCGCTTCCCGCGCGCTCGACCTCGGCGCTCTCATTGGCGATCTCTCGGGACAGGAAGTAGTTCAGCGCCGTTCGGATGGCAGCGATCGCAGCAAGTTGTCCGATCTGGGTGAAGCTCGGCGAGACGGCAGTACGCAGTATGTCGCTGGCCAGTTGGAATTCCAGCCCGAGGGCGAGGAACCGGCCGAGGGTTAGTCGGATAGCCACGAACTCGCGCGGAGAACGACGCTTCGCGAACCCAGCGCGCAGAAACAGGGCGAACGCGATGAGCGCACCGGTGAAGATGATCAGCGCGCCCGCCGCCTCGTGCATGACTTCCGCCCGCTGACGTCCGTGCAACATGTGGGGAAGTGGACGTCTCCGCCTCGCCCGAGACGTCCAC